>NZ_JAMYPO010000003.1:0-300154 GCF_040320365.1 Mesorhizobium sp. M0701
CCTTGCCGCTCTGACGGCCGGCCAGCCACTGCTCGGTCGGGCGCTCGCTGCGGATGCCGATGTCGGCGGCACGGCGGCCGATGTCAACCCGGTCGGTGGTGGTGACAAGCTCTACCCTTATGCCGTCATCGACCGTCCAGATATCGCCGATATGGGCGGAAACGAAGGCCGAGGTCCATGGCCCGGCCGAGACGCGGACAATGCGGTCGGGCAGGTTTCCCTCGCGCCAGCGGGTCAGCGACTGCATTGCCGCCTCGACGTCTTCGGCGCGCCGCAGCAGTTCCTCGCCGACCGGGGTCAGCCGGTAGCCGGTCTGCTGGCGCACGAACAGCGGTTCGCCGATCTGCTTTTCGAGCGCGGTGACGCGTCGTCCAAGGGTGGCTGCGCTGAGGCGCGTGGTTCCCGTCGCTGCGCTCAAGCCACCCAGCCGCGCAACGTCGAGAAACAACCTCAGATCGTCCCAGCCGATATCCATTTTGCAGAAATGAAAAACTCCTTGCGACCGTGGCTGTAGCGCAAAGCGGGCATCGTGCGCAAGTATGCAGGCATTGGAGGCGTTGGACAATCCTGCCTGGCGGGACAGGGACAAGCGCCTCGGCTGGCCAAGAAGCGAACTGAACCCTTTCGATCGCGCATGCGATTGGCGCAGAGGTTTTGCGCTTCCGACCAACCCAGGCGCGCAGGCATTCTGCGTACCAAAGGAGACGATCATGTTGGATGAACTTCGATACCGTTTCGCCCGCTGGATTGCCTATCGCCAGACGCTTGCGAGTTTGAGGCAGGCCCGGGACAGCACACTGGCGGACGCCGGCATTTCTCGCGAAGAGATCCGCGAGCGTGCCCGCCACGCCAGCTTGCGTCGTTGAGGAGCCGGGCATGCAGATGATGATGCTTTGGGATGGCCGCTCGGTACCGCGCATCGGCATCGGCACCTGGGCGGCAGGTGGCCCCGCGCGTTGGCGTGACACGGCGACAATCTATGGCGAGGTCGACGATATCAGGTCGCAAGCCGCGCTGGCGATGGCTTATGAGATCGGCGCGCGGGTGTTCGACACGGCTGCCGCCTACGGCGCCGGCAATGCCGAACTGATCCTCGGGCGGGCGTTGAGGGGTAAGGACGAAGCCGTCATCGTCACCAAGGTCGGCTATTTCGGCGATCCCGAAACGCGTAAGATCGCACCCGAGGATGCCTCTGCCGCGGCAATCCGGACATCGATCGACAATTCGCGGCAGCGCCTGCAGCGGGATTGTATCGACGTCGTGCTGCTACATATCAACGAGTATCCGATCGAGCGCGCCGGCGAGGTGTTCGATACGCTCGGCCTGTTGCGCCAGGAGGGCAAGATCGGCGGCTTCGGCTGGAGCACCGATCACCGCGAACGGCTTGCCGCCTACGCGCCGCGCGAGGGGTTCGTCGCCGTAGAGAACGACTTCAATGTGTTTACCCCGGCGAACGAGCTGATGGCCGTCGCGGCGCGCGAGAACCTCGTCTCGTTCAGCCGGGTGCCGCTGGCAATGGGGCTGCTCACCGGCAAATACACGCCGGCCATGCGGCTGCCCACCAACGATGTGCGCGGCGGGAATGCCGAATGGATGGTGTTTTTCAGGGATGGCGCCGCCAACCCGCATTATCTGTCAAGGCTCTCGGCAATCCGCGACCTGCTCAGCTCGGGCGGACGCACGTTTGCGCAAGGCGCGCTCGGCTGGATACTCGCCAAGTCGGCAATCGCCTTGCCGGTTCCCGGCTTCACGCGGCCCGAGCAGGTCGAGGACAATCTCGGTGCGCTGGAGAAAGGGCCGCTGCCGGCAACGGTGATGGCCGAGATCGACGCAGTGCTGAAAATTGCCGAGACTGCGTAGGGTGTGGTGAATCCGGAATTCGCATTGGCGATAATGCGACCAACTTCGATCTCTCTGATGTCTGCCGATATCGCATTTTTCTTAGTCAAGCTTCCGTGGCGCAATTGAACACGGACGGAGCGGCGGACACGCTCGAGTTGAAGGTCCGCCGCTCCGGTTTTCAGATCAAAGAGTAATGCTGCAACGGGAGATGGGTAGCGAGCTGCGCTTGAGTTGCGCCGCCGACCGCGTCGCTGTCGAGAGAGAGCGACCCGGTTGAGCTGTCAAAGATGATGTGGTGGGAACCATCATCCGTGGCCGTACCAGCAGGGGAAGTATGCAATGAAAGCCCGCCCGACTTAAGCTCGGTAAGAGCGGCTTGATCGAGGTGGAGCTTGTCCTGAAGCTTGCTGAAGTCGAAGGCATCGTTGCCTCCGTGGCCAGACATGATCTCGGCGGCGGCGCCGTTTTTTGCCTGGGCGCCCACACTTTCATCGGGCTGGACGGTTTGCGCGAATCCGTGGCGGATCAGGCTGGTTGCCGTCTTGTCGGATGGATCGTTGGTCGGGAGAAGTTCCGAGCCGGCCGAAAGAGAATGGCTCAACGAGGCCAATATACGGTCAACGCTGCTGCCCTCGCTTACCTTGTCGCCGGCATTATCGTGGGTGGTGTCAGTCGAACTGCCATCGCTGGCGAGGAGGTGAGAAAGCGCGGTCTTGTCATGACTGCCATCGCTGGTGGTGGTACCGGACGCGGCGGTAGCAGTCGAACTGCCGTCGCTGGCGAGGAGGTGAGAAAGCGCGGTCTTGCTATGGCTGCCATCGCTGGTGATAGCGCCAGAGGCGGCGGTATCAGTCGAACTGCCGTCGCTGGCGAGGAGGGGCGACAGCGCGGTCTTGCCATGACTGCCATCGCTGGCGGTAGCGCCGGAGGCGGCGGTAGTAGTCGAACTGCCGTCGCTGGCGAGGAGGTGCGATAGCGCGGTCTTGCCATGACTGCCATCGCTGGCGGTAGCGCCGGAGGCGGCGGTAGTAGTCGAACCGCCGTTGCCGGCGAGGAGATGCGAAAGCGTGGTCTTGCCATGATTGCTATCGCCGGTGGTGGCTTCGGAAGGGGCGGTGGCAGTCGAGGTGCTGCCGCCGGTGATCGTCTCGGCCGGGGCTGTGGCGGTCGAGGTGCTGCCGCTGGAGGTGGCTTCAGAAGGGGCGGTGGCGGTCGAGGTGCCGCCGCTGGAGGTGGCTTCGGCCGGGGCTGTGGCGGTCGAGGTGCCGCCGCTGGAGGTGGCTTCAGAAGGAGCGGTGACAGTCGAGGTGCTATCGCCGGTGGTGGCCTCGGAAGGGACCGTCGCCGTAGAAATGGGATCGGTGGCCGCAGCTTCGGAAGGAGCAGTCCCGGCGATGCTGAGATTGTGTTGCCGGAAAACGGCCTGCAGTTCCGGGGAGCTCTCAAGCGCGGTGTCGCCTCGCTGTGAACCCCAGGCGTACGCGTACTCGAAGGCGGGTGACGGAACCAGCTTGGCCCAGTGGTCCATCATGGTTTCCATCTGGGCGGCGGTGGGCACGACATATTTGCCACCCATGTCGGTGTTATAGTCGCCACCGCCAAACGTCTGGTAGCCTGGAATGATCTTGCTCGTCGGGATGCCCGATGCCTGAGCGGCAGCGACGAATTTGTCGATCATGTTATAGTCGACCGCGCCATCCGTGCGGACAGGATAGACATCCACGCCGTAGTAATCGATACCGGTATTGGCGGGATTGTACGTGTTCGAAAAATCCGGATTCGCGGACGTCCCCAAGCTCATCATCGTGATGTAGGTCTTGGCGTCCGGCACATTGGCGTGAATCCAGTCGGATTCTGCCTTCAGATTCGCGGCAGAGGCGTAGGTGCCCCATTGGCCGGTGGGATCCGGCTCGTCGACCAGGAAGAATCCGAACAGCTTCGGATTGCCGATGAAAGGCGTGATCTTGTCGATAAAGGACGACGTCGCTCCGTCGGTTTCGTTGAGGTAGACCAAGCCCTTCATACCGTCCGGCAGCGCATTGAGTTGGTCAACAGATGAAACGTCGGCCAGATTGAATCCGGCTTGCGCAATTTCCGTGCCCGATCCACCTGACGTGTAATGCAGAGTTGTCATCCAATATTCCTTTTTCTGTTTCGACCGTGCCTACTTACAGACGGCGTATATTAGCGCCAAATCACATACCGACACCCTCTGACAGAAATATTGAGGTTTGAAGTAGGATTGAGCGTTGGAGGGGCGCTCCCTTCGAACTCGTTTCCGCAACGGTATCGACGACCAGCCAAGGATGGTTCTATTCGGGATAAGACTCGGCTAACTTGATCCGACCGTGTGGAGCTTGGCTCGAATGGCGCGGTCGAGAAGCCGTCCGACGCAGGGCGGCCGGGAAATCTGAAAACCAGACCAAAAACAAAACCCGCCTACCGGCGGGTCGTCAGTGCGAATCTGCACCGTAGCCAAATTACTAGCATAGCTGCCGGCACAAAGCAAGAACAAAATGTGACGCAATCGACGAAGCTGCCGATCTAGACGGCGCCTCTCCGAAATGCGAATGCGCCTCGCAGCCGGCATTGCCGCAACAGCGGTGCCGTGCAACATCGGCGGCTTGGAAGGAACCCCGGTGCTGTCTCGCCTGATCGCCGGCCTGCTGCTCGCCTGCGGATTGACCCACAGATCATGTATTCGCTTGCGCAGGCGTCGTGGGGCTACCCAGTTGCCTTTTCCGCGAGGCGGCGGTTGGACTCAAACATCTTCTGCGGCATCCGCCGAAAGCTCCTGATCATGACGTTCGCGCGGAAGAGGTTTGCCGGATTGGCCGCGAGGCTGGTGCAAAGCGATATATCCCAGACACCAGGGCGCGGACGAGCGGCTTGCGTACCGGCGTCTCGATGAAGCGCCAGACGATAAAAGAGGCAAGGAGGACCCCGGCCAACACGACGAAGAATGCGGCGTTCTTGCCGACATGAGGCGCCAGCGCGTTAAGCGAAATGTAGCCGATATACTGGTGCAAAAGATACAGCGGATAAGTCAACCCTCCGAGCATCATGATAGCCTTGGATGGAGCAATCACGGAGCGGAGCAATATCGCGCCAGCGAAGACTCCGTAGACCACCATGTTGGCGGTGAAGAGAGCAGGATACGAAATGGCTGCGCCAAAGTGCTCCTGCATCCAGTTATGAGAGAACATTGCGGTCTGGCAAGACACCAGGAACGCGACGGCAAGAAACAGGAACGCAGCCGGTGAACGGCCCCTTGCAACGATGTCTTCCGCGAGGATGCCCGCGGCAAACAAAGGCGCATAGTTTGTAATGAAGAGAATGCGTATCATCGGGTTCCCAAAGAAGAACTCGTTGGTCGCCGAAATTGCGAGCCAGATGGCCGCGATGGGTATTTTCCAGCGCTGAAAGGCGCCGGCAAAGATCAGCACTGCAACCCAGCCGTAAAACAGGATCTCGAGCATGATCGACCAGTAGACGCCATCCATGGACGGCCTGCCGAAGAGGCGGGCGAACATGGAAAGATTGGCTACATAGGTTGGAACATCGGTCGGAAAACGCTGATCTTTGGCGACGACGAGAACAACAAACGTCGCGGTCATGCAGACGAGGAATCCGGGATAAAGCCGGGCGAAGCGGGCGACCGCGAATTCCTGCCAGGTTCGACCTTCGGCCGACCACGCGATGACGAAACCGCTGATCAGGAAAAACAGATTGACGCCGAGATAGCCGTAGATGGCGTAAGGTGCTGCGGCAGGATATTCCACGTCGAGATTGCCCGCGATCGCGCCGCCAAAAAGATAGTGAAAGAGCACGACCGCGAGGGCTGCAGCCAGGCGCAGCAGGTCGAGTGATGCCATGCGCGCCGGAATGGCCTTGCCTGCCGGTTCCACAGCTACCTCCCACAGCCGTTTCAGCTTTTGACACCCATCAGCGGCCTGATCCGCAATACCAGTGCTAACGCGAAGACTGCAAACCGGCGGCAGGTCAAGCCTTTACCTTCTCAAGTACGAACAGCTGCTCGCAGGACAGGAACCGCAGGACGCTAAAAGAGCGTACCAGCTTGAGCCCCGCCGCCGCGAAATCCTGTCGTGCAACGGTGAGATTGACGGGATGAGGCGCCGACATCCTTCCGGTGATCATCTTCCGCAGCCTTAGCCGTATTCTCTGGAGGCGGGTGCCAAGGCCGTAGGATACGATCAGGCGACGGCTGGCAACGCGCGCGAGCTCAATGATAATGTCGCGCCTGAGATGTGGCGGGATAAGGTGAATGAGGCGAAGGCAGACCACCGTGTCAAAGCTTTCGTCGGCGAACGGCAGCTGCGTCACGTCACATCGGATGAATCCCCGAAATCCGGATTGACCTTCATATGCTGATTTAGCCAAGGCCATCATTTCCATTGAAATGTCTGCAGCCAGCACCCGACAATTATGCTGGCCCAGCACGCCGGCCAGCTTCCCGGTTCCGCATGGGATATCGAGCACCTGAGATGGAGGCGGGCTGCACCTCTCCAGCGCCTTGGCGACGCAGCGTTGCTCCCGTCGCGCAATGACGTATGACGCAACGGTGGACAGCTTCAACCGGCCTGCATAGCCGTTCAGGTACCAGCTCGCAAAACCCGGATCTTGATATCTCTGTTTTGTCGGGAGCTCATAGGCCGCGACTGCCGCGACCTTGGCGTTGTAATTGGCAGGTATAGCCGTATTTGCCGCTGCCGTCTGATGTGGCTCGAGGTTCTCGCTCATATGCCTGCTTTCATACGATTTCTCCTGCAGATGAGATCGAAGATTTTTGTCCGACACGTTCATTGGATAGCCGACCAAGCTGCCCTATTGGCGATAGAGGGGATAAACGGCCAGTTGGCTGCGTCCATCACAGAGAAGGTTTCCAGAAGGCTGGGTGTCTCGCATCCCTCGAACGGATGAGACATGCCGAACTCATGACTGCCGCGCCCTCGCGGAAGTGTGCTGGGGAATAGGGCTACTGCACACCCCTTTCGGAGACGGAACGGTAAACGGACGGTAGGCAATCCGGAAGGATAGTGACCGAAACGCACTCCTTCCGTTCACGATTTTGGCGTCCGTCGATATCCTAACGTGACCACACCGTCATTCATACGGATGGCGCGGATTCCTGGCTCGTCGGCTAGACATCCCAGGAAGAGATGGGCGTTCGCTTCAGCAAATGGACATGACGTCACTGCCAGTAGGCTTCCCTCAGTCTGGATTGAAAGATGATCTTGGAGCTATTTGGGCCGTCCGGTGCTGGTAAGACGACGTTAGCGTCCGAGCTGGTGCACGTTTTGCGAGCTCAGGGCTACTGTGTTGTTTTGCAGACCGGTGACCGCCGACATCCGGTTAGAAGGGCCGCCTTCAAACTGGTCTCCGGCTTGCATTCAAAGTGGATCGGACAGCGTTCTCTCGGTGCAGAAGTGCTTAAGATTCTTCCACCCAAGAATGAGCTGTGGGCGGCTCGCCTGAACTGGCATCTTGAAGCTCTTCTTCAAGCTTGGCGCGCGGCAATAGCGTCCAATGACACGATCTCAATTTTTGACCAGGGTATGGTGCAATTCGTATGTTCACTGGTTTTGTTCAGCGGCATAACGGATCGTGAAAGGGTGTCGCGCGCGCTCGAGCTTCTACCCAAACCGGATCTGCTTGTCCGATTGCAGGCGCCAAGGGAAATTCTAGAGGTCCGTCTGAAGGAACGCCGGCGTAACCTCGGTATCATTCAGAAGTTCCTCGAAGTCGATCTGCAGAGCAGTCTTGATCATATTGACCACGTTAATCTCATTGGGGAACAACTTGGATCGTTTCCCGTGCCAACAACTTGCGTCGAAAGTTTAGATTCGAACGGGCTCACAGCCGCCACAGAACTGATAGCGCGTGGAGTAGTCGACAAGTTCGGCGCGACGCGGGCGAAATTTAAAAGAGTTGAAGCTTAGAGAGATGCGGTTTTGAAGCGTCGACAAGAGATATCCAATAATATGGAAAATCGAATTATTGAAAAGGAACCGCGCGAGTTGACATGACATGCGCTTTTCTCGCTACCAGACTGCCTTGGCGTTGACGTTAGCTGCTGTCAGCGCGATATCCATAGTTATCCACGGGGCGGTGAGTGGAGAGGACGTCGCATCGACAAAGTTCGTCGCGCCGGTAGCCATGGACCTGCCGGATTACCTGCACGCCGCGAAGGATGCGGCATTTGGCACAACTTTCACCCGAATAACCAAACCCGGAATCCTCGGCGCCGGCATCGCATGCGGGAGCAAATATTGCAGCCACCGCTATTCGAGCGCCCAGGCCTGGAATTCGGATCAGAGCCTTCTTGTCATCAGCAACGGCTGCGGCGGCTTATGCTTCCTGGATGGGCGCACCTACGCCCCGCTTTTTCGCCGTGATCGATCGACCGAATGCGAATGGCATCCTCACGATCCCGACCTGATGATCTGCGTCGGTGGTCGGAAAATCTCGACCTGGGCGCCACGCACCAATCATGAGGAGGTCCTGTTTGTTTCGGCTGACAGTAGCAATCTCCAGTTCGGGCCATACAAAGGTAATCCAAGCCGTGATGGCAGCCGTATTGCCGTACGCGCGGTTCGCCGGGACGGCAAAGCGGTCGTCTTTGCCTACGATCTCAGACAGCGGCGGAAATTTCCGGAAATCGATCTCGCACAGCTTGTCGGAGCCAACGGCGCCTGCTCAATCTCGCCGCTGGGCGTCAACATCTTATGCATTCAGAACCTGAAAGACGACACTGAACAGACGTTCATCTTTTCTGTTGACGGCGTTCTGCGCCAGAAATGGACTGAGCATCATCGGCCTGGCCATGGCGACATGACCGTCGATGCCGACGGCAGCGAAATCTATGTGGGGATCAGTAAGTCCGATCCAGACATATACCAGGTGATCAAGCGAAGGCTGTCAGATGGGAAAGTCACCTCGCTCATGAGATATGGTGAAGCACAGCATGCATCGCTCAGGTCGCTGGACAGGCCCGGTTGGGTGTTCCTTACCTATTCGGGCAATCCGGACGAAGTATCGAAATATCCGGCTTGGGCGCCGTATGCGCGGGAAGTCATCGCGTTGCGCATCGACGGCAGCGGAGAGGTCCGGCGCATTGTGCAGACGAAGAACGTTCCATTCGACTACTGGAGTGAGACCCACGCCTCGCCGTCCCCGGACGGTTCACAGGTGATCTGGTCAAGCAATTGGGGAGTACCCGGCGGGCCGGTTTACGATTTCGTCGCCCGTATTGACTGGCCGGAAGGATCAGACACCGGCTCGAGAGCATTAGCCGCGAGCGGTCTTCAATAACGAAACCTTCCGGTCGCCTATGGCGATATCGCCGATCGTGCTTGCTCCATTCACGCTTTTAACGCCTCACGTTCAACTTCGCCGCCATACGGCTCCGTTCGATGTCGATTCATTCAAACGGACGACGACAGTGGCCAAGCCTGCACCTAGCGTGATTGTGCAGTTTGCAAGGCTTATGAGCCTTGCCGGAATCCTACGAATTACAGCGATGACGTCGGGTGACGGCTTGTATCGCCAAGGGCGCTCGCGCCGGAGCACACTGTTGATGTCACGGCCGAGAAAGGAACAGCAGATGGATACGGATAAGCGAGCCGAAGAGAATGCCTCTTTCAACCATGAGTTGTTAGAATGGTTGGTATGCCCAATGACCAAGGGCTCACTTGCCTGGGATTCGGATCGCGATGAACTCGTTTCGAAGAGCGCAGGACTTGCCTATCCGGTTCGCGACGGCATTCCAATCCTGCTAGCCTCGGAGGCACGGACGATCACCTCCCGCGTGGTCAAACTTCGCGCATCCAGACGATGATGGGAGCCGCGCTAAAGTAGGCGGCTTTCCGACGACAGCCAGCAATGACAGGAACGTGTGCCGCGGAGCGCGAGCCGTTTGTCTGCGGACCACTCTGCGCTCGGCACCCGGGCAGTGCCGACCTCTTTGATGCAAGGCGCGGCGACCTGAACCGGCTGGGTACGGCGGCCCGCTGCCGGGACAGGGGTTTGCGTCATTTAAACAGACGAGGACAGTGGCAAGACCTGCCCCTACCGTGACCTGGGCGAGATGGGTAGCGAAACCAACACCATGAAAGCAAATTCAAGGGCCGGCCACTTCGCGCGATCGGGCTACAGCGAACGGTCAGGAGACGCAGGATGAATCCGCATCTGGTGTGTGTCGGAGGCGAGGATCATGCCCTGCGAATTCCGTTCTTGATGTCGCTGCGAGAGAAGGGATTCCGTGTTACTGCGGTGTCGAGCGGCGGTGAAGCCGCATTCCTGCGGCATGGCATTCCGCATCGCAGCTACGGTTTCGACCGATTTTCCAGCAGCAGCGGAGAATGGGCCGCCATCAGAACCATTCGAAAGCTGATGGCGGAACTCCGGCCGGACATTATCCAAAGCTTCGACACCAAGCCCAACCTGGTGACGCCACTTGCGGTGCGCGGAAGCGTTCCAGTCGTGCGCACTATCAACGGTCTGGGCTGGACGTTCTCGTCCCTGGAACCGCGCGCCCTTGCCCTGCGCCCAATCTTTTGCGGACTGCAATGGCTTTCGTCGTTATGGACGGCGGCTACGGTGTTCCAGAATCGGGACGATCAGGCATTCTTTGAACGCTACCGACTGATCGGACGCGGCAGCGGACGAGTGATCCGCAGTTCTGGAATCGACGTCGATGCGTTCGCCATGGCAAGGCATCTTGCCCCGTCGGCGATGAAAATGCGCGAAGAGCTTGGGCTCCAATCCGCCGAGATCGTAATTTTTGTCGGCCGGCTAACGCGCCAGAAAGGCATCCCGACACTCCTCAAGGCAGTCCCTCGCATCCTGTCGGAAAGGCCCAATGCCCGTTTCGTGCTTGTCGGCCCATTGGAATCCGAGGGCCCATTTGCAGTGGACAAGGCTGAGATCGATCGACATGTGCCGCATGTCATCGCCTTGGGTCCACGACGCGACGTTCCTGCCCTTCTTGGCATGGCCGATCTGTTCGCCTTTCCAACACAATACCGAGAAGGGATTCCGCGCGTCCTGCTGGAAGCAGGGCTCGCGGGATTGCCTATCGTCGCCTCGATGATGCCTGGTTGCAATGAGGTGGTCGAGGACGGATGGAACGGCCATCTCGTCCCCCCGCACGATGCGAACGGCCTTGCCTCTCGAATTATAGAGGTCCTGTCCGACCGCCGGAAAGGACGGACCATGGGCGCTCGCTCTGTCGAGCTCGTCCGGACGCAGTTCTCGCTGCCCTGGGTGGTCGAGCAATATTGCGATCTCTACGACAATGTCCTTAGTGCCAAATCCCAGGGCGGCTTCGCTCGACCGGCATCGCCGGTGTTGCTTGAAGAGCCTGCTGCAAACCGCGGATCGGGTGGAGCGCGCCGATGATCCGGGACGCGATCCTGGCCTGCGGCGTGGCCATGTCGTATGCGGCGCAGCTCTCAGTTCCGGGCTTGCCCTACGGTTATGGCGAATTGTTTCTCGCGCTTTGGATCATGCTGTCGATCGGGCGGGTGCTCGCCGGCGGTCACTTGGTAGTCAGGCCCGCCCTGATCCGTGTTGCGGGCTTCTGGCTGATCATCACGCTCGCTCTGGGTATTGGCACCATCGTTGGCTACCTGACTACGGTACTGTATCTGTCGGTGGTGATGCACGATGTGGTAGCCTACCTGCTGCTGATCTGCGTCACCTGCCTCGCCGCCGCGGAGCCCGACGCGGATCGCCGTCTGCGCAGTGCTGCCTGGTGGGTGGTCGCTATTGCGAATGCATGCTTTATTGTTCAGCTGGCACTTGGATGGGGTTGGATCCACCAATCCGGCGTCGATCCCTGGTACTGGGATCGCTTCCGAGGCTGGTCCGAGAACCCCAACCAGCTCGCGCTCTATTGCGCACTCCTTGGTCCGCTCGCCTTGCATCTTGCGACGACTACAAGCAAGCCGTGGGCGAGGTTGGCCGGGCTCAGCAGCCTTATCCTGACCATCTATGTCGGAAGGCTGACGAAGAGTGATACCTATCTTTACACGACGGTCCTGGTCGGCCTGATATTTCTTGGGCTGCGGGTTCGGACATGGCTCGCAGCCGGTGACGGCAAGGTCAGCCTGTCCCGGCAAGTTACCCTCCTGCTGATGATTGGCTTCCTTCCGTTGGCCATGTCGATGACGCCTTACATCGTCACGGAGGTGGGCAGCGTCGAACAGTTCGCCTTGAGTCTTACCAAAGACAAGGGCGGCGAAGCGACCGCCGAAACCGCTGCACTTCGAATCCATCTCTGGGGAGATGCATTGGGCAAGGGCCTAACGTCAGGATCCCTGGGCCTTGGTCCTGGCCCGCATCTGGAGCGCCCGCCCATTTCCTACAGCCAATTTCTGCCCCGGCCTTTCGAGGCTCACAACACGATTCTCGATCTGTACACTCAAGGTGGTTTGGTTGCGGTCCTGGCCCTGGCCTGGATTGTCGGCGCGGCGGCTTTATGCGCATGGCGTGCGAAGCTCGATGCCCTGTTCGTGCTGGTGGTGTCGATCGTCATCTTCGGAATGCCACATCTGATCATCCGCCATCCAATCGTGTGGTTTGCGCTTACCATTTGCCTTGTTGCCGGAACGCCGCGAACGATTTCGGCAACCTCTAGCGACCTGAGGTGATGGCATGTGTGGGATTACCGGAATTCTCCTTGCACCCGATGCCGCCAATATCAAGCCGCTCAGGGCGATTGGCCAGATGACGACGGCCCTTCGTCATCGTGGGCCTGATGGCGAAGGCTTCTGGATCAATCGCGAAGCCGGCATTGCCTTCGGCCACAGGCGTTTGGCTATAGTCGACCTATCGGAAGCAGGACGCCAGCCGATGCATTCGGCAAGTGGCCGATATGCCATTACCTTCAACGGCGAGATCTACAATTTCCGCGATCTGCGCCGCGAGCTTGAAGACGCTGGCCATCGGTTCCGTGGCGCCAGCGATACCGAAGTGATGCTGTGCGCAATCGAGAGCTGGGGTCTCGACACCGCACTCACCCGCCTCGCTGGCATGTTCGCATTTGGATTGTGGGATCTAAAGACCAGGACCCTCCATCTCGCCCGCGACCGAATGGGCAAGAAGCCGCTCTATGTTGCTGCAACGCGCGATGCGCTCGTTTTTGCCTCCGAGTTGAAGGCAATCCATCGTTTTCCAGGTTTCTGTCAGGAGCTCGATCTCGACGCGGCCGCGACAATGCTTTCGAAGGGATGGGTACCGGGTAACTGTTGCATCTGGCGAGGCGTGTTCAAGCTACCTCCGGGCTCGGTCCTGTCTGTGACGGCGGCGGATTTTGCCGAGGCGCGCAGCGCCGCATCCCTTTCGCAACGCGCCCGACACTGGTGGTCGCTGCCTGAAGTCGCCGCGAACGGTCGACAGAATCTAATCGCCGGTACCGACGAAGAACTGACCGATGGACTCGACGACCTGCTTCGACTTGCCGTCCGGGAACGCATGATAGCCGATGTGCCGCTGGGTGCCTTTCTGTCTGGTGGCCTCGACAGCTCCACGGTTGTGGCGCTGATGCAGGCCCAATCGCCAAAACCGGTGCGCACATTCACGATCGCTTTCGGAGAAGGCGGGTTTGATGAGGCTCCCCACGCGGCGGAGGTCGCGCGGCACCTGGGCACCGATCATACTGAACTCCACCTTTCAGCAGCCGCTGCGCGTGAAGTCATTCCGGAACTGCCGCGGATCTGGGATGAGCCGTTCGCCGATGAATCGCAGATACCGACTTTGCTCGTGGCGCGGCTCGCTCGCCAGCACGTTACGGTGGCCCTATCAGGCGACGGTGGCGATGAATGCTTCGCCGGTTACGCCCGTCATTTCATGGCTGCGCGGTTGAAACGACAGCATGCGCTGCCGTCGCCGCTGCGTCACGCGCTTGCTGCAGGGGTCGGATTGCTGGCCCGTGCAGCGCGTCACGATTTCGTCGGCAAGCTGCCGCTTTCGGCGAGTGGACGGCACGCGCTGCGGAGCGACCGGCTGCATCGCCTCGCTCGGCTGCTCGCTGCGCCAGATGAGGACGAATTGCATCGACGGCTGACCGGAGCATCGACCGGGAGCCTCGCACTCCACACGCCGCCCACATTAATTCAAGGGTCCCCCCGGCTTGATGGCCTGCTGTCCCGTCTCTTGTACGACGACATGGCCGGTTACCTGCCCGACGATATATTGGTGAAGTTGGACCGCGCCAGCATGGCCAATAGCCTCGAAGGCCGGTGCCCGCTTCTCGACCATCGGGTTGTCGAATTCGCCTGGCGGCTGCCGGCACATGCGAAGGTCCGCAATGGCAAAGGCAAGTGGCTTCTTCGTCAGCTGCTTAGCCGCTATGTTCCGCAACGGCTGATCGACCGGCCGAAGCAGGGTTTCGATGTTCCCATAGCAGTCTGGCTGAGCGGCCCGTTGCGCATCTGGGCCAGCGATCTAGTTGCCGATATACGCCTCTCCGGAGATGGGATCTTCGACTTTGCGAAGGTCGAAACCTGCTGGCGCGACCATCTTGACGGAAGACAGGATCATTCTCGCGATTTGTGGCCCGCGTTGATGTTCCAGGCCTGGCGCAACGAGGCCGGGCGGTCCGCCGGGCCGGCAACGGGCATGTCCACAGCGCTCGAACTGACAGGAGTATGAGATGGAAGGTTCCATAGTCAGCCGAATTCACCTTCCGCACGCCACTGAAATGCACGTGCCGACGCGCGAGATCAATCCGCGCATGAGGCCATTCCTGCGCGAACAGGTCGACGCGCAGACCCCCTTCCATCAACTCCTCATTACCATCGCGAGGAGAAAATGGTTCCTGCTTGCAATGGTGATTTTGGGCGGAGTGTTGGCTGGGCTTGCGGGTTTTGTGCGTCCTGTCCTGTTCGAGGCGACCGCACAGGTGATTGTCGATGCTCCTGGCAGGAACGCGGCTCCCGGAGGTGCGGATTCCGCTCAGGAGATGCTGGATGCGAGCATTGATGACCACTTAACCATGCTCTCTTCGCAGGGGCATCTGCGTCGCCTGGTGGCAGCCCTACGCGAGACAAAGATCGGCAACATTGCTGAGCAAGGTGATGTCGGAAATTCCCGCGCCGCCCCGGTAGGCGGCAACCTGCAGAACATACGCACCTTTGCAGCTGGTCTGCTAGAAAGGATTTGGCCGCAGGGCGGGCCGGAGGCGGCCGATGCAGCCGAACTCAAGGCATTGCGCAAGGGCATGAGGGTTGGACAGGAACTGAGATCAAGGGTGATCACCGTCGGCTTCACCGACGACGATCCGGCGCGAGCCGCCGTGGTGGCCAATACGTTCGTCCAAGTATACATCGACGATCTCGCACAGAAGCGCAGGGCGTCAGACAGGCTGGAACTCGCCTCGATCGTCGCCAGCCTGCCGGTCGTACAAAGCGACCTGGCGAAAGCGACCGACCGCCTGGAAAAGTATCGACTGAGCCATGGCGCGGTCGATCAAGGTGCGGCGGATAACGCTGCCAAGGAGACAGCCGAACTTAGTCAGCAGATATCCTTGTCGAAAGCGGATCTCTCAGCGACGGAATCTCGCCTTCAGCACATCGAGGCTTTGCGAGAGGAAGGAGCATCGGTGGCGGCGCTCGCCGAAGCGATCGGGTCTCCGGTATTGGCCGACATGGCGGCCCGCCAAGCCAACGACAATGCGGATGCGGGCCTTAGCACTGCGATCAACGGCGAGATCGAACAAGGCACTGCTCGCATTGCGGCGGAGGGGAACATCTACCGTGCCCAGATCGCTGCTCTGGAGGGCCGTAAGAATGTGCTCGATGCGGTGGTGGCCGACACAGCCGGCCGGCTTTCCGGCTTGCGTGCGCTCGAGCCGCAGGTCAGCATCCTGACGCAGCGATACAACCAGCTTCTCACCCAACAACAGGATCTGGTGCAGCGCATCGCAACTCCCTTGCCCGGGGTCTCGATCCTTTCAGCGGCATGGCCGCCAACGAATCCAAAAACCCTGCCGCCCATCTTTCTTATTCCGCCCGGCATGATCGTGTTTGGCCTCATTGGCGGGGTCTTCGTCTTGGTCCGCAGCCGTCTCAATCAGACCTTGCGCGGCGGGGCCGAAGCTGAAGCCGCGCTCGGGGTTCCGTGCCTGGGGCTGATACCGGAAGCGCCCACGATACACGCGAAACGACTACAGCAGCTGGTTCTCGGCCAGCAAAACTGCAGCTACAGCCGAGCCGTCACTTCTCTCCTTGTCACCGTGGCTCTCAACAAGGCGAGAGGCCGTGCGTCGCACGTCATCCTCGTCACGTCCAGCGTCCGGCATGATGGCAAGACCGAGCTCGCATGGAGCCTCGCCTTGGCAGCTACCCGACTTGGGGGACGAGTGCTTTTTCTCGATCTTGACGGCACGGGCGCCCGCCTCACGAACGAGTTTCTGAACGAATTCGGTGCGTTCAAGCCACATAAATCCTTTGGAGACTATATGAGCGACCGTTGTCCGCTGCACGACGCGGTCACGGGAATGCCTGAAATTGGAATCGACTTCATGGCACTCGCACCATCAGAGGATCTGCTGCCGCAACTGTCCATGATCGACGGGTCCCTGGTCACAGATGAGCTGCGCTCGATGTACAGCATCGTCATCATAAATGGACCGCTGGGACTTGGAGGACCTGAGGCCAGGCTACTGACGGGCTGGGCTGACGCGGTTCTTTTCGCTGTTCGCTGGGCCAGGACGCGTCGCAGCATCGCGCGTGGTGTTCTGCAGTTGCTGACGGAGGACGAGACGGCTCAGGTCCCCGTAGGCAGCGTTCTCACGCAGGTCAATCTTAGGAAACACGCCGGCTACCGGTTTGGGGACAGCGCGGATCTCTTGCTCGAGAGAACATCATGAATGTCACATGCGGGATTCCGCGTAACGACCGCCACGGCATTCGACCTGTCGAGCGGAAGATAATATCGACGATCTCGCAGTCCGGAGCAGGGTCCGCGGCCAAAGGCGATCAAGGCGATGAAATGCGCGACGCCGGCGCAAAAGACATCGACGATTTCAGCGATCCGAAGCTCGCCCGCTTCCCTGCGGCCTCCGTTGCTCCAACGAATATGGTTTTGCCGCACAAGGAGGACACGGGCCGGGGTCTCGGCTATGCCAGCATCTTCGCTCTTTTGGTCTATATCGGGGGTGCGGGCTTGACCAGCTTGGCGCAGTTATTGATTGCGCGCATCGTTGGCTCCACCAGCTATGGCATCTACTCCTATGTTCTGGCCTGGACCTCGGTGCTTGCCTATCTTGCAACGCTTGGTTTCCATGTATCCTTGTTGCGTTTCGTCTCCGCCTACAGTGCCAAAGGGCGGCTTGACCTGGTACACGGCGTAATCAGGTTTGCTCTGCAGAGGTCGCTGGCGGCGGCGACACTATTCGGCATCGTTGGCGCCGCCTTGATCTTTTTCTTTTCAGATCCTTCTCACAAGGAGCTTCAAATCAGCCAGCTGCTAGGCATGGCAGCAGTGCCTTTGGTCACCGCCTACGCTTTGGGCGCAACACTTGTTCGTGCTTTCGGCGGCGGTGTCTCGGCCCTCCTGCCGGAACGCATAGTGCGCGACGGCCTCTTGTTGACGTTGCTGGGAATGGCGGGCTTATCCGGATCATGGACCCCCAACGCACCCTTGGTGATGCAGGCGGTGCTGGCAAGTTCAGCCATCACGGTCGGCCTGGTGTTCGTCATGGCGACAAAATTTCAGCCGCCTGGCTTGCGGCAGGTTCAGCCAGGCGACGAGTCGCGGGAATGGTGGTCCGCGGTTCCGCCAATGATGCTCATGGCTGGGCTCGATGTTTTCATCAGCCGGGCCGGAGTCATGGTGCTGGGCTGGACGCATCACATTCGCGAAGCAGGCATTTTCGCATTGGGATTGAACGTCGCCTTGCTTGTGAGCCTTTCCCTGGTTGCCGTCTCTACGATGTTTGCGCCGACAGCGGCTGCCCTTCATGCCCGAGGCGATCGGCTGGCTCTGCAGCAGCTGTTTTCACGGGCCGCCCTACTTTCCTCTGGTGGGGCTCTAACGATGGCCATCCCGATGCTTGCGATTATTGAACCTCTGTTGAGCTGGTTCGGCGGGGATTTCAGTACCGCGGCACCCGTCGCGCGGATACTCATTCTCGGATATGTCTTTGTCGCGCTGTGCGGACCCCAGATGCTCCTCTTGATGATGACCGGAAACGAATGGGCGGCAGCCGCAACCATGATCGTCGGCGCTGCGGCCAGTATCATAGGCTGTGCCACAGGAATTGCGCTCTACGGCGCGCCGGGCGCCGCAGTGGGCCTCGCGCTTGCGTTGGCGATTTGGAATGTGGCGATGTCGATCTACATCAGCAAACGGCTGAAAATTATCCCTGGGCTGATCTTTGCGCTAACATCGTTCAGAACGCACGCAGTCGAAGGCCAGCGGCGACATTGGTTCCTGCGCTGATTTGAGACCGTCGCGCCCCGATACGCGACGGCATCAGCGTTCAGGAATTTCGAGTCCAGGGTTGTGTCGGATAGAGACTGGCGAGAGCGGCTTTGTGGCCGACGCGTTACGCGCCGAGTGGCAGATCATCGCCCGACAGGGCCCGCGGCCTACACGGTGGCCTCATTCACCAACGTCTGTTGCCGTATGCTGGCCGCGGCATCCGTTCCATGAAAGTCCCGGTACCATTCGACAAAGCGTCGCACTCCGTCCTCTAGCGGTGTTGCCGGGGCGAAGCCGACGGCCTGGCGAAGATCGCTGACGTCGGCACGCGTCTCCAGAACGTCGCCAGGCGGCAACGGCACATCCACGCGAACTGCCCGGCTGCCAAGAGCGGTCTCGATGATCGAAATCAGCCGGTTGATCTCCTCGGGCCGGTCGTTGCCGATATTGTAGACGCGATACGGCGCGGAACTTGTGGCAGGGTCGGCGGTGCAAGGGTCCCAATTCGGATCTGGCTGCGGCGGTGTAGCAAGTGCTCGAACCACGCCCTCAGCGATATCGTCGATATAGGTGAAATCTCGCCACACGCGGCCGGCATTGGCTACTTCAATTGGTTTGCTCTCGACGATCGCGCGCGTGAACAAGTAGACGGCCATGTCGGGCCTGCCCCAAGGGCCATAAACGGTGAAGAAGCGCAGTCCGGTCACGGGCAAGCCGAACAAATGGCTGTATGAATGCGCCATGAATTCATTCGAACGCTTGGTGGCGGCGTAGAAGCTGACGGGATGATCGGCGCCGTTGTTTTCGGAAAACGGTATGGTTCGATTCAAGCCGTAGACGGAGCTCGAAGAGGCGTAGACGAGATGACTGACGCCATGATGCCGGCAGCCCTCAAGGACGTTGAGAAACGCCACTATATTCGATTGCACATAGGCGTGCGGGTCAACAAGTGAATGACGCACGCCGGCCTGAGCCGCGAGATGGACAAGATGTGAGGGGCGAACGTTTGAAAACAGCAACTGAACGCGCGCGGCATCCGCCAGATCCATTCGTACCGGCGTGAATTTCGCCTCGCTACAGAGGCGTGCAAACCGCGCTTCCTTGAGCCGCAGATCGTAATAGGGCGTGAAATTGTCGACGCCCACGACTTTGACACCAAGACGCAAAAGCCGTGAGGCCACGTGAAAACCAATGAAGCCCGCGGCGCCGGTGACGACGATCGGTCCTGTCCGTGCAAGTTTCTTCACCGCGCGGTCCGAACGGGATCGAGCGATTTCCATCTTCTCCGCTGCGGCAAGGACAGAATCGCTGCATAGATCGTTGTCCACTTGTCGCCTTTCGAATCCGTTCGACAGTACCGAATAGCCGGTCCGGGATTGCGGCTTTCGATATTTACGCTGGCGCATCGAACCTAGTGGAGTGCGCAATGCGGTGCACGACCTGCCAAGTCATGACACGCCAACTTGCGTAGTTTGAATCCCGGGCGGATGCCGACGTCCGGCGATTGGATCTAAGTGGCCGGCCTTACGGCAGGACCGAAATACGCCCAAGAAGAGCCACCAGTTCCGCCTGGCGTTTTGTTTCGGTCTTGGCGAACAGCGAGGCAAGCTGGGAACGGATCGTGGTGCGGCTGAGACGCCAGCTGCGAGCGATCTCCAAAGGTGCGTCGCCCTGGGCCAAGCGCAAGGCGAGGTGCGTTTCTGCGCTCGTCAAGCCAAACATTCTTTGCAGCGTCCGAGGATTTGGCCCCGACCTGTTGTCGCGATCCAGCAGCGCCACAATGCTCGTTCCGTCGGGAGCGATAACGCCGTTCTCGTTCAGTATCACCGGTCGGTCGCCCCTGCTGCGGATCACCACCCAAGACAACGAGCCCGGCAGGAATTGGCCCGGAACATTCGCGATCAGCCGCCTTAGGGCGGCCGTAAGTCCGCTCGCCGTGTCGGCCGCTTCGCCCTGGCGCTCAAGCGTGGTTTGGGCGGCTGCGTTCCACTCGACTACTTTTCTTTCGCGATTCAGCACGAGATAGCCACAGCCAATGCGATCAAGCACGCCGGTTATGGATTCCAGACTGCGGCCTTTTGGTTCGCCGAACCTTGCGTCCAATGGATCCGATGCGCGATCGGGAAGGTGACCAGAAGAGGGCCGCGTATTCCGCGCTTCAAAATTATGCTTGGTCCTCGTAACAATGTACCGATTGCTCGAAGCATCGACCTGTCTATCGATCAGATTCATTTTCTACCCCTAACCCAAAGTTTCACACGCCCGAAATAAATATTCGGGATTCATGTAGTCTTCTATGTGTAGCTGGATTCTAGTCTTCTATGCGCTGACGGATAATACGTTCATCACCACCTTGAAAACTTAATATGATCCGACAGTTCTAAGGCAGCTCTTAGGCCCCGCTGCGTCCGATAAAATGCGCGCTATGATAGCGGTATGGCAATCCGGCAGTGGTACTAAGCTGTACGTTTTTTGCTCTAGTCTCGACGGGCTAGTCAGAAGGTTGTAGTCTGTGTCCATGAGCTCGCAGTCGCGCAGGTCGAATTCGAACCCGTCGGGCAGATTGCTAACTCATATTGCCTCTGCATCGGTGTTAGCTGCCACACTGATATTTGAAATAAAATCGTCAGCCTATATTGGGCAAGGCGCCAGTTTTCTGGAATTTATTCCGGCTATTATTATTATCGCCTATCTCGAAGACCGTGTACCGGCGCTCGCTGCGACCATTCTGATGGTGGCTGTCGGGCTGTGGGCACGAGGACACGATCAGATTTCAAGTGGAGATTGGGCACGCGCAATCCTGCTTCTGGTTTCGGGTGGCGTGATTGCCATGACCTTCCATCGTCTGCGGCAGGACTTGCGTGAGTTGCTGGAAGTCGCGGAGGCCAGGCTCGCTGCCGTCGAGGCGACCGAAAGCCGCTATCGTTGGGCCTTCGAACGTGCTGCCATGGGATTCGCGAACACCAACAAGAAAGGTGAGTTGCTGCAGTCCAACAGACGCCTTTGTGAGATGACCGGGTACAAGGAGGAGGAGCTTGCCCAATTGCAGCTCGATACGCTCGCCCATCCGAACGACCGGGATACCTTGGCGCAATTGCTGGCGAGGTTGGGCAATGACATTTCTTCGTTCGTTTCGGAGGTGCGTCTGTCACGAAAGGACGGTACGGCATTCTGGGCCAGGCTAACGCTTTCTTCGTCCGTGCCCGAGGGTGGCCTCTCGGAGAGCATCTTCGTGGTGGTCGACGATATTTCGGAACGACGCGCTGTTCACGAAGCGCTTCGGGCCCAGAAGGAATGGCTGGACCTCGCTCTGTCTGCTGGACGCTTGGCCACGTGGCGCATAGACCTTAAAGACGGAATAGTCACGGGCTCGGACACGTTCTGGGACATTCTCGGCCTGGCCCAGGCCAATAGCCGCAGTTTGGAGGAGCTATCAGCTGTCGTTCATCCGGCGGACTGGCCAAAGCTGGCGGCATCGAGAAAGGCCGCGCCCTCGGTCACGAATTACGATGTTGAGATACGCGTCCGCCGACCGGACGGACATATCCGCTGGGTTGCGCTGCGCGGAAGGGAGGAAAGACATGATGATGGTGGACAGCGGCTTGGAGTGGCTGCCGACCTGAGCGAGAGACGACAAACCACGCTGCTGCGCGCCGCGGCAAAGAAGCGGGAGCGCATCATGCTCGAACAGCGTCACAGATTCGGCAACGTTTTCGCGGTGATCACGGCGCTCGTGAAAATGGTCGATGTTCCCGGAAACAACGTCGCCAAATACAAGGAAATGCTGATCGACCGGATACGCGCGCTCGAGGCAACCCATCTGCTTCTTTCACGCAACGGCAGCGTATCGGGGGCGATAAACGATCTCGTTGCGCAAGAATTGCACCCATATATTGGAACACGTGCGATATCGGTCAGCGGTCCTTCCGTGGCGATGTCGGGAGGCGCCGCCGAGAGTTTTGCAATGATCGTTCACGAGCTTGCCACCAATTCCATGAAATACGGAGCGCTTGCCGATCCAAAAGGCCGGATCGACGTAAGCTGGACGTTCGCACCTGAAGAAACAGGCAGCGATATCGTGTTCGAGTGGGTGGAATCGGGGCGGCGTAGGACCTCAAGCGTAGTCCGTCATGGCTTCGGTTCCATGATAATCGGAGTGGATGGAGCGCCGCTTGTCGGTCACTCTCCCAGGCTGGAAATATCGGACCAAGGGTTGCGGTATTCGCTGCGGCTGTCACGCAAGGAAATCGGATTTTAGTGCAGTGCTCCAATCGGAAAGCAGATATCTAAAGGCGGGTCGCGCTGAGCGGCCTTTGAGATGCGCAGGGTTCCTTCCAAGAATGTCGTCGGCCCAAAGCTGCGCCGCGGCTTTGGGATATGCAGTAAAATGCATGAGGAGTCTTGGGACGCCGTTTGCACGTCCAAAAGGACGCGCGGCGCTCTAGCTGGCATGTCTCGAAAGCCAAGTCTTCAGCATAACGGCAGCCTCGGTCCGATTGCGTACCCCCAATTCACGCAGAACCGCAGCAGCGTGGATTTTCGTGGTCGCCTCTGCGATTTCCAGATCGCGCGCAATTTCCTTGTTTGAATAGCCTTCCGCCATCAGCTTGAGGACTTCCTTTTGCCTCGAAGTCAGCCTGCCAAGGTTGACGCCAGCGGTACGCCTCTGTGGGCCTTTGTCGTCGGAATGGGTATGCGCGTGGGTTGTTTGCGTCGCTCCCGGGCGTGACAGAAGTGCAGGAACATAGATGCGGCCGGAGAGGATTTCATTGACGGCCAAAACAACCTCTTCGTCCGTCTGCGATTTTACGATGTAGCCGTGAAGCCCGATCGACAGAGCCGTGAGTATTTCCGAGCGTGAATCGTTTCCGGAAACGATCGCAAATCGCGTGTCCGGATAGGCAGACAGGATCCCGCCGAGCACTTCTTGATTGAACAGGCCCGGCATATTCAGATCCAGGATCGCAAGATCCACGAACGACTGCTCTGCCAGCAAACTGAGCACCGCGTCGAAACAAGACGCTTCAAAGATCTCCACACCTGGAATGCCTGCGGTCAGTGCCAATCGCAAGCCGCGACGATACAAGCCGTGATCGTCGGCGATGACGATTCGATACATTGAACTACCCCAACGCCAATCTGAATGGATTGAACGGTAATGGCCTGAAAGTCGTGGCCATCCACTCGTCGATTCATCCAGCCGACGCTGCGGCACCCCCAACACCGCAAACGCCAGATTTCTAATATAATCTTAAATGACGGGAAACGCTCCTCTTTTTTTGCCCCTTGTGAGCGAAACCCGCCGAACGTCGTCGAACATACGTTCTGACCTTTTGGACAGCTGACAGACCGGCCGGCCGTTCAGCAGTGCTATAGGTCTAAAGATATAGAACAGCAAAACGGCTGAATTGTTACCATTCGAATGCACGACGACATCCACCCTGACGGCCACATACCATCCAGATGCAATGTCCGGATCAGGGGACAGTGGAGAAATCTCACCGGTCTTCTACGGGAAATCTCACCGGTTCTTCTGAGGGGACAAGAACGCGTTTCCCGGGTGCTGACCAGGGCAGGATAGCCGGCCCGTGACGATAGCGTTCAGGCCGAATGAACAAGGGAGGACCAGGATGAAAGCGGTTATTCAATGTGGAGGAATGGGAACACGCCTCCGCCCCTTCACTTCGGTCTTGCCGAAGCCGCTCATGCCGATCGGCGCACGGCCGGTTCTCGAGATGCTTCTGAAATGGTTGCGACGCAACGGCATTCAGGAAGTTTATATTACAACCGGGTATCTCGGCCACTTGATCCGCACCGTGTGTGGAGATGGCTCGCAGTGGAACCTGAAAATTCGATATACGCAGGAGATGGAGCCGCTTGGCACCATCGGGCCACTGTCTTTGATCAGGGATGAACTGACGGAGCCATTCATCGTTCTCAATGGCGATGTCCTCACGGATCTAAGCCTCAGTCGATTTGTAGCAGCGCACCGTAAGCACACCGATCCAGTGACGATCGCAACAGCCTGTCGCCTGATCAAGATGGATTTCGGCGTCATCGACGAAGTCGACAATACCGTGCAGGTCTTTCGCGAGAAGCCGACGCTTTCGCATCTGGTCAGCATGGGAATTTACTGCATGAACCCGGATGTTCTGCAGTTTATCCCATCCGGCATACCCTTTGGGTTCGACGACCTGATGCTGCAGATGATGCAGAACGGCACAACCGTGCACGTGTACAAACATGAGGGTCTCTGGCTCGATATCGGGCGCGTCGACGATTTTCAGAACGCACAGACCATTTCCTGGGAAGACCAGTCGGCCTCGATCGAGGTCACTGCGACGGCTGCATGATGAAGTCACGAGCCCGGTTCCCACAGTTATCAGTCTAGGAGGTTGTGATGCTCTTGGTCAGTGCCCCGATCTTGGGTGTGCCGGAGAAGACTGCTTTGACCAAGGTCATCGACAGCGGCTGGCTGACCATGGGGGAGCAGGTACGAGCCTTCGAACAAGCTTTTGCCGACGTTCATGATGCGGAGGATTGCGTCGCGGTCAGTTCTTGCACCGCAGCGCTTCATCTCATTTTGCACGCACTTGGCATCGGACCGGGCGACGAGGTGCTGGTGCCATCCTTGACGTTCGTGGCGACCGCAAATGCGGTCCTCTATGTCGGTGCGACGCCGGTTTTCGTCGACATCGAGTCAGCCGACGTGCCGCTGATGTCGATCGTGGAAGCCGAAGCGAAATGCACGGCCCGCACCAAGGCAATCATTCTCGTTCATTTCGCCGGCTACCTCGCCGATCGGGAACAATGGCAGAGGTTCGCCCGTGCCCGGGGGCTGCACATCGTCGAGGACGCGGCGCATGCGCCGGGCTTGAAGGAGGTGGGGACATTTGGTGCCGCGGCCGCCTTCAGCTTCTACGGCAACAAGAACATGACCACGGCGGAAGGCGGGGCTGTGATCGCCAGGGATGCCGGTCTGCTCGAGACAATCCGCCAGGCGCGTGGACACGGGATGACCACCGGGACACGTCAAAGACTGAACAGCCGCACCCCTCAGTATGATGTCACCATGCTCGGATTCAACTATCGCATGGATGAATTGCGGGCTGCGATCGGACTGGTCCAGCTGCAAAATCTGCAGGAGTGGAATGAGATCAGGCGTATCCTGGTCATGCTGTATCGACGTCTCATAGCGAAGCATTGCCCGGCCGTGACCATCCCGTTCCACGAGCCGCGGACGTCGGCCTACCACATCATGCCTATCCTTTTGCCACGTTACGCCGACAGGCAAGACGTCATCGACGCACTGCGCGGGCAAGGGATACAAACCACTATCCACTACCCGCCGGTGCACCAGATGACGCTCTATCGTGAGCTCATTCCCGGTACTCACTTACCGCGCACTGAAGATTTCGCGCAGCGCGAACTGACTGTACCGCTGCATCCGCAGATCACCGCGCCATTGGTCGAATCGGTAGTCGTCGCTCTTGCCGCGGCGGTCAATAATTGCGCTCAGACAGGAACAGCCGCATGAATGCCCTGGACCTAGCCATTCACCGGTCTAACGTCTCGAGCGCCGCCCATGGGTCTGCGAGACGAGCAATCGATCTCGTCATTGCTGCAGCCGCGGCGATCGTCTTCGCCCCGCTGATGCTGCTGATTGCCGTGGCGCTGCTGCTGGAAGGCGGGCGGCCCATCTTCTTCACACAGACCCGCGTCGGGGCCGGTGCTCGCCCATTCCGCATGTACAAGTTCCGCAAGTTCAGCGTGCAATGCGACCCCGGTGGCTTGGCTCTGACCATGGCCGATGATAGCCGCATGACGCCGATAGGACGGTTCCTCGCCGTCACCAAGTTCGACGAACTGCCACAGCTTTGGAACGTCTTCAGAGGCGAGATGGCAATCATCGGGCCACGCCCGGAGAGCCTTGCCTTCGCCGATTGTTTTCGCGGGGGCTTCGAAGACGTTTTACAATACAAGCCAGGCTTGCTGGGTCCGGCCCAGGTTCTCTTCCGGCATGAAGCCCGTTTCTATCCGCGATCGGTGGACCCGCTACTGTTCTATCGCCAGGTTCTGTTTCCTGCCAAAGCCAGGCTCGACCTTTCCTATTATCCGCAGCGCACGATCGGCTCCGATGTTGTGTGGATGGTGCGCGGCTTGCTGGCGGTGCTTGGCGTGGTTTCGCCGCCGCCGATTGGACCTTGAGAGCAGGTGGGACATCCGCGCTCTCGTGGATTTGCAAAGTCAGTGCCTCACGTCATAGGGGGAACGCTTGGGTCATGGCATACAAGGGCAGGAAAGTTCTGGTTACGGGTGCCGACGGGTTCATCGGTTCTCATCTCACCGAAGCACTCGTCCGCAGCGGCGCCGACGTCACCGCGCTGGCACTCTACAATTCCTTCGACAGCCACGGCTGGCTGGACGATTTGCCCGACACCATACGACGCCAGTTGAATCTCGTCCGCGGCGATGTTCGCGACAGCGCGTTCCTTAACCGGATCGTGCGTGGCCAGGCGGTCGTGTTTCATCTCGCCGCACTGATAGCTATTCCGTATTCGTATGCCGCTGCCCAATCCTATGTGGAGACCAACATCCTGGGCACGGTCAACGTTCTCGAAGCGGCGCGCCAATGGGAGACGGAGCGTGTAGTGCACACTTCGACAAGCGAGGTTTACGGCACCGCGCTGACAATGCCTATCAGCGAATCCCACCCGTTGCAGGGGCAGTCACCATATTCGGCATCCAAGATCGGCGCGGACATGATGGCGGAGTCTTACGCCAGATCGTTCGACATCCCCGTGGTCATCATGCGGCCCTTCAATACGTACGGCCCGCGCCAGAGTGAGCGGGCCATCGTACCGACCATTATACGCCAGGCTCTCGACAAAAAATGCCCGGCGATCATGGTGGGAGACACAAGCCCAATCCGCGATCTTACTTTCGTGGAAGACACCGCGGCGGCGTTTTTGACCGCAGGTTCGGCCGAGCTCGAATTTGGCCATGCCTACAACGCCGGAAGCCAGCGCGCTGTGACGATCTCGGACATATTGGATCTGGTGATCGAGTTGAGTGGCTGCAAGAAACCAATTCACCGCGACGAGCGCCGCCTGCGGCCGCAGAATTCCGAGGTGCGTGCCTTGCTGGCCGATTCTTCGCTCCTCGAAAGCAAGACCGGATGGCGTGCCCAGACCAGCCTGCGCGAAGGCTTGGAGCGGACCATCGGATGGTGGCAAGGGCGCCTCAGCGAAGGCCGGGTGCGACACGAAATGGGTTACATGACATGAGCTTTCGCCCGGGAGGATTGGCTCCGCTGTTGATTGCGGCCGCGGTATCGCCGGATTCGAGCCAGAAGGAGATTGTCGCCCATGGTCCTCGTTGATCGAATCCTTATTGTCGTGCTCGGCATGCTGGCTGCCATGGATACGGCTGCTGCAGCGGAACCGCGGGTCGCCTATCGACTTTCTGCCGGCGACACCGTCGAGATTGGAATTGCCTCTATCCCGGAGCGAACGCAACGTGCGGTGGTCCAGATGGACGGCACGATCGCGCTTCCCGAAGTCGGTATGGTTTCGGTGGGCGGCTTAACTCCGGCTGAACTGCAAACGCGCATGCAGACGATCTTGCCGACCAAGATATTCCACCAGCGTCTGCCTGATGGGCGGGAGCAAATGATCGTCATCAAGCCGACAGACGTGACCGCTGTGGTTGCGGAGTACAGACCCATCTATGTGACCGGCGACGTGCTCACTCCCGGACAGCAGGCCTACCGCCCGCTGATGACCGTGCGGCAGGCGATTGCGGTGTCAGGCGGTTTCAGCCTTTTGCGGTCCCGGGCAAACCAGGTTGGCCCAGATCCGGTGGATCTGCGGCGCGATTACGAGTCGCTTTGGGGGGAATATACGAGAGATTATTTTCATAGCGCCCGCATCCGCGCCGAACTTCAGGACAAACCGACTTTCGACATGCGGCCACCACAAGGATCTCCCTTGCCGGCAAGTTTTGCGTCGGCGATCGCGCAGGCTGAAGCGGAAGGGCTGAAGCTCTCGTTGGACAACTTCCAGCAAGAGCAGGGCTTTCTGGATAAAAGCGGCAAGGATGCCGCCGCACAAACCGAGACCTTGCTCAAACGCGAGCAGGCCGAAGCGGATGGGGTGAAGGCGGACGAAGACGATCTGGCGCGCGTAAGGAAAGCGTTTGAGTCCGGAAATCTCACCAACAACCGGCTCGCCGACGTTCGGCGCGCTTTGGTTCTCTCTTCCAGCCGGGCACTCGAAACGTCGGTTGAGCTTATGAGAGCACGACGTCAGCAGGACGATTTTGCCAGACAGCACGAACGCAATGACAACCAAAGGCGGATGGGTCTGCTGATCGAGTTGAAGGATACCAACGTGCGCCTTGCCGACGTCAGCGCAAGGCTTCGCGCCGCCAGCCAAAAGTTGCAGCCCACGGGAGCTGCCGCACTGCCGTTGCCGGTTGCCGGCGAGAAGGTCCAGGCCGAGGTCACGATCATTCGCAAGGTCGGCGAAGAATGGCGAAAACAGCTTGCCCAAGAAGACACCGAGGTCATGCCGGGAGACACGATCGAGGTCAGATTCAGCAGCGCTCTCGAAAATGCGGCGACCCGATAGATCGGGCCGCGTTTCGCAACCGCTTTACTGCCTGAAGGCCCTGGAAAACTGGTCGGTAAGGGGCTTCATCAAGTAGGACCAGACACTGCGCTCGTCGGTTCTTATGTGGACTTCGGCGGGCATGCCCGGTTTGAGTATTTTCTCTCCTGTCAGGCACGTCGCTTCATTCTCGACGTCGATGCGCGCCGAAAAAAAGGAAAGCTGGCGTTGCTGATCCTTGATCAGATCCGCTGAGACGCGCTTGACCGAGCCTTCGCAAGCAGGTGTGGTGCCGGCGTCGAACGCTGGAAAGCGGATCGACACCTGCTGTCCGGGATGAATCTCATCGATACGCGACGGAGGAACGGAAGCGTCGACGACAAGGTTGTCGGAATCGGGCACAATCATCATGAGCACCTCTCCTGCGCCAATCACGCCTCCTACGGTATGGACCGAGGATTCTTGTACTGTGCCCGATTGCGGGGCACGAATGTCTGTCCTGCTGAGTTCGTCTTCGGCCACCACCTGGCGCTCGCTGAGCTCGGTCTGCTTGGCTTCCGTTTCGCGAAGTTCGTTGGTCACGTCGCTCCGCATTTGTTCGTCGAGCTGAAGCACCTGCAGGTCCGTTTCACTGATGTGAGCTTGTACCTCTGCTATCGCTGCGACAAGGCGTCCCGATTCGCCGCGAGCCCGGGTCTTGTCCAGGCTGACATTGCTCAACCTCTCCTTGGACACCAACTTCTTTGCGTAGAGAGATTCGACATCCGCAAGGTTCTTGGTCAGCAGATCCAGAGACTCGTCCGTTGCAGACTGCTGCGATTTGAGGCCATCGATCTGACGTTCCAGCTGCTTCGCGCGGCTTTGTAATTGTGCCTTCTGGCCAGCCAGCGCCGCAGCACGGCTTTCAAACAAGGCACGCTCGCCACTGACAAGTGCCACCACTTGCGGGTCGCCCATTTGAGCGCGAAGGTCGGGCGGGATCTGCATTTCCGGCAGACCCTGGCGCTCGGCCTCCAGTCGGGCCAGACGAATGGTGGCGCGATTGAGGTCCTCGGTGATTATCTGCAGGTTTGCTCGGGTCAATGTGTTGTCCAGCCTGACCAACACATCGCCGGCCTTCACATGATCGCCGTCCTGCGCGAAGATTCCGCCGATGGTGCCGCCGGTTTGATGCTGGACCTTTTTAATGTTGCTTTCGACCACCACGGTTGCGGGCGCAATCACCGCGCCGGCAATCTTGGTCAATCCCAACCAGAGCCCTCCGCCAAAGATCAACAGCAAGCTGGTTGCCAGGCCCAAGAGCAGATTGGCCCGGATGCCATCCGGCTCTGGCTTCGTCTCCAACGAACGGCTTTCGCCATCGGCTGCGACGTATGACGACACGGCAACAGCAGAGCGATACCTCGCATATGCCCGGCTGCACCTTTGTGCGGCGGAACGACAATGTGCTGCTAGGCTCCGGACCAGAGTATCCCAGGGTAGATTGGCTCGAATCCCATCCGGCTCCGGCTTCTCCCCGGTCGGCTGGCCTTCGCCGCCAACCGCAGCATATGACGACATGCTCACGTTAGACACTAAGCAATACCTCACGCATGCCCGCTTGCACCGTGCTGCAGCGGAACGACAATGTTTGTCTTGTCCGGGCGCGGGAAGGGCCGGATCACATTTGCCAGAACGTCTTCGCGCGAGCCGAACGAATGGAGCATCCCGTTCGACAGGACGAGTACCTGATCGATGTTGACGAGAGCGGAGGGGCGATGCGCAACGACGATCACGATACCGCCGCGCTGACGCACTGCCAGGATTGCGCCGGCCAAAGCAGCATCACCGTCTGCATCCAGATTGGAATTTGGTTCGTCAAGAACGACGAGGAATGGATCGCCGTAAAGTGCCCTGGCAAGCCCGACGAGCTGCCTCTGCCCAGCCGAAAGGGCCGCGCCGCCTTCTCCGATGCGTGTTTGAAAACCCTGCGGAAGACGCATGATCATCTTGTCCACGCCCGCAGCCTTGGCAGCTGCCAGCACGCCTTTTGCGTCGCGCTTGCCGCCGAACCTCGAAATGTTGTCGGCGATCGTCCCGTCGAACAGCTCAACGTCCTGCGGAAGGTAGCCAATATGAATGCCGAGCAGTTCTGAATTCCACTGATCGAGCGAGGCGCCGTCCAGTCTTACCGTGCCACGAAGCGGCTTCCATGCCCCGACCAAAGCGCGCACGAGCGTGGTCTTGCCGGAGCCGCTCGGGCCGACGACCGCCAACCCTGCGCCTCTCGCCAAGTGGAAGCTTACATTGAAGATGGTGGGCTTCTGCAGGCTTGGTGGCGCGACGGTCAATTCCTCGACCGCAAGCTCAGCCTTCGGGCCGGGCAGTTCCATTGGCTCTTGCTGGCTATCAAAAGCATCCAGGGCTGCCGACAGCTCGGTATAGCTTTTGCGGGTTGCCAGAAACCCTCTCCAGTTTGCGATCGCCACATCGACCGGCGCCAGCGAGCGGCCCAGCAATATGGACGATGCAATGATCACGCCAGGCGAGGCCTCGCCGCCGATCACAAGGTAGGCACCAAGCCCTAGCACACATGATTGCAGGGCCATTCGGAGCGTCTTCGACAGTGAGCTTGCTGCGCCGACGACGTCGGAGAGCCGTTCCTGGTTCTTCAGATAAAGATGACTGACCTCGTTCCAGCGCCGGCTAAGCGGGGCGGAAAGGCCCATCGCCTGAACAACCTCTGCGTTGCGGCGGCCGGAGTCGGCCAGAAGCCGCTGCGCTACGAGTGTCTCAGATGCACGAGCCGCAGGTTTGCGGCCGATGATCTCGGCAACCACCGTCAAAAACACAACGGCACATGCGCCGAGCGTTGCCAGCACGCCAAGCGCGGGGTGCAGCAGATAGATGACCACCATATAAAATGGTATCCAGGGAGCGTCGAATAAGACTGTCGGCCCGAGCCCGGAAAGAAAGCCACGTAGCTGGTCCAGATCACGAAGCGGGTGTACCCGGTTCGCATCCGGCCCGGCGACGAGGGGCAGGGAAAGCGAGGCTGCGAACGCTTTTTGCTGCAGATTTCTATGCAGGCGGCTGCCGATGCGGACCAACAGGCGAAGCCTCACAAAATCGAGGAGCCCATAGGCCGCGTAAAGTCCCAGCATCCCGACTGTAAATCCGACAAGAGTCGGCACGCTCTGCGAAGGCAGCACGCGGTCATAGACCTGGAGCATGTAGACGGAGCCGGTCAAGGCGAGGATATTTATCAATGCCGAGAAAACGCCTACGCCGACGAGGCCGTGCACACAGCCGAACATTGCGGAGCGGAGATCGAGCGAGCGCCCTTTGGTCGACTTCATGATGTGCGCTCGTTGACGCGAAATTGCCGCGCAATCTCGTCGATTCTTTCGATGAGGGACAAACTTTAACCTTCCGGGAAGCAGCAGCCCCGCCCCGCTGCTGGAAACATTACGAATTGCTTACATACGTGCCTTCTTTGATTAAAATGTAGCAAAATCGTGACGCCAGGCTGAGAATTCGGCAACCGGCTCGCTAGGCTGGGGATAACCGGGTCGAGTAAGGAGATATTCCTAATCATGACACGGCGCAGAAGCTTATGGTCATCTTTGTAGCATCAAGGCTTCAAAGCGTCTGGGGAGGGATCGGTTTTGATTTTGTCGATCGAGAGTTAAACGGTTTTGAGATACACTTCATCGGTACGCAATTGTCGGCCACCAACGCCGGCTAAATCGGGGAGGCGAGTGTCGTGAGCGAAGAGATCAATGTTGCCGATGCCTACGGCAGGGGGCGCAGCACCTTCATGGGATTGCAGTTGCTGGTCTCGCCCGGTGCGCTTGTTCCTCGGCCGGAAACGGAACTGCTCGGCAAGGCCGCTCTCGATGTCCTGAGCCAACTGAACCTGCCGGTGCCTCGCGTTGTCGACATGTGCTGCGGGGCGGGCAATCTGGCGTGCGCCATCGCGCACCACGCTCCCACCGCGCGCGTGTGGGCAAGCGATCTTACCGACGGATGCGTGGAGGTCGCGCGCCGCAACGTCACCCATCTTGAAATCGAGGACCGGGTAACGGTGCTTCAGGGCGACTTGTTCAGCGCCTTCTCAGGGTTGGAGCTCGACGGCACGATCGACGTGATCGTTTGCAACCCGCCCTACATTTCGGAAAAACGGCTCGAGGGCGACCGTTCGCATCTGGTCGAGCTCGAGCCGCGTGAAGCATTCGCAGCCGGCCCCTACGGCCTGAGCATTCACATGCGGGTGCTCAAGGAGGCGCCGCGCTATTTGCGGCGCGGAGGCATCCTGCTTTTCGAGGTGGGGCTTGGCCAGGACCGGCAGGTCATGAGTTTGCTCGAGCGTTCCAAGGCCTATGAGAGTATCCGGGCAGTCACCAACCAGGCCGGTGAGGGCAGGGTGGTTGTGGGACATACGAGGGCGCAGGCGTAAGCATCGCAGCCGCGGCAGGTAGACGCGCTGTCGCGGCTAGAAACGGCCGGGAAGTTGAAAACAGAGTTGCGCGAGATTTCGGGAATCAGTTTCTCTTGCGTCAGTTTCTCTTGCGCATGACGTATTGCGCAATTCCCTCGATGGAATCGAGATTCTCCGGCAGCAGCTCGCTGTCTTCGACCGTGATGCCGAAGGTCTCCTCGATGAAGCCGATAACCTCGAGCACACCCGTCGAGTCCACGATGCCCTGGTCGAGGAGCGAGGTGTCGCTCTCCAGGCTCTCGGGATCGGCTATATAGAAATTCGAAGCCAGGAAAGCGCGAATTTGTTCGCTGCAGGTATCGGTTCTATCCTTGGTAGATAACATTGATTTCGCCTCCGGTACAAAAGATGAATGCTGATCAACTTCGCCCTGGTACCGACTCATGACAGGGCCGTTTTTTTGAGCTTGCCCGTGTCGGTCATCGGCAGACTGGGTACGATGACGATGGACTTCGGAACCATGAAGTTTTCCAGCCGTCTCTGGCACTCTTTCTGCAACTGTTTTTCACCGATCATGCTTCCCTGCTCCATCACGACAAATGCCTTCACTGCTTGCCCGAGCAGCTCGTCCGGAACGCCGATGACCGCGGCTTCCCGCACGCCCGCAATGTTCATCAACACGTTTTCCACTTCCTTCGGCGCTATCTTCTCTCCGCGCGATTTTATGATCTCGTCGCCGCGACCGACGAAGTAGAGGTAGCCCTCGGCGTCCATCCGGCAGTAGTCGCCGGTGTATAGGACCTGCTCACCCGGCAGCGGGCCGGGCTTGAGCTTCCTGGCTGTCGCCTCCGGCTTGCCCCAATAGCCCTTCATCACCGTCGCTCCGCGGATGACGAGCTGACCAACGACGCCGGGGCCGACCCGCCTGTCATGCTCGTCGACAATCCACATTTCCGTATTGGGGATGGCGATCCCGACGCTCGACGGCTTTCGCTCCAGATCCTCCGGCGGCAGGTAGGTGCAGCGCTTGCATTCGGTAAGGCCGTACATCGAATAGATGCGGGCGCCAGAAAACAGCTCCTGCAGCAGGAGAATGTGCTTGAGCGGCAGGGCGGCCGCAGTGTTCGTGACGTAGCGAATACTCGAAAAATCCTGATCCCTGAGAGACCTGAGCTCCCCGAGTGCGGCGAAGATGGTCGGTACGCCGGGAAAACCCGTCACCCTTTCTTGCTTGATCAGCCCAAGGATCTGCGCCGGGAAGGCGAACGAGCGCTCAAGCACCAGCCGGGCGCCCGCGCCGAATGCCATGATCATCTGGTAAAGACCGTAGTCGAAGGCGAGCGGCAGGACATTGAGGATCACCTCGTCTTCGGCAAGCGCCAGGTATGAGGAAATCGAGGCGCACGCGGCGATCATGTTTCGATGCGTCAGCATCACGCCCTTGGGCTCGCCCGTCGAGCCGGACGTATAAATGATCGCAGCGAGATCGATGTCGATGCAGCGGCGAGCGGGCGGCGTGCTGCGGGCTGCCGCGACCGCGGCGTCCCAGCGCACAGCATGCGGCAATTCTTGCAGGTCGCTGGGTTCGATCGGCCCGGAGACGATCATGCGGCGCAACGATGGGCAATTCCGCGCCGGCTCCCTGAAAATCGAGTGCAGGTGTTTGTCGGTGATCAGTGCCGTCGGGCGGCAATCGTTGAGCAGATAATCAAGCTTGTCGCTTTTGGTGAGCGGATTGACGATGCACACCACGGCGTTGGCCTTGAGCACCGCCCAGAACGCAACGACGGCCTCGACAGTGTTGTCGGCGAAGACCACCACGCGATCGCCACGCGCAATTCCGGCATCGGTCAAATGGTGCGCTATGGCGTTCGAACGCATATCAAGATCGCCATAGGTGACACGTTGATTGCCGCACACCAGGGCCACCTTCTCGCCGAGCCGGCTGGCAGAGTGGGTGAGATAGTCGTGCAGGAGCGGTACGGCGCCATGCATCATGCGAGCACCTCTTCGCGGTGTTCGCGGTCGATATCGATGCTGAGTTTGAGCGTGCGAGCCCCACTCGGACGGCTCGCGATAAATTGCCGATGAAGAAGCTGCGTCGACAGCACCCCGACCAGCGCCATATTGTCGGAGTTGGACAGGTCGCCGTCGCCGGCGCTGGCCTGGCACTTGCTCAGGAGCCGGGTAACCGACTTGGGATCGAAGACGTTCGCTTCGCGCAGCGCCGCCTCCGAAAGTGCTTCGCGAATGTAGGCCGGAGCGCCATCTGCGACAAAGCAAAGCGCGTTGGGAGCCCGGTAAGGCTGCTTCTTGCGGGTGACGATTTCCGACGGCACGATCGGCTGCGCTACGCGCTTCAGCACATGCTTTTCATCGAGCACGCGCAGCTTGTAGGCGGCCGGAAGCGAATTCGCGAGTCTCACGAGTCCATGATCGAGGAACGGGAAGCGCCCCTCGACGGAATGAGCCATCAGCATTCTGTCCCCTTGTGAGGAAAGCAGGTATCCCGACATCAGCGTCTGAATCTCTATATACTGGTCCTGCGCAAGAGAGCCCCATCGCGAAAACTCCGGCGGCAGGCGGGCAAGCAGCTCGGACACGGCGTTGCGGCGCTCCGTTTGAGCGCGCATGTCTGCCGAAAACAGCCGCTTGATGGCGCTTGTGGTACGCCAGCGCGTGCCATGCGCAAAACCAGGCGCGTCACAGGCGTGGATGTCGCGCCCGAAGAACTGGCGTGCCATCGCCTGCTGCTGCACCGGCGAGCGGCTGAGATAGGGATAGAGGCGCTCCAGCAGCCGCGAGCGTCGCGTCGAGGCGGGCTGGCGTCCCCAGAAGCGGCGGACCTTGCCCTCGCGGAACAAATCGTAGCCGGCGAACATTTCGTCGGCCCCTTCGCCGGTCAGCACGACCTTGATGCCATGCTGGCGCACCAGTCTCGAGAGCAGGAACAGCGGCGCCGGCGCGGTCCTGAGGATTGGCCGCTCGGTGTGGTAGATCACCTCAGGGAAGATGCTAGCGATATCGCTGCGCGAAACAACCACCTCATGATGGTCACTGCCGGCCACGCCGGCAACCAGGCGCTGGAAATGCGTCTCATCATACTCGGCGTCGGCAAAACGCAGCGAGAAAGTCTGGAAGCGCTCGCCCGCGAAGCGTCTCCCCAGCGTGGCGACGAGCGAGCTGTCGAGCCCGCCGGACAAATAGCAGCCGACCGGCACGTCGGCGCGTACTATCCTGAGCGCCGTCGCGGCTTCCAGGGCGCTGCGCACTTCCTCCACCGCGTCATCAAGCGAGCCGGTGAATTCATCATCGCCGGGTCCGTCAATCTCTGGATAGTCAGGCTTCCAAAAAGCCCGCTCCCGGACGACGCCGCTGTCATAAATGCGGACATGCCCCGGCGTGAGTTCGCTTACTCCTCCAAACACGCCTTGTGGCGGCGCGACAGTCCAGAGTGTGAAAGTCTGATCGATGCCGGCTGGATCGAAGGCGCGGGGTATATCCGCATCGGCCGCGAAAATGGCCTTCACCTCGCTGGCGAAGTAAAGCCGTCCGCCATGCTCGCAAAAGTGCAGCGGGCAGATGCCGAACCGATCCCGAGACAAGACGAGACGACCTGCCACGGAGTCCCAGATGGCGACTGCCCACTGCCCATTCATTCGCTCGAAGGCGGCCTCGCCCCAGGCATGATAGGCATGGACGATGACCTCGGTGTCGCTGCGTGTGCGGAAGCGATAACCGAGCGCGACCAGATCTTGTCGCAGCTCGACGTAATTGAAGATTTCGCCGTTGAAGACGATCCACATTGTGTCGCCCGCGCCGGCGAGTGGCTGCTGGCCGCTTGCGAGATCGATGACGGACAGGCGGGCATGCGCCAATCCTGCACGTCTGTCCCGGTAAAGGCCGCGCTCGTCCGGGCCGCGATGCGCCAGCGCCCCCGCCATACGTATCAGCGCATCCCGGGAAGGGGACGCCGCTGCGGCGCTCAGCGACACAATTCCGGCGATGCCGCACATCGCCTAGCCCTCGCCCATTGAAGAGGACACCAACGGCCGCGCGTGAAGATAACGTGCGGCGCGCCGCTTGCTGTCGATATCCTTGAAAACCTTCTGGACCTGCATCACGGTGAGGCCGGTTGCCTCAGCGACGTCTTCGTCGGCGATCCCATGGTTCAAGCCGTAGAGGCACAAATCCATCAGATAATAAGGAAGCGCGAAGTAGAACTCCTCCTGACTCTGCGCCATCGAGAAGGTGTCTGTGGTGGGCGGTCTGCGCCGGACCTCTTCCTCCACCCCAAGATATTCGGCCAACTGGTAGACCTGGGTCTTGTAGAGGTGGACGATTGGCATCAGGTCGGCAATTCCGTCGCCCTGCTTGACGAAGAAGCCCTGGTCGTACTCCAGGCGGTTCGGCGTGCCCGCTACCGCGTAGTTGAGGCGGTCGGCATGGTAGTATTCGGTCATCTTGCGCAGGCGCTGCTTGTAGTTGGTTGCAGCGACGATCTGCAGATAGGCTGCCGACGGCAGGCGCACCGTGTCGGTCCTGCCCTCGGGGTCCTGAACCGTGAGGCGCGTGATGTTGAGACCGTTGCTCTCGAGAACCGAGGCGAGCACCAGCTTGCATTTCCAGCCGCCCCCATATTCGGGAACGACGGTCTGGATTGCTTCGGTCTGCCGTCTATAGGCGCCGATCGCTTCCAGGGCCGGCGTTATATCCTCCAGGATCGTTTCGATACCAAGGTGTGCGGCGACAATGCGGCCGAGCCTCAGTGAGTCGCCGGAGGAATGGCGCTCCGGCATGAATATCCCGAGGACCTTGCCTTTCCCAAAGGCGCGAACACACAACGCCGCAACGACGGAGCTGTCGATGCCGCCTGAGAGGCCGACAACCACCCCTCGACGTCGCAGCGTGCCGAAGACCTGCTGGCGCAAGATCTGGACGATGCGATCGACTTCCGCGCCAGCGTCGAGCACCAGGGCGTCTTTGCCGAATGTTGAGATCAGGTCGATGGCTTGTACTCCAGTTTGCGAGACTCGATTGGCGAATAGGTTTTCGCCACCGCTTTCTCGATAAGGGGACGATTGGTGGCGAGGTGAGGCTCTACAACCAGATCGATGTGGCTGCCGACGATCGGAATCACGTCGAGATGGGCGAAGACGCTATCCCAGCCGATTGCCAGAGGCATTCCGGGTCGAGCACAGCGGAACAGGGTGCCTGTGATCGGCAGAGCCGGCTTTGGCTCGGCCACCCACTGGAAGAAGGCTTGCGCGCGCAAAACCTCTTGCAGTTCCAGTTTGGTTCTAAAGCTCGTCGCGTTGAACTGTCCTTGAGCGAAGCGGTCGAGAAACTGGACCAGTTGTGCCTCGCGCTTCATTGCCACGGCGACTTTCGCGAGGGCGCGGCAAGCCATCCGGTAAGCGGACACGCGGTTGGTTCGGATTCGATTGAATGTGCGCGTAAACGTCTCCCAGCGGGCGCTTCGCTCCCCGACGAGGCTGGTGTCGAGGATGCCGAGGAACTTTACGGTTCGCCCCGCTGCCAGCAGCCGCGCCGCAACTTCGAAGGCAACAGCGCCGCCGAGCGAATGGCCGAGAAGTCGTACATGGCCCGAGGGTTGGGCGCGGCGGATCTGGTCGACGGCGGCGTCGGCCATATCGGCGAGGCTGTCTTGTCCGCGCAGTATCATAGCCAGGGCCGGATACCTGATCGGGGCAACACGGGTCACCTTGCCCATCGCTGCTGCAAAGGCAGCAAGGCTCGGGCCATAGCCGACGGACCCCGGGAACAGAAAAAGAATGGGAGGGTCGTGCTTCTGGGCGCGCGCGCTTTGATCGCCTGCCTGGGCGGACACGACCGCGTTGACCATTTGCTCCAGGCTCATCCCGACGGTGAAGGCCTCAAGGCCGAGTTCCTGCCCGATGGCGCTTTCGATTTCCATGACGCAGTGCAGCAGCTTCAGCGAATCTCCTCCGGCGTCATCCCAGCGTCCTGCCGCCACGCGCGTGTTGAGAATGCTGGTCCATGCCCGCTGGACAACCTGCTGTGCGGTCAGCTTGCCTCGCGGCTCGAGCGGACGCGCGGTCGCCGCTGTCTCTCTGGCTGAAAGATCCATCTCTGCAAGTGTCGTGATGTCGACTTTGCCGCTCGGCAGACGCGGAATCTCGGCGATCGTGTGCAACCGCAAGGGACGCAGCGGCGGCGGCAGATTGGTCCTGACAAGCTGGCGAAGCTCGTCCGAAAAGGTCGCTTCGGCCGAGCGCCGAGGAACAGCAAAGGCGACAAGCTCATTCGCGGCCGTCACGATTGCCACGGCATCCGCGACAGAGGGTGCACAACGCAGCACCCGTTCGAGTTCGGCTGGCTCGACGCGTCGACCGTTGATTTTTACCTGGCGCCCCTTGCGACCGACGATGTGCAGTAGGTCTTGATCATCAAGTCGAACGAGGTCACCTGTCGCGAAAATCCGAAGGCCTGGATCGTGCGGGTCTGATGTTGCCGGCACAACCGCCCCGTCCTCCCAATGGCCAAGCAAGACATACGGGCTCCTGATCAGAAGCTCTCCGCTGCGGCCCGGTTGAACGCGGCGGCCCGCTTCGTCGACAATTGCGAAGGTGATTCCAGGCAGCAGCCAGCCAACTGGAACCGAATCTCCATGCTCTTGCCAGTCTCGCGGCAGGAACCATTGCGAGCCGGTGGTCTCGGTTGACGAGTAACCGATCTGGATAAGGCACGTATCGGAGACGGCCTTGCGCAGCAGGGCGATGTCGGTCCAGGGCACCTTCTCGCCACCGATCCGGGCGACTCTGAGTGAATGGAATGCTTCTGCAGGTCCGTCTGCCATAAGCGCACGAAGCAGTGCCGGCACCAGATAGGTGATTGTCACGTCTTCGGATCGCACCAGGCGTTGAACGGCGCGCAAGCCGACCGCTTCGACTTCGACCAGATGCAAGGTGGCGCCGGTGAGAAGAGCAGCAAGAATCTCCCGGCACCCGGCGATTGTGGCGGGTCCTGTCAATGGCAGGAAAACATCATCCGAGTTGATGTGGCACGCATCGACATATTGCTGGACCCGGCACAGCAAGCTGCGCTGGCTGTTAACGATGCCTTTGGGCCGGCCCGTACTCCCTGACGTATAAAGCACGATAGCGGGCGCATCGACCGAGACGGAATAAGAACGAGGCACTTGCCCAGCCTGCGAGGCTGCACTGGTCGACACATCGATCCAACTGACCAGGTGAGGCAAACCATCGGGTCGGACATTGCCCTCGCCCAGGACAGCTGTGAGCCGCGCCCCGGCCACGATTTCAAGGATACGCGAGCTAGGATCTCGCGCGTTGAGTGGCACCGAAGGCCGCCCAGCCGTCATGCCTGCCAGCATGGCAATGGGATACCAGGCCGAGTTGGCCTGAAGAATCCCTATCGCCTGTCCGTCTGGGACGGCCGCCGCGATCTGGTGGGACAGCGTCTCGACTGACCGGAGGAGCTGGGAATAGGTCAGACGATTGGCGCCGTCGCTGATTGCAAGCTTGTCGGGGTACTGGCGGACGACATTTCTCAGGTGATCGAAGGCCGCAATGTTGGTAAAATCGACGCCCAATCTTTGAAATGGGCGCAGTACGGGACCACCCTGATCCAGTGCGTATTGTGGGACACTTGACCAATTATCGGAGGTCGTTGTCTGACAATCCACCGCTAGATCCTGATCCGCGACTTCTGATCCCAAATATGCCGAAGACATGAGTTGCCTACGCTAAGATTAGGGTCACTTATCGCCCCCCGCCCCAATCTTTTCATCGATCATTCTGATGATGCCCTGATCTTCCCTCAAGGACGCTTGGTTAGTCGCTTCGCCTGTTTCGCAAGCCGCCGGCCGAGCCAATCATGCCGGGCTCGCTGGCTGTTGTGGTGCGCATGACACGGACACATGCCAAGGCGGGCTCGAAGACCAAGGTGGGGTCGAAGATGGAATTGCCGCTATTCAGGCATATTGCCTATTCGGTGGTTCTTCCGGACGATACCGGCGATGCTTCGGTGTCGGAATAGCTGCCGGGGACGAAACAATAGGCATAGATCTGTCCCCGATTTTCGTCGGTCACGCGGATCCAATCCCTTTCCCACGTTCGGAAGGTAATACGCCCGCCCGTCATCATAGCTGCGGCTCTGAACGGACTCGGCGCGTTGACAACGCGCACCGAGATAACATCGTCGCCGTCCATACGCTCGACGAGATACGTCTGCATGAAAGCCTCCCCATGCCCCCGCTAGATCACCCGCACTTTAACGCCGGCTAATGAATTCGGTTGCAACTGCTTGGCGAAACTTTGGGTCCGATACTTTCCGTACCCACCGGCAACTTGGTCCTCCGTATCCGTCAGGTTTTTCAGCGACGGGATGCCAGTTCAGGGGAAGGCAGGCTGATTGCGGCCATGCCGGCGACATGCCAATCTGCGCCGCAACGTTTAGGCCTCCGCCTCCGCGGGCAATGGAAAAGGCGCTCGAATGGGTTCCTTTATGCTGTCCGTGTATGCTGTCCGTGATCTGGCATTCTGCCCGTGATTTGGCCTCATCGGACGACCCTGCAGGCCTTTGCGGGAGATCCACATAGCGTGGCGTCGCCATCACCGAGGCACAGCAATGTGCGTCGGCAGAGAAATGGGACGGTCGTGGTTTTCTGAACCTGCCTCACGACGACTGCGTCGTGTCGACGATCCGTTGGAACAGAAGGCCTGGTGCTGGAACGTCAATCGTATTTGGCCAGGAAGCGCCCGACGGCGCTGAGGCAGTCGTGCTTTTCCTCCACATGCGGCATGTGGCTGGAATTCGGGAAGACCAGGCCTTCAACGTACGGGATAAGATCCAGAAAGGGCTGGACGCAGGCCTCGGTCGCTTCGTCGTAGAAGCCGCGGAAAACCAGGGCCGGCGCCTCGATCCGATGCAGGCGGTCGACGATGGTCCAGTTCCGCATCGTGCCGATGACGTGGAACTCATTGGGACCGTTCATGGTGTGATAGACGGTCGGATCTTCCTCGATTGCCGCAAATGTCCGGGCGACCTCTGGCGGCATCGGAACGACGCGACAGACATGACGGTCGTAGAAAGCTTTCGTCGCCGCAACATATTCGGGGTGATCAGTGGTTCCCGCCGCTTCGTGCCGGTCGAGCGCACTTTGCACATCGGCCGGCAACTCGGCGCGCAATTGCCGGGCTCCTTCCACCCACAGCGCCATCGAGGCCAGCGAATTGGCCAGGATCAATGCCTTGAGCCCCTCAGGGCGGCGCACGGCGTGCTCGGCCGAGAGTATGCCGCCCCAGGACTGGCCGAGCAGGGCATAATGGCCGGCAATGCTGAGATGGGCGAGCAACGCATCGAGTTCGCCCAGGAAGAAATCGACGGTCCAGAAGTCGCCGCCCTTGTCCGGCAGATGGGTCGATTTGCCGTTGCCGATCTGATCGTAGTGGATGACGGCTCGCCCGGTTCCGGCAAGCTCCTTGAATGAGTCCACATAGTCGTGGGTGCAGCCCGGTCCACCATGAGCGACGACCAGGGGCAGCTTGCCCGACCCGAGGTCCCCGGTCACACGGTACCAGGTGCGATAGCCCTTGTAGTCGCTAAATCCTTCGGTGATCGCATGTGCCGTCACAGTCCAAGCTCCGCATCATGGCGCGGCAGGAGCCACTTTGGTGCACCCCTCCCAAGCCTTGTTTGCGGCCGACGGTACTAAGCGGCTCGGCGCACTTACAGCTAGCACTATTTATAGGTTCGCCGGTTATAGGTTTGCCCGAGGCAAGGCCGATCGCCCGCAGGTCGCGAGCCTCAATGCTCCGGTTCGAGCAGCCGGTAATGGGCGGCGAGCGCGATGGCATGGAAGCGGTTGCGCGCGCCAAGCTTTCGCGTCGCCGCGTTGAGGTGCAGCGTTGCGGTAGGCACCGCGCGGCCAATCTCACGCGCGACCTGCTTGGCCGTCAGTCCGGCAGCGGCCAGGCGCAGGCACTGACGTTCGCGCGACGTCAGATGGACATGTTGGCAGGTGCGGATTCCGGCGTCGAAACCGGCGTAGGCGGAGTCATGCAGCAGATGACCCAGATCTCCGATCGCGGCGATCAAGGGTCTGGCTTCGAGCTCGAACCCGGCCTCCGGATCGGCACGGATCGCGGTGAAGGTGGCGAGATCGCCGCCGGCAAGGCGAATGGGTACGGTGACGCCGCAGGTCATCCTGGTGTCAAGCAAATAGCTGACCACAGGATCGTGCTTGGACTGGAGCACGCGCTGCATGACGGTGCTCTGAACGCCGCTGTGCGACCAGAGAAACGGTCTCGATACGGTGAGCGCGGCCTCCTGCACCGGGTCAAGCTGATAATATCCGCCCTTGCACCAGAGATCCTGCATGTCGCGCGGCACGTTGCGCAGAGCCATCAACGAGGGCGTGATAAGCTCGCCCTTGTGACTGACCGGCACGGGCGTATAGTCGTAGATGAATGCGGTGAAACCGATGGGCTCCAGCACCTCCGTTGCCACCGCCATGGCAGCGTCGATGCTCATTCCGGTTTGGAACCGGCTCTCTAGATCGCCTGGAAGGCTTTGCATCGGGCAAGCTTACCCGCTGATGATTGCTTGTCAAATAGCCATGTCGGCCGGCTGCTCAACAAATAGGCGGGGATAAGCCTGTCCGACCCTATCTATCTTAATAGCTATCCCGTCCGGCTTCGCTCGCCGTAGTCTTTTGCGATTGGGCCAAGTAGCGGACACCGTTCACAAACCCAGACTGTTTCAGCCGCGCAATGGTCGATCGACCGGGTTCAGCGCGGCAAAAGCCGACGCGCCTCCATGAGGGAACAAATATGCGACCCCAAAAAGCATTTGCAGCGTTGATACCCTGCCTGGCTCTGCTCGGCGTGACCATGATGTCGCCGGCAAGCAGTGCCTTGGCCACCGAGGGCAAGCCAGGCGGCACACTCCGATTGCTGGCCAATGCCGCGGCAGGCACCGCCGATCCGCACATCAACTACACGCTGCAGTATTTCCAGATCAATTATGTCCTATACGATGGCCTGGTGACCTACAAGAAGGCCGGGGACAAGACCGGCTTCGAAGTCGTCGCGGACCTGGCGGAAAGCCTCCCGCAGGTCGAGAACGGCGGCAAGACCTACATCTTCAAGCTGCGCAAGGGCATCAAATTCGCGGATGGCACGGATGTCACCACGAAGGACGTGGTGGCTTCGTTCCAACGCATCTTCAAGACCAGCGGGCCGACGGCCGGGACCTTCTACAAAGGCATCGTCGGCGCGGATGCGTGCTTGAAGACGCCTGCGACGTGTACCCTCGAAGGTGGCCTGTCGGTCGACGACGCGGCCGGAAATATTACCTTCAACCTGGCCCAGCCGGATGCCGAGTTCCTGCAGAAGCTGGCTGTTCCGCATGCGTCGATCCTGCCGGCGAGCGCGCCGCTGAAGGACGCCGGCACCGATCCGATTCCGGGCACCGGACCCTACATGATCGCCAGCTACGATCCCAACAAGCTGATGAAGATTGTGCGCAACCCTCATTTCAAGGAATGGAGCAAGGAAGCGCAGCCGGCCGGATATCCGGACGAGATCGACTACGAATTCGGCCTAACCGACGAGGCGGCGGTGACCGCTGTCGAGAACGGCCAGGCGGACTGGATGTTCGACCCGCCGCCGTCCGACCGTCTCGCCGAACTCGGCACCAAATATGCCAAGCAGGTCACCGTTCATCCGCTGACGGCAATGTGGTATGCGCCGATGAACACCAATCTGGCGCCGTTCAACGACATCCGCGTTCGCCAGGCCGTGAACTTCGCGATCGACCGCGCCGCGATCGTCAAGCTCTTCGGCGGCAGCAATCTGGCGCAGCCGGCCTGTCAGATCCTGCCGCCGGGCTTCCCGTCATTCGCAGCCTATTGCCCGTTCACCGCCAATCCAGGTGAGAAGTGGTCGGCGGCGGATATGGACAAGGCCAAGCAATTGGTCGCTGAATCGGGAACCGCAGGTCAGGAGGTGACGATCATCACCGAGGACACCACGGTCTCCAAGGCGATCGGCGTCTACCTGCAGGATGTGCTCAACCAGCTTGGCTACAAGACGTCGGTCAAGCCGATCTCGCAGAACATACAGTTCACCTATATCCAGAACACCAATAACAAGGTGCAGATTTCGATCTCGCAATGGTTCCAGGATTACCCGGCGCCATCGAATTTCCTGCAGGTCTTGTTCAGCTGTGCCTCGTTTACGCCGGGCTCCGACGCCTCGGTCAATATTTCGGGGCTCTGCGACAAGTCGATCGACGCATCGATGGACGAGGCAGAGGCAGCCACCATCGCCGATCCGGCCAAGGGCGCGACACTCTGGACCGCCATCGACAAGGCTGTGACGGACAAGGCTCCGGTCGCTGTCCTGTTCACGCCAAAGCGCGTCGATGTGATCTCTTCCAGGCTGAAGAACTTCACCTTCAGCCCGCAATTCTACTGGATTGTCAGCCAGTCCTGGGTGGAATAGCCGACCGGAGCCAATGCGACGGAGTGCCGCTGGCTCTCCGTCGCATTTCCTTTTCCGGCGGATCAGCGCATCTTCCAGGCCGCGATTTTTCCCAGGCAATCCTGTTCATGGTCAATGTCATTGCGGACCAGCCTGCCATCCCGGTTCGCCGGGCCACCGATGGCCCGTGGCGCACCGCTTGGCGCAAGCTGAAAGGCGATCGTTCGGCAATATCTGCCTTCGCCGTGCTCGTCGTCATCGTGATCGCCTCGCTCGCGGCGCCGCTTTATGCGCGATACGTCTCCGGCACCGATCCATTTGTGACCAATCTCAATGGCGAGATCGTCGTCGATGGGGTGACCCAGCCGGTGCTGCAGCCCTCCACCGAAGGCCTTGGCCTCGGCATGACGCCGGTCGGGCCGACCTGGCGCATCGGCCCCTATATGCTCGGTGCCGACAACCAGGGCCGTGACGTCGCGGCGCGGCTGCTCTACGGCGGACGGGATTCGCTGTTGATCTCGGGTGCTGCAGCCGTGCTGTGCCTTGTCCTCGCGACATTCCTGGGGGTCGTTTCCGGCTTCTTCGGCGGCATCGTCGACATCGGCCTGTCGCGCATTCTCGACGTGCTCTGGGCTTTTCCGATTTTCCTGTTGGCGATTTCGTTGTCGATCGTGCTGATTGCGCAGAGTATCCAGATCGGTCCGTTCGAAATCCGCTCCGGCAGCCTGTGGCTACCGGTCTTCATCATCGGCATCGTCTATGTGCCCTATGTGGCGCGGCCGATCCGCGGCCATGTCCTGACCTTAATGCATGCCGAATTCGTCACCGCTGCGATCGGCCTTGGCGCATCGCCCTGGCGCATCCTTTTGCGCGACATCATGCCCAATGTGGTGACCCGCATCATCGTTTTCGTGCCGTTGATCCTGGCGCTCAACATGATGACGGAATCCTCGCTGTCGTTCCTGTCGATCGGCGTGCAGCCGCCGGATGCCAGCTGGGGCACGATCATCCAGGACGGCCAGGGCCTGCTCTATTCGCGGCCGGTCGTGGCACTGGCGCCGGGGCTAGCCATTGTGATCACGGTGCTGGCCCTAAACATTCTGGGCGACGGCGTGCGCGACGCGCTCGATCCGAAATCCTCGCCGAGGGGCGTCTAGTGGTTGCCGCGCTCGGCTTCCGGCTTGGCCAGATGGTGCTGGTTATGTTCGGTATCAGCGTCGTCGCTTTCCTGATCTTCTTTGCGACGCCTGGCGCTGATCCATCGGCGCGCATTGCCGGCCGCAATGCTTCGCAAGAGACGCTGATCCAGGTGCGCCACGATTTCGGTCTCGACCGGCCATTGCCGGTGCAATATGGGCTGATGATGAACCGGCTTTTCGTCAGCCGCGATCTCACCTCCTTCGTCAATCGCGGGCAGCGCGTCATCCCGACCGTGATAAGCGCCATTCCCGTGACGCTGTCGCTGGTCGGCGGCGCGGCAGTGCTGTGGGTGCTCGGCGGATTGATCGTCGGTGTGATCGCAGGCGCAACGCGCGGTACATTCATTGATCGCGCGCTGATGATCCTGAGCCTGGTAGGCGTGTCGATCCCGGTCTTCTGGCTGGGCGAGGTCGCCAACCTGCTGACGCAAAGCCGCTGGCACGACAGCTGGCTGTTTTCCTGGGTTCCTCCGCTCGGCTACATCCCCCTGACCGAGAATCCCTGGGGCTGGTTCAAGGCGCTCGTCATTCCGTGGTTCACGCTGGCAACCCTTTATGTCGGCCTCTACGGCCGGGTGCTGCGGGCAAGCCTGATCGAGATGATGCAGGAGGATTTCATCCGCACCGCCCGAGCCAAGGGGATCGGCGAGCGGCGGGTGGTGCTGCATCATGGCCTCAGGACCTCGCTGGTCGCATTTGTTACCATGTTCGGCCTCGACTTCGGTGCCCTGGTCGGTGGCGGCGCGCTGCTGACCGAAGTGGTCTTCGGACTGCAGGGCGTCGGAAAACTGACCTACGAGGCGCTGCAGACGCTCGATCTGCCGATGATCCTTGCCACGGTAATCTACGCCGCCTTCTTCGTGGTGATGGCAAACTTCGTCGTCGACGTGGTCTTCGTCTTCATCGACCCGAGGGCTCGCGATGTCGGCTGATGCTCCTCTTCTGGTGGTCAAGGACCTCACCGTCTCCTTCCGCAGCGACGAGGGCCTGGTGCGCGCGGTGGGAGGTGTTTCGTTCTCCGTCGAGCAGCGCGAGATCGTCGGTGTGGTCGGCGAATCCGGTTCGGGCAAAAGCCAGACCTTGCTCGCCATTATGGGGTTGATCGACAGCCCCAACGCTATCGTCTCCGGTTCCATCCGTTTCATGGGACAGGAGCTGATCGGGCTCAAGCGGCGTGCGCTCGATGCCATTCGCGGCCGCCAGATCGCGATGATCTTCCAGGATCCGATGTCTGCGCTCACCCCGGTGCATACGATCGGCAACCAGATCGGCGAGCAGGTCCGCGCGCATGAAAAAGTGTCGGCGAAAGCGGCACGGGCGAGGGCCGTGCAATTGCTGGATGCGGTCGGCATCGCAAATCCGGATCGGGTCATCGACAGCTACCCGCACCAGCTTTCCGGCGGTATGCGCCAGCGCGCGGTGATTGCCATGGCGCTCTCGTGCAACCCGGCGCTGCTCGTCGCGGATGAACCGACTACAGCCCTCGATGTTACCGTGCAGGCGCAGATCCTCGAACTGATCGGACGATTGCGCGACCAGTTCGGTTCCGCTGTGATCCTGGTCACGCACGATCTTGGCGTCGTCGCCGAAGTCGCGGACCGGGTACTGGTGATGTATGGCGGACGCTTTGTCGAGGAGGGCGGCAAGAGCAGCGTGTTCCGGGCGCCGCTGCATCCCTACACATGGGGCTTGTTCGGCTCGATCCCGCCGATGGAGGGACCACGTTCAGCCCGGCTCGCTGCCATTCCGGGAATTCCGCCGTCGCTCTCCAACCTGCCGAAAGGCTGCGCCTTCAGCCCCCGCTGCGCCTTTCGCCATGACGCCTGTCTGGTTCAACTGCCGATCATGCAAGGCGAGAGGCATCGCGCCGCGTGCCTGTTGCCGGAGCCTACGCGCAGACAATTCGCTGCCCAGAGGCCTGGCGGCGTGGTGGAGATGCAACGATGAATGCCATGCCACGCGAACGTCCGCTGCTTCGTGCCGGCGACCTGTCGAAGCGCTATAGCGTCGGCCGCTCGATCTTCCCGGCGCAGCGCCGGACCGTGCATGCGGTTGATACGGTGTCGCTCGACATCTGGCCCGGGGAGACCCTCGGCATCGTCGGCGAGTCCGGTTGCGGCAAATCCACGCTTGGCCGGTGTCTGGTGCGTCTGACCGAAATCAGCTCGGGGTCGCTGGAATTCGAGGGCCGCGACATCAGCGACGCCTCCCAGCGCCAGCTTCGTCCGTTGCGGCGGCAGATGCAGATGGTCTTTCAGGATCCCAGCGCTTCGCTCAATCCGCGCCGGCGGGTCGGCGATCTGCTGGCCGATCCGTTCCGCATCCATGAACGCCTCTCGGCATCGGAAATGGCGGACCGCGTGGCCGAGCTCCTGCGCCGGGTCGACTTGTCGCCCCAGCACGCATCGCGCTACCCGCACGAATTCTCCGGCGGCCAGCGCCAGCGTATCGGCATCGCCCGCGCGCTGGCGCTGCGGCCACGGCTGATCGTGGCCGACGAGCCGGTCTCGGCGCTCGACGTGTCGATCCAGGCGCAGATCGTCAATCTGCTCGCCGACCTGCGCGAGGAGTACAACCTGACTTATGTGTTCATCGCTCACGACCTTTCCGTGGTGCGTCAGATCTCGAGCCGTGTGGCGGTGATGTATCTGGGATCGATCGTGGAGAGCGGGCCGACCGACGAGGTCTTTGCGGCGCCCAGACATCATTACACCGCGGCGCTGCGTTCCGCCGTGCCGATACCCAGCATCGACCGGGCGCGGCGCGGCCGGCTGGTGCTCAAGGGTGACCTGCCCAGCCCGATGAGCCCACCCTCAGGGTGCCGGTTCCACACCCGTTGCCCAGCTGCCACCCCGATCTGCCGCAGCGACCGTCCGCTTCTCCAAAGCATTGGCGAGGGCCGCCTGGTTGCTTGCCATCATCCAGCCGGCGGTTGACGAGGGAATTCTCGTTCAGCGATATCGGATCAGGACCGTTCAGCCGTAATCGTCGCTTCGGCGAGAATAGAGGCCGATCTGGACGCCGCACGATCCGACGCTATGACGATGATCTTCGGAATACCCGTTCAGGCATTCCTCGGCCAATTGCTGGTCGGCCTCATCAACGGCTCGTTCTACGCAATGTTGAGCCTGGGCCTGGCTGTCATATTCGGCCTGATGCGCGTCATCAATTTTGCCCACGGCGCGCTCTATATGCTCGGCGCCTTCGTCGGGTACCTGCTTCTCACCCGGTTTGGCATCGGCTACTGGCCGGCTCTGATCCTGTCGCCGCTGATCGTCGGCGGCTTCGGCGTCGTGGTCGAGCGCCTGGCGCTGTCGAGGCTTTACGACATCGACCCGCTCTACGGGTTGCTTTTCACCTTTGGCCTCGCGCTCGTGCTCGAAGGAGTGTTCCGTTACTACTATGGCGTATATGGCGTATCGGGAAGCCCTTATTCCGTGCCGCCGCTGCTCTCGGGAGGAACCGATCTCGGCTTCATGTTCCTGCCTATTTACCGCGGCTGGGTAGTGGTCGCCTCGATGATCGTCTGTTTTGGCACCTGGGCGCTGATTGAGAAGACCAGGCTGGGCTCCTATCTGCGGGCGGCGACGGAGAACCCCGGGCTGGTGCAGGCTTTCGGCGTCAACGTGCCGTTGCTGCTGACCCTCACCTACGGCCTCGGCGCCGCTCTTGCCGGGCTTGCGGGGGTTCTCGCCGCGCCGATCTATCAGGTGAGCCCGCTGATGGGATCTGACCTCATCATCGTCGTCTTCGCCGTCGTCGTGGTCGGCGGCATGGGATCGATCCTCGGGGCGATCGTCACCGGTTACATGCTTGGCCTCGCCGAAGGCCTGACCAAGGTCTTCTATCCCGAAGCCTCCAATCTGGTGGTCTTCGTCATCATGGCAATCGTGCTTCTGGTCCGGCCAGCCGGCCTGTTCGGAAGGGATGCCTGAGATGGCCGAACTGACACTTCGCGAGACGTGTGCCAAGAATTCGGCACGGCTTGAATGGGCGCTGGTCGGGCTCGGCATCCTGGCGCCGCCGGTGGCGCCTTTCTTCGTCTATCCGATCTTCCTTATGAAGATGCTGTGCTTTGCGCTGTTTGCCTGCGCGTTCAACCTTCTGCTCGGCTACACTGGGCTGTTGTCCTTCGGCCATGCGACATTCTTCGGCGGGGCGGCCTATTTCACCGCATACGCGGTCAAGGTCTGGGGCTGCCCGCCGGAAGCGGGCATCCTGCTCGGTGTCCTGGGAGCTGCGCTGCTCGGCCTTGTGATGGGCTTCTTTGCCATCCGCCGGTAAGGCATCTATTTCGCCATGATCACGCTGGCGCTGTCGCAGATGTTCTTCTTCTTCTGCGTGCAGGCGCCGTTCACCGGAGGTGAGGACGGCATCCAGGGCGTGCCGCGCGGCAGGCTGCTTGGAATGCTCGACGTGAACGTCTCGATGAACATCTATTATTTCGTGCTGGCGGTCTTCCTGATCGGCGTGTTCGCCATCTGGCGCATCATCAACTCGCCTTTCGGCATGATCCTGCGTTCCATCCGGGAAAACGAGAGCCGGGCCATTTCGCTCGGCTATTCCGTCGCCAACTACAAGCTGGCGGCTTTCGTCATGTCGGCAACATTGGCCGGGCTGGCCGGCGCGCTCAAGGCGATCGTTTTTCAGTTTGCCACGCTCACCGACGTCACCTGGCAGATGTCGGGCGAGGTGATCCTGATGACGCTCCTCGGCGGCATCGGCACCATGGCCGGGCCGATCATCGGCGCCAGTCTGGTCGTCGGCCTGGAAAACACGCTCGCCACCTCGAACTTTCCGGTGACCATCGCCACCGGCCTGACCTTCATGGCCTGCGTGCTGGTTTTCCGGCGCGGTATTGTCGGTGAGGTCTATGCGCGGTTTCTCGGGCCAAAGGGTGACGCGAAAGACTGAACGGCTCAGTTCCGCCTCGCTAGGCGATGCGTAAGCCTTGCGCGTCGAGAAGCACGCAGCCCAGCGGGTCGAAGCAGACATCGACCGCTTCGCCTTCACGCAGCGGCTGGCCGTCGATCAACGTGTTGGCGCGCACCAGCGTGCCGGCGCCGATGTCGATCTCGTAGACCGCATTGCCGCCGAGATAGGAGGTCGAGACGATCCGTCCCGCCAGCCTGTTGGCAGCACCGGCGGTACCGACGGTAAGCTTCTGCGGGCGAACGACGACGGTGACCGCGCTGCCGGTCGCGAGCGCCTTCGGCGCGGCCGCCTTTACGACATGGCCGGTGGCCAGCGCGATCGTCGCCATCTTGCCGTCCATCACTGTCACGCTGCCGGGCAGCATGTTGGCCTTGCCAAGGAAATTGGCGACGAATGCGGTGGCCGGCTGGTCATAGACCTGCGCGGGGGAGCCGTTCTGCTCGATCAGGCCGGCGTTCATCACGACAATGTGGTCGGACATCGACAAGGCTTCTTCCTGGTCGTGCGTCACGAAGATAGCGGTGATGCCCGTCTCCCTCTGGATTTTCTTGATCTCGACGCGCATGTCCTCGCGCATATTGGCGTCGAGCGCCGACAAGGGCTCGTCCAGCAGCAGCACTTCCGGCTCGAAGACGATGGCGCGGGCCAGTGCGATGCGTTGCTGCTGGCCGCCCGAGAGCTGCGACGGCAGCTTTGTCTCACTGCCGGGCAGCCGCACCATATCCAGCGCCTTCTTGACCCGGCGCACGATTTCCGGTTTCGGCACGTTTCGGTATTTCAGGCCGAATGCGACGTTGTCGAAGACGTTCTTGTGCGGAAAGAGCGCGTAGTTCTGGAACACCAGACCAATGTTGCGCTTGTAGATCGGGATGTCGTCGACCCGCTTTCCGCCGATCGAGATCTGGCCACCGGAGATGTCGACCAGGCCCGCGATCGATCGCAGGATCGTCGTCTTGCCGCACCCGGACGGCCCCAGCAAGGTGACGAAACTACCCTTGTGGATCGCCAGTGAAAAATCGCGCACAGCGGCGAACTTGCCGTAAAAAATATCGATGTCGCGAAACTCGACCGCAGGCTTTTCTATAGGCTGCTGCCTCTCGCTCTGGGCGAGCGGGTCGCCATTAGCCCCGGCCGAAGCCGGCCGGGGCTGCGGGTCGTGGCTGTTGTCGTCATGCACCTTTCGACACCCTGTCCCATTGCTTGGTCCAGGCGTCTTCGTTCTTCGCCCAGTAGAGCGGATCGGCGAAGGTCAGCGATTTCATCGATCCAGTCGGGTCGAAGGCCGGAAGCGTCGCGATCTTGTCGGTCAGCTTCACCTTGGTGGGGTCAAGCGATGGCGGATAGTTCTGGCCCTCGGCGACGGCGATCGACGTGGCCGGATCCAGCATGAAGTTGATCAGTTCCTCGCATTCGGCCATCGGCGAACCCTTGAGCACTAGCATATCCTCCATCCACGCGTATGAGCCGGCAGGGTCGAGATAGCCGATCGGCTGGCCCTGCTGCTGCAGGGCGGCGACACGTCCTGACCAGGCATCGGTGACGACGATCTCGTTGCGCGAAAGGAGGTCCATCAGTTCCGCGCCGGAACTCCAGAATTTCTTGGCCAGGTCGCGGGTCTCGCGAACCTTGGCCCAGACGACGTCCATGTCCTGAATGTTGTTGGGGTCCTGTTTCGTCTGCAGCGCCGCATACCAGACGCGCGTCGTCATATCGGCGTAGCCGCCGATCTTGCCGGCATATTTCGTGTCGGTAAGCAGGTTGGCGCCCTTTTCCTTGGCTTCCTCCGGCGAGATGACCTTGTTGTTGTAGGCGATGCCGGTGGTGCCGTAATCATATGGCACTGCCGACAGCTTCGGCGTGATCTTGCGGAACGGCTCGATCATGGCGGTCAGGACATTCGCCATGTTCGGAATGTTCGCCTCGTTGATCTCCGAATTGAAACCGCCATTGACGTATTTGATGTAGTAGTTGACGCCGGAAGAATGGACGATCTGGAAGTCGCCTGGTTTCGACGTCTTGATCTTGGTGATGATCTCGTTCTCGTCGCCAAAGGTACCCTGGACGACCTTGACCTTGGACTTGGCGGTGTAAGGCTGGAACGCGTACTTATCGATCGCCTCCTGCACCACGCCGCCCCATCCGTCGAAGCGCACTTCCGAAACCGCGGCCAGCGCCCGTCCCATCCAGGGCACGGAAAGCCCGGTGGCGGCGGCAGCGGCGGCCGTCAGCGTCAGGAATGATCGCCGGCTGATGTCGCCATTGGCATAGCGTTCGTTGAGCCGTTCCAGTCGTTTGGTGGTTGTCAGTTTCATTTCCATTCTCCCATTTTCATTTTCACTTGCCTGCCTTGAACCAGGTGAGGCTTTGCAGGATGAGCCCGCCAGCCAAGGGAATGCCGACCGTCAAAAGGATCATGATGGTTCCGAGCGCGTTCACCTCAGGGCTGATCGAGATCTTCAGCATCGAAAGGATTTGCGTCGGCATGGTCTCGACGCCCGCCGGCCGCCAGAACAGGCTGGCCGAGGTGTTGTCGAACGAAATGGTGAAAGCGAGCAGAACACTGGCAAGCACTGCGGGAATGAGCAGCGGCAGCGTGATTTCGCGGAATGTCGACACACGCGGCGCCCCGAGCGAAAGCGCCGCCTCCTCATAGGAGCGTTTTATGCCGACCATGCGCGCCTGGACGATCAGCACCACGTAGGGGAGCGTGAGCAGAATGTGGCCGAGCACCAGCAGCGTCATGCTGCGCGGCTGGTCGACGGCTTTGATCATGACCAGCAGGCCGACGCCGAGTATCGTTTCGGGGACCAGCGCGGGAAGAATGACAAGCGTGTTGATCGCCTGCTTGCCACGGAACTCGAAGCGCACCAGCGCCAATGCCGCCATGATGCCGAGCAGCGTCGTCACCGTTGCCGTCACCAGGGCAATCCACATCGATGTCCGGAAAGCGTCGAGAACCGGCTCGTTGGTGAGCAGCTTTTCGTACCATCGCAGGCTGAAGCCGGTGAGGGGAAAGCCGCCGAACATCGAGGCGTTGAAGGAAAGCACGACCGTGGCGAGGATCGGCGCAAACATGAAGACGTAGACGCACACCGTGATCGCGCCGGTCAGCCGCCACGCCCATCTGCCTTCGCGATCGGGATGATCCGCTCTCATGCACTGAGGCCCTTCATGATCTGCGATAGGCCCATATAGCGGCCGTAGGCGGCCGCGGCCGCGCCGAGCAGAATGAACAGGACGATGGAAAGCGTGGCGCCCATCGGCCAATTGAGCTGCCCCATGATGGTGTCGTAGATCAAGTTGCCGAACAGCGCATCGCGGCTGCCGCCGAGCAGCTGCGGCGTCACATAGGAGCCGGCCGCCAGCACGAAGCAGAGCAGCAGCCCGGCGCCCAGCCCCGGCATCGATAGCGGCAGGGTCACTTCGCGAAACGCCTGCGCGCTGGTACAGCCCATCGAGCGGGCGGCGGCGATCAGCGTGCGGTCGATGCTTTCCAGGCTGACATAGACGTTCAGGATCATATAGGGCAGCAGAAAATGCAGCAGCCCCATGATGACGGCGCCCTCGGTGTAGAGCATTGGCAACGGTTCGTTGATAACCCCCAGCCTGATGAGCACGACGTTGATCAGCCCCTGTTCGCCGAGAATATGGATCCACGAGAATGTCCGGATGGTGAAGCTGATCCAGAACGGCACGATGAGCAGCAGCAACAACAGCCATTTGTGCCTGAAGGTCGTGGCCCAGATGAAATAGGCGGGGAAATAGCCAAGGATCGCGCAGATCACAGCGGTGATGGCGCCGACGCGAACGGTCTTCCAAAGAAAACCGTGATAGTAGCTGTCGGTGAGGAATTCCTTCCAGTTGTCGAAGGTCAGCACCGCCGACTCCACCCCCGCGGTGACGAAGGTGAAAAACGTGTAGACCGTCATCATCGCGATCGGCAGCAGCAGAAGCAGGGTAAGCAGTAAAAGCACAGGCGCGACGAGGACCCAGGCCAGTCGCTGATCGTATAATTTCCACCCTTTGGTCACGACCCGTCCAACCACTTTATGTGCAAGCCGCCATCACCGGGCTCGGCTCCGGACTAGATTGGGCGATCGGCGTTCAGGTGTCCACTCTGCATATGGCTCCTGCACAAATTCTGTGCAGGGCCACCGCGCGACCCTCGCCCTGCCGGATTCAACAAATTGCCCGGCGTTCCGCCTGCATGTTGATTAAATCAGATATCCCGATATACAGGGTAATTTCGGATATAGATTTTACATGGGCCGGACAATTTCATGAGTCGCAATTTTCTGGTGATTGAACCTGAGGAAGGCATTGCCGTGCTCAAGGGGCTTGCCTCCTCGGCGCGGATCTCGATGCTGAAACTGCTGCATGAGAAGGGGCCGATGAATGTCAACGAAATCGCCGCCGTGCTGTCGCTTCCGCAGTCGACCGTCTCGACCAACATCCAGGTGCTGGAGGATGCGGGGTTGATCCGCACCGAGAACCTGAAAGCGAAGAAAGGCAGTCAGAAAATCTGTTATCCGATGGCCGAAGAAGTGCTCGTCGTGTTCAAGAGCGAATATCGTGCGGTCAAGAACGACGCGATCGAAGTGTCGATGCCGATCGGGCTTTATACCGGCTTCGAGGTTACCGCGCCCTGCGGCCTTTGTTCGCCAGACGGCATCATCGGTCTGCTCGATGTTCCCAACACTTTCCTCGATCCGGACCGCATGAAAGCTGGTCTGCTATGGTTCACGCGCGGTTTTGTCGAATACCAGTTCCCCAACAATGCCAAGCTCGCCAATGCCGAGATCACCGGACTCGAAGTTGCGATAGAGCTGTCTTCGGAAGTGCCGGGTACCAGCGCCGATTGGCCCTCGGACATCACGCTGACGATCAATGGCGTCGATGTCGGCACCTGGACGTCGCCGGGGGATTTCGGCGACAAGCGCGGCGTCTTCACGCCCTCCTGGTGGAAGCTCAAGGGCTCGCAATACGGTAAGCTGAAGAACTGGCGAATTGCCAATGACGGCACCCATGTCGACGGCCTCAGGATTTCCGAAACCGGCCTCGCCGCACTCGATCTGAAGAGCCATCATTCAATCCGCGTCCGTATCGGCGTCAAGGACGACGCCAAGCGCCCCGGCGGGATCAATATTTTCGGCAAGGGCTTTGGAAATTACGATCAGGACATCCTGCTCAGGATCAAAACTGGTTGATATCATGAAACCGGGTTCTGAAGATAACGCAGCAATTTCAACTATCTGGCTTTCTGCTGTGCCAAAGCGTTCGTCTAATTGTCCTACATTTGGGTATTTTGGCTTGACGAAGGGCTACCAATTCCTCTTTGATATCGGGCAAGATGATTTAAATCATCGTTTGTGATATCGATGGGAGGAATGCATGAAGGCAGCCGTCACGGCTCATCCGCATTATGTCGTCTCGGAAATCGATCCGAGGCTCTACGGATCCTTCATCGAGCATCTGGGGCGGGCAGTTTACACCGGCATCTATGAGCCCGGCCATCCGACAGCGGATGCCAACGGCATGCGTCAAGACGTCATCGATCTCGTCAGGGAACTCAATGTTCCGATCGTCCGCTATCCCGGCGGCAATTTCGTCTCGGCCTACAATTGGGAAGACGGCATTGGCCCCAAGGAACAGCGCCCAGTGCGCCTCGACCTCGCCTGGCACACATCGGAAAGCAACGAAGTCGGCCTGCATGAATTTGCCGATTGGTGCACCTCCGCCAACACCGAGATGATGCTTGCCGTCAATCTCGGCTCGCGCGGCCTCGATGAAGCCCGCAACCTGCTGGAGTACGCCAACCATCCCGGCGGCAGCAAATGGAGCGACAGGCGCATCGCCAACGGCCGCAAGGAGCCGTTCGACGTCAAGCTCTGGTGCCTCGGCAATGAAATGGATGGCCCTTGGCAGATCGGCCACAAGACCGCGGACGAGTATGGCCGGCTGGCGCATGAGACGGCCAAGGCCATGCGCGCCTTCTCCAAGTCACTCGAGCTGGTGGTCTGCGGCTCTTCGAATGCCAAGATGCCGACCTACCCTGAATGGGAAGCGACGGTTCTCGACCATACCTACAACGAGGTCGACTACATCTCGCTGCACATGTATTTCGACAACGAAGCCAACGACGCTCCGAACTATCTCGCCATGAGCGAAAAGCTCGACGACTACATTGTCTCGGTCGCCGGCGTCATCGAGTATATCAAGGCCAAGAAGCGCTCCAACAAGCAGGTCTACATCTCGTTCGACGAATGGAACGTCTGGTACCATTCCAAGGAGCAGGACAGGAAGATACTCGGCGGCAGCAACGGCTGGCCGTTCGCCCCGCCGTTGCTCGAAGACATCTATAATTTCGAGGATGTGCTGCAGGTCGGCCTGATCCTCAACACCTTCATCCGCCGTTCCGATGTCGTCAAGATCGCCTGCCTGGCACAACTGGTCAATGTCATCGCGCCGATCATGACCGTTCCGAATGGCCCGGCATGGCGACAGACGATTTTTTATCCCTATCTGTTTGCTTCTAACCATGGTCGCGGCAATGCGCTGGATCTCAAGGTGGAAAGCCCGACCTACAAATCCAGCGTTGCGGGCGACGTCGCCTATGTCGATGTTGCCGGCGTGCACGACAGGCAAACCGGCCACGTCACCTTCTTCGCCGTCAACCGCCATTCGAGCGAGGCAATCGAAACAGTGGTCGACCTCACCGGCTTCGGCGCGGCGGAGATCGTCGATCACCAGGTGATGGCACACGCCGATCTGAAAGCCGTCAATTCGGCCGAAAACCCTGGCAATGTCGGCCTCAGGAAGGGTGAGGGCGCCTCGCTCGCCGGCGGCAAGCTGAGCCTGTCACTGCCGGCCTATTCCTACCAGGTCATACGCCTGAGGCTCTGAGTTCAGGCGGATCATCGAGAAAGCGCAAACGCTGAGGAGGAGCGTCGACGTGACGGCCGATATCGAGATCAGGAACGTGAGCAAGCAGTTCGGTGCCATGACGGTGCTGGATCATCTGTCGCTCTCCATAAGGGCACGCGAATTCATCGTGTTCCTGGGCCCGTCCGGCTGCGGAAAATCGACGCTTCTTCGAATGATTGCCGGGCTCGAAGCTGTCGATAGCGGCGAGATTGCCATCAACAACGAGCGCATCGATCATCTGCCACCGGGCAAGCGCGGCATTGCCATGGTGTTCCAGTCCTATGCGCTTTATCCGCATATGACGGTGCGCGACAACATGGCCTTCGGGCTTGCGAATATCGGCGTACCAGGCAAGGTCATCGAGGCGCGCATCAACGAAGCCGCCCGCATCCTCGAAATGCCGCATCTGCTCGATCGCAAGCCGGGCCAGCTCTCCGGCGGCCAGCGCCAGCGCGTCGCCATCGGCCGTGCGATCGTCAAGGAGCCGAAGGCCTTTCTGTTCGACGAGCCGCTTTCCAATCTCGATGCGGCGTTGCGCACCCGCACCCGCATCGAGCTTGCCCAGCTTCACCAGCGGCTGCAATCGACGATGATCTTCGTCACCCATGACCAGGTCGAGGCAATGACGCTGGCCGACCGCATCGTCGTCATGAACAATCGCAAGATCGACCAGATCGGTACCCCGATGGAGATCTACGAGCGCCCGGCGACCAAATTCGTCGCGGGTTTCGTCGGCGCGCCGGCGATGAACTTCGTCGATGCGACGCTTGACAGATCCGGCGAGAACGCCACGGCCAGGTTTGCGGACGGCGTCTCGGTGCAGACCGAGATCGCCTCCAGCCAACTGACCGATGGCAAGTACACTTTCGGCATCCGTTCTGAAGACGTGCGCATCGTTGCGGCCGGACAGGGCAATGCCGGCGGCGTGGTCGATGTGCTCGAGCGGCTCGGCGAACGCACCCTGATCTACGCGCGGCTGGGCGATGGCCAGCAGATCGTCGGCTCGGATGCCGGCAACAGCCGCGTCGCCGTCGGCGACAGAATCGGGCTCGCCTTTGATGGCCAGAAATCGCATCTGTTCAACGAGACCGGCCGCGCCTGGCATGCGAGGGAGGCCTGAGATGGCTGACCGGCTGGCGATGTCCCCGACCGCGACGCTTGCTGTCGGCGTCAGAGCCCCTACCGCCGACATCTATGCGCCGCAATGGCGAAACGTCATTTTCGTTGCGCCATTCTTGTTCTTCTTCACCACGCTGCTGCTCTTCCCGCTGCTCTGGGGGATGTGGCTGAGTTTCCACAAGGCCGACACGTTCTCGTCCGGAAATTTTGTCGGTCTCGGCAATTACGCCAGGCTGTATCACGACAAGGTCTTCCTGCAATCGATCTGGAACACCTTCTATTTCGTGCTTCTGACGGTGCCGACGCTGGCGCTGATCGGCCTTTTCCTGGCGCTTTGCCTCAACCGCCGCACGCGCACTGCCGCGGTTTTGCGGACGCTGTTCTTTTCCTCGTCGGTGCTGTCGGTCACCATCGTCACGCTGATCTGGCGCATCGTCTTCATTCCGAATGTCGGCCTGTTGTCGACGATCTACGGATGGTTCGGCGCAACGGCTCCGGCCTTCATTTCCGATCCCAGCCTGGCGATGGTCGGCATCGCCATTGCCACCATCTGGTGGTGCATCGGCCTGCCGATGATGCTCTTTCTCTCAGCACTCCAGCAGATCCCGCAGGACATTTACGAGGCGGCAGCGCTGGACAATGCCAATCGCTGGCAGACGCTGCGGTCGATCACGCTGCCGTCGATCAAGCGGACCTTCATCCTGGTGATCATCATCCAGATCGTGCTGCAATTCCAGCTGTTCGGCCAGGCCTGGCTGATGACGCGCGGCGGTCCGAACAATCTGACCAAGCCGATCGTGCTCTACATCTACGATACCGCATTCCGTCGCTGGGATCTCGGCCTGGGCGCCGCTGCATCGGAAATCCTGTTCATGCTCATCCTAGTCGCGGCCATGGCCCAGTACCTGGTGACACGCAGCAGGGGAGACCAGGCATGAGCGCCCCAGCAGCTTCCATCAAGGGCCGGGCATTTGGCGACCATTTGTTATTGGCCCTGGTCATCCTGCTTTCGATCATCATGATCGCGCCGGTTCTGTGGGTCATCGGCCTGTCACTCAAGGACAATACGGAGCTGATGGCCGATCCGAACTCGGTGTTTCACGCACCCTATACGCTGAAGAACTACATCAACACCGTCGGCACCTCGTCGGTGTTCATCTGGGTGCGCAACAGCATCATCGTCTCGGGCGGATTGACGCTCGGCACGTTGATCCTGTCGTCGCTCGCCGGCTACGGCTTTGCACGGCTGAATTTCCCCGGCCGAGACGTGCTGTTCGTGATCGTGCTGTTCGGTCTGGCGGTCCCGGAACAGGCCGTGCTTGTCGCCCGTCACCAGATCTTCAGCATGCTGAAGTTCCACAACACCTATCAAGGGCTCATTCTGCCGGGCCTTTCGGCTCCGTTCGGTGTCTTCCTGATGACCCAGTATTTCAAGGCCATCCCGAAGGAGCTGGACGAAGCCGCCATGCTCGATAACGCCAGCCGGCTCAGAATTTTCTGGAAGGTGCTTCTGCCGCTCACGCTGCCTGCGCAGGCGACGCTCGGCATCTTCACCTTTCTCGGCGCCTGGAACGACTACTTCTGGCCGCTGATTTCGGCGACGAAGAAGGACATGTTCACGCTGACGGTCGGCATGGCCTCGACCCAGACCAACTTCGCCCAGTCCGAAGGCATCGGCTTCCTGATGGCGCAGGCGGTGTTCGCCGGTGCACCGATCCTGATCGTCTACCTGTTCTTCCAGAAATACATCGTCACGGCGGTCTCCGGCGCTGCGGTGAGATAACGAAGATTGCCTGACGGCCGGGGGAATGCGCAGCAATTGAAGCACGAAAGCCAATCCAGGGTGGAGCGGCGGAAACTCAGTAGGAGGAACTGATATGAAACTGAAGAAAATACTGTTTGCCGCAGTCTCTGCGGGCGCAATGATGCTCGCAAGTCCAAGCTTCGCGGCCACGGAGCTGAGCGTGCAGCGCTTTTTCGGCGCCTGCGATGCCGATTTCGGCACCAACACCGATGCCACCAAGGCCGTTGGCGAATGCGGCATCATCACCTCGCTAATCAACAAGTTCAACGCCGACAATCCCGATGTCCATGTCAACGTCACCACCGTGGAATGGCCCGGCTATGATCAGCTGACCGCGCAGTTCGCTTCAGGCGACGCTCCGGACATCGTCACGATCCATGAATCCGTACTGTCGGATTATCAGTCGAAGGGCCTGTTGATGCCGCTCGACGATCTCTTGAAGTCGGTCGGCGTGACACCCGACGCCTTCACCGACGCGGCACGCAATGGCGCCACCAAAGACGGCAAGGTCTATGGCCTGCCGATCGACAGCTGGACGATGCTCTATCACGTCAACATGGATCTTTTCAAACAAGCCGGCCTCGTCAATGCCGACGGCACGCCGATTTTTCCAAAGTCGCCCGAGGAACTGCTCGCCCAGGCCGAACAGTTCAAGCAGAAGACGGGCAAGCCTTATTTCGTCCAGAACCTGAGCAATGAGACTGCACTCTACACACGCAACCTCTACACCTATCTTTTCCAGCAGGATTCCGATTTCTTCGCCGATCCGAAGCATGTGAAGTTGAATACGCCGGAAGCCAAGAAGGTCGTCGAGATGTACAAGGCGATCTTCGAGAAGGGCTACACCACCAAGGATCTCGATTATGGCGGCTCGATCAACGCCTTCCTTGCCGGCGAGGGTGGCGTCCACCTTAACGGCACCTGGGTGGTCGGCGATTACAACGCCCAGTCCGAGACCAAGGGTACGGCGCTCAACAAGGGCGGCTATGCGGTCTATCCGTATCCGCAGCTGTTTGGCGGCGCCCACGCGCAATATGCCGACGGCCACACCTGGGCCGTTTCGCAGAAAGACCGCACGCCTGAACAGATCGCGGCCATCGGTAAATTCCTGAAGTTCTTCGCCGACAACGACTTCGAATGGTCACGCACCGGTCACCTGCCGGCCTATAAGGCCGTCATCACCTCGGACGCCTTCAAGGCCCTGCCGCATCGCAACACGATCTCTGCGGTCGCTGATCTCGGCAAGCCGCTGCCGTCCGCCGTACAGCGTCAGTTTGCGATCCAAGACATTATCGGCGAAGAGATGAGTGCAGCAATCAGTGGCCAGAAGGACGTCGACACCGCCCTTGCCGACATGGAAAGCCGCGTCAACGAATTGCTCGCCAACATTTGATCACGGGTTTCGAAAGGCCCTCCAAGGCCCCCCGCGACTGGAAACGGCCGCGGGGTTTTGGTGAGGGAGTGGTTATTGTCCTCGAATTGCGAGAACTTGCCGGTGGCGACCGGGTCAAACACGCCAACCACGGCGCCGCAACCTCGGCAGCAGCCGACGCAAGCCCTGGCCGGAGGATTCCGTTAGAACGCCGCGGCCATGGGCATTGCGACCTTGTTGGGGATCTGGATGTCGATCTCCAATCTCGACGTCGTTTCGCCGTGATCCATGCTCACCTGCAGGAAATCCTGGTCGACCTGAACATGCCGGGCGATCACCGCCATGATCTCCTCGCGCAACACGGAGACGAGATCGGGCTGGTTGCGGCTTCGACGCTCGTAAGCCAACAGCAGTTGCAAGCGTTCGCGCGCCACGGGCGCGCTGCCGCGGCGCTTGAAGATATCGAGCAGGTTCATGCTGCCCTCCTTCCCAACAGCCGGTCGAGGAGGCCCCTCCGCTCGAAAGGCAGAATGACCGGCAGGTCCTCGCCCTCGAGTCTTCTTGCCGCGTCGATATAGGCGCGTGCGGCGGGGTTGGTGTTTTCGCTGAGCGTAACCGGCGCGCCCACATTGGATGCGCGCAGCACGTCCTGGCTCTCGGGAATTATTCCCAGCAAGGGCGTCGACAGGATCTCGAGCACGTCATCGATGCTCAGCATCTCGCCGCGGGCAGCGCGCGCAGCATCGTAGCGTGTGACGAGGACGTGTTTGACAATCGATTCACCTTGCTCGGCTTTCATCGTTCTGGAGTCGAGCAGGCCGATGATGCGATCGGAATCGCGGACCGAGCTCACTTCCGGGTTGGTGACGATTACCGCCTCGTCGGCAAAGCGCATGGCAAGTTGCGCGCCCCGCTCTATGCCGGCCGGGCTGTCGCAGAAGACGTAGTCGAAAACGGAGCGCAGCTTGTCGATGACGTCCGCGACGCCTTCCTCGGTGAGAGCATCCTTGTCGCGCGTTTGCGAGGCCGGCAGCAGGAACAGCGTTTCGAGTCGCTTGTCACGGATCAGCGCCTGCGAAAGCTTGGCGGTTCCCTGAATGACGTTGACGATATCGAAAACAACGCGCCGCTCGGCACCCATGATCAGATCGAGGTTGCGCAGGCCGACGTCGAAATCGACGAGAGCCACCCGCTTGCCGGTTTTCGCGACCGCGGCGCCGAGAGCGGCCGTCGAGGTCGTCTTGCCGACACCCCCTTTGCCGGATGTGACAACCACTACCTTGCCCATATTTGTGCCTCCAATGTTGTTAGTTGAGCGGTGCGACGCAAAGTGCGCCGTCCTCGAGAAAGGCCTGTACCGGCCTTCCTCGCGAGGAGGCGTCCATCTCCTCGGCGGTGCGGTACCAGCCGTCCACCGCCAGAAGTTCGGCTTCGTTTTTCCGGCAAAAGATGCGGGCCGCGGAATTTCCCGTGGCGCCGGCGAACGCACGTCCACGCAGCGTGCCGTAGACGTGGATCGATCCTCCGGCGACGATCTCGGATCCGGAACTGACGGAGCCGACAATGACCACATCGCCATCGGGGTGAAAGATCGACTGGCCGGAGCGGATCGGTGCCTTGATCATCAATGAGTTCGGCGCCTGCGGTTCTTCCGTCTTGGCCTCAGCGGCGGCCTTCGGGTCCGGCTGCACGTAAAGCGCATCAGCGGTGGCCTCCTTGGCGCCGACGAGGAGCGGCGGCAGATCGGCACCGAGAGCAACATTGCCATCGGCCTCGATCGCGTAAATGCGAATCCCGCGCTCCGCGAGTTGTAAGACCAGATCCCGCATCTCGCCCACCTCGGGCTTGAGTATATTCAGATCGAGCACGACCGGGCGGCCGGCAAAGAAGCCGGGAGAGTTTTCGGTCCAGTGATCGAGGCTTTGCAGCCATTCCCCTAGCGGGGCCTCAGGGGTGAGGGTGAAGGCTACAAACGAGCGCGCTCGAAAGCGTATGGACTTGTTTTGGATGGGAGCGACGCAGGTCACAGAGGCGAGTCCTTACTGATTGGTTAAGGCTAGCCCGGCATGGTTAACGAAAAGTTAATGGCGGCTTCCCGAGGCGTTGGCGGAGGCATTCTTTTTGCCCCCGATCGCCCCGCCGGCGCCCTGCTTCCGGTGCACGACGAGGTCCTCCTCATGGCTGCCTGGAGGCGCCTCCAGTTCACGAGGTCGGCCGACCGGTATATTGTTGCCGGAACGCCGGGCCTATTAAGGAGTTATCGATTTGACAAGCGTTGCCAAGGGGCCTGTCGCGGATCGCGGTCGCGCTACCTATGACCTTGGCGCGACCGCCATCTTTGCTTCCAAATCAGACCCGCGCTTTCACTATTGCCTGTATGTGCCTCCCGCGGTTGGGGAAGGGGCCAAAGTCGACCTGATGGTCGCTGTCCATGGCACCGGCCGCACCTCTTTTCTTGGATTCCGCGACGCGTTTTCCGAGTTCGGACGCTGGAATGGCTGCGCCGTTTTGTGTCCGCTGTTTCCAATCGGCGTTCTCGGGGATGATGCCCGCAGCGGATACAAATATTTGCTTGAGGGCAACATACGCTACGATGATGTGCTGCTCGCCATGGTTGAGGAGGTCAGCGCCAAATACAGTCAGGATTGGAGCCGCTTTGCCATGTTCGGATTTTCCGGCGGCGCGCATTTCACGCATCGTTTTGCTATCCTGCATCCCGACAGGCTCTGGGCGGCCTCAATCGGCGCGCCAGGCTCGGTGACCTTGCTCGATCCGACGCGTGACTGGTGGGTGGGCATTCGCGATCTGCCGGAGAAGTTCGGCATCACCTTCGATGCCGCAGCGCTGGCAAAAGTGCCTTTCCAGATGATCGTCGGCGACGCTGACCTGGAGACTTGGGAAATCACTCATGTCCAAGGCAGCACCCATTGGATGCCGGGCGCCAACGATGCGGGGCGAACACGGCCGGAACGCCTCATGGCATTGTGTCGATCGTTCGAGGAGGCGGGGGCGCGCGTGCGCTTCGATTTGCTGCCAGGCGTATCTCATGAACGGGATGCGGTTCTCGATTCGGTCAAGGGTTTCCTCGCCCAACAACTCAAGGAACGAGGGCATGCCTCACGATAAATTCGTTGCGCCCCAGCCCGTGAAGAGATTATCGCAATCAAAGCCCGACCACGTCGACCGCATCCAACCGCGATCCACTGGCAGTGCGTAACGACTAGAGCAACGCTTCATAGCGATCGCCAATCTTGTCGATTGTGAAATCCGCCGCCCTGTTTTTCAGCACGGCAGCAGGGGTGGGGTGGTCCAGCATCTCGGCCATCGCCTTCGCCAGGGCCGCGGCGTCACCGACCGGCACCAAGGTGCCGAAGCGGCCGTCACCGAGTATTTCGCGCGGGCCATGCGGAGCATCGGTGGAGATTACGGGGACACCGGCGGCCATGGCCTCGACCAGCACATTGCCGAAGCCCTCGCTGGTCGATGACAGAACGAACAGATCGGCCGCGGCATAGCAAGCCGCGGGATCGTTGACATAGCCGGCAAAGAGCACGTCCCCGTCTATGCCGGTCTCTTCGGCACAGGCGTGCAATTCGGCAGCCAGCGGACCTTCGCCGAAGATGACAAGCCGGGCAGGGCGGCCGGCGCGCAGGGCAGCGAAGGCCCGCAGCAAAGTCCGGTGGTCCTTGACCGGCACCAGGCGTCCGGCGGTGGCGATGACCGGGCCATCGCCCATCGCCGCCAACGCTGCCTGCCAGGCATAGGAATTCCCCTGCGGTGCTTCAGCCGGCGGCAGCGGGTTGTTGATGACGACAACCTTCGATTCGGGAAAGCCTCGGGCGATGATGTCACGGCCGACACCCGCTGAAACGGCGATGGCTTTGGTTGCGCGCGCTGCAACCAGCGCGGAAAGCCAGATCGCCAGCCTCGCGCCGAGGCCGCTGGCAGGCAGCGATGCGGCGGCATGGAAGCTTGGAAAGAATTTTGCCCGGCTTCTGGCCAACATGAGTGACAGCGCCATCACCAGATTGGCGAATTCCGGGGCGCTATAGACCGCATCAGGATCAAGGCGGCGGAACAAATTTGCGCTTCGCACGATGCCTTTCAGCGTCGCCGACTTGGCGTAACCCTCGCCGCGCAAGAGAAGGCCGAAGTCGACCAGATGCACGGCAGCGGAACGCAGCGCGGCGTTAGGGCCTTCCGCGTTCCAGGTAAAAAGCGTGACCTCGTGGCCACGCGACGCCAGTTCATTTGCCATCAGGACGAAAACACGTTCGGCGCCGCCGCCCCTCAGGCTGGCGATGTGGAAAACGATGCGCTTCGCCATGCCTTGCTTCAGGCTCGGCTGGCGGCAAGGCCTGATCGGTTCGGCGGCCGGCGCATGTCGCGGATGATGCCCATGCCGATGGCCAGCAGCATGCCCAGGGCAAAGCCTGCGAACGCTCCTGCGCCTGCCACCAGGGCAGTGCGCGGGGGCCATGAGCGCGCTGGCGGGGGCACCGCGGTCGAAATCACCTGTACGTTTGTGGTGTCGATCTGCTCGCGCTCGCTGATTTGGCGCGCACGTGACAGGAAGCTCTCATAGACCGCTCTCTTCGAGGCGGCATCGCGTTCAAGTTCACGCAGGGCGACTTCGGATTCGCTGTCGGTGAATACATTGCTCTTCAGATCGTTCATCCTGGCGTTGAGAGAAGCCAACGAGGCCCTGGCCTTGTCTAGGCTGGCCTTTGCCGTGCCGATGGTGCGGGAGAACTCGGCCCGGAGTTGCGAGTTGACGGTCTCGAGTTCCGTCCTGAGCCTGACAATCGTCGGGTGGCGCGGACCGAAGGTCATCGACTGTGAGTCGATCTGCTGCCGCAGGCTGTTTGACCTGTCGCGCAGCGCCGCGAGCGCTTCCGAAACCGTGGGGTCGGGATTGGCCCCGTTGATACCGGAGGCAACCAGGGCGTCGTAGCTTGCCTGCGCGGCGATGACACGCGATTGCGCATCGACGATTTCGCCATTGAGCTGCGTCAGCGTCTGCGAACTGACGAGCTGGCCATTGCTGGACGACAGGTTGTGGCTGCGCCTGTAGCTCTCGACCTTCTCTTCGGCTGCCTGCACGTCGCTCTTGAGTTGGCCAAGCCGGCTGTCAAGGGCAGCCGCGGCACGGCTGGCGCCGGCAGCTTCCGCCTTAGCCAGTTCTTCCTGGAAGTTTTTGACTATGGCCTGCGAGATCAGGATCGCCTTGGCGGTGGTTTCCGCAGATACCGAGAGGGTTGTGACAAACGAGGTCGGGTCCGCGATGGCGTCTACCCGGTCCGCCAGGTTCTTCAAGGCAATAAGCCTCGGGTCGGGCTTCGCCACAGCGCCGGACGAGGATGTGCTCCGGTCCGGATCGAAGAATTCTGGATCGTGAGTCAGATTCAGTTCGTCCACCACACGGGAAAGCACATTGCCCGAGGTCAGGATGCGCTGCTTGCTGCGCGTGCTGAGCAACTGGCTATCGACCTGGCCCGGTTGCGAGTAGAGGTCGTTTTCCACAACCTGCAAATTGGATGGGTTGATGAGGACCTCGGTCGTGACGGTGTAACGCTGCTTGCTCAGCAATGCATAGGCGCCGCCGACAATGCCGCCGATTACCGCCAGCATGAAGGCCAGGGCGAGGCCGGCCCGCAGCCAGACGAACAGGCGTCGAAAATCGAGCTCGAGGAAATCGCCGATCTTGTCCAGGGTCACCGTCGCGACAGGCTCTGGAGGTTGCGGCGTCACCGGCGCGGAGCTTAACGCCGCGACTGGGCCATGCTGTTGCAGCAATGCCCTGCGCCGTGCATTGGCGATACGCTCGAATGCACTGTTATTGGAAGCCGTCGCGGAGATAGGGGGTGTGCCGGAACCGGCAGACATGGTGACAACCCTTGTTAAATCATTACGCTTGGCCTGCTCTACAGAAACATCGTTAACATCTTATTTTCCAAGTTGGCCCATTTTACCGCTCACGCTGTCCGTCCGGCGGACGTTGAAGGGATTTCGTTGCCCAGAATGCCGTTCGAATATCGCCATTTGGATGGGCCATGAGCTATCCCGCTGCCGCTTCGGAACGATTATCGTCCAGCCGAGCGCGCCGTCAGAACGCGCTGTCGCTGCTGTTTTTCCTATGCGCGGCGTTCGCGCTCCTGCTTCGCTTTACGGTATCACCGCAGGTGATGAACATGGTCGTCGACTATACGGCCCAGGGAGGCTCGTTCTACGAGAAGCTGCATTTCGGCACCTATGCGATCATCCTGCTGCTTCCTATCGTTCTTTTCAGCCGGCCGTTTCTGCTGCACGGCGACGAAATTGGAATATTCAAGGCGTTGATCCGCTATTCGGTGCTGATGTTCGCGCTGGTGCCCTATCTGTTCGTTACCGGCCGTGCGGGCTCCTCCGGGTTCATCATCGATACCTATCTGGTGGCCGGCGCCACAGGCCTGTTGATGCTGGCATTGAATGCAGAGGTGCGGCGGGCGCTGGGGGACGTCGTGCTCGGGATGGCGATCCTGAGCGCTGTCATCGGCACCATCGAGGCGGTGACTCAACATCGGCTGTTGCCCTATGGGTTGAACGAACTGCAATTCAGGCCAACTGGCCTGTCGGCCCATCCGCTGGCACTGGGCGCGCTCTGCGCCACAACCATCGGATTCGTGCCGCTGACGCACTGGCGCATATGGGCGCGGGTGATGGCGATCTTCCTGTTGTTCATCGGTTGCGCTGCATCGGGCGCTCGCGCCGCGCTGATGCTCGCCACCGGCGAAATCCTCATTCTGCTGCTGTTCGTGCCTTGGCCGGGCCTGTCGCTCAAATATGAGCGGCAGGCCAAATTTGTCGTGCTGATGTTCACCGTGACAGGCGGCGCGGTGCTTGTTGCGATGCTGTTTGCGGGCGGTCTGCTGAATCGGTTCAGCAACACCATCTTCGACGAAAACTTCATGGCCCGGGTGACCATTTATCAGGTGTTCGGACTGGTCAGCTGGAACGACATCCTGTTCGGCATGAACGTTGACGACCTGCTGGCGATCGTCCGGCAGAAGCTGCATCTGCCCTACATCGAAAGCGCGCCGGTGGTAATTATCTTGCTCTTCGGCCTGCCCATAGCCCTGCTGTTTACAGCGCTGATATTCTGGTTCGTCTTCCGGCTGCTGCGCGGGGCGCCGCTGCCGGCATGGATCGGCACCATAACGTTCTTGCTTGCCGCGCTGTCAAACAACGCGCTTTCGTCAAAAACGCCGGACATGACGATCATCGTGGTGTTGCTGCTTGCCTACAGGAAGCAGCCCCATGGAGGCTCGCTCGAGAGCATGCCTTCGGCCGCTGCATCCAGCCCAAACCCGGCTGGATCTCGTTAAGCACGGACCTCGGGTCCGGTCAGCCGGCGCTGTCCACGACCTCGACACCGCCCGCGCGATTGAGCGTGTGAATGCCGGACCGAGCCCATGCCGGCCCGGGATCGATTGGGCGGGGCAGTTCAAAACGGACGTCGAAATCATCAAGCCGATCCAGCCGCATCAATCCCAGGCCGCCGCCATAGGCTCTAGACCCGTTTTGCACCGGCAGCAGCAAAGCGTCGCCCTGGCGGATGAAAGCGCCGCCCGGCCGAGTGGCCGAGTGATCGACGGCGATGGGATTGAGCGCATGCGCGACCCAAGGCCCACGCAGCGCAGGGGCGGAATAGACCGCCATCGTGTCGGACGCGCTGCCGTAACCGAACCGCTCCGTCCCCAACAGCCAGAAACGGCCGTCGGATTCGAGCAGCGTGGCGTCGTTGAAATCCCTGTCCGTCATCAGCACCGTATCGCGTACCCAGCGATCCGGAAACTGCACGGCACGGTAGAGCACCACTTCGCGCGCCGTAGCGCTTTCAGGGATCATGAAAATCTCGCCGGAGTGAGCGAACACCTGCGGATATGACAGATGATGCGCTTCGTCCAGCACCACTTTCGGTACGCCGAAAGTGCCGTCGGTGCCAAGTTCAGCGACGGAAATCACCCCGCGGCCGGTGGAGTAGGGAAACTCCTCGACAAACAGAAAATGACGGCCGTCGCGCTCGAGAACGAACGGATCGGCGTAGAAGCGCTGCCCGTCATCGGCAAGCACGGTGAAGGGCTTACCATCCAGCAGTCCGGTTTCGGCGACGCCTGGACCGTCGATCAGCCGATAAGCAACCTGCCAATAGAAGGGACGCCGACCACGTCGCAGTTTTTGCACGGCGCGGTCGACTAACCCCCTGCCGAAAAAGGGCAGATAGTGCCCGATAAATCCGCCTTTCTGCAGGGGCGGCGCCGGGCTCTCGGCAATCGGCGCAAGTTTGCCCGCGGAAAAGCGGGCGACACATTGGGCAATCAGGGAGATGGCGCCGGCGAGCAGGTCGTTGCTGGTTCGGGACAGCCACAACCGGTCGCTGATCATCGGCCGCGCCCTGGCGACGGCAACGCCGTCGAGGCGCGCGGTGAGTTCGGGCAGCCGCCCGCTCGCCAGCATCTCGGTCATGCCTGCGGCAAAGCTGCTTTGGCCGCAAAATTCGAGCGTCAGGACAGGCGTGCCGCGTCGTGCGGCGGTAGCCGTGAGATCGACTATAAGATCGACTGGGCCGGTGTCGCCGGACGGCAACGGCCGGGAACGGCTTGCCAGTGAGGGGCCGAAGCGCCGGCCCTCGAGCGCCAGCACATTATCCATCGTGCGCGCATTGGGTTCAGGCGTCGGCGCGCGGCAACTCGAAACCGCATGTCCAGCCGCACTCAACCGCGCCAGAAGCTCATTTTCCCAGCGCCGGGATGTGTCGGCGTGGCCGATGATTAAAATATTAGTCAATCCAATATATTCTTTTTCAAGACTACTGCCATAGACTACTTGTCAGCCCAACCTTTCACAAGAGTTAAACCGGGAGAACGCGGCCTTGGTTGTTAATCATATATTAAGAATTGAGATCACGAAGGCGCTTTCCGGCGCTATTATGACTCTTGCGGGCAATAGTCGGCATGTCCCGAAGGCTGCAGGCGACCAGGATCAGCGATGAACGTCCTTTCACGTCCAAAACTGCCATCCAGGCAGAAACTGCTGATCGTGTTCGGCACTAGGCCGGAGGCACTCAAATGCTTTCCAGTGGCGCGTGCCGCCCTCGTTCATCCAGGCTTCATCACCGAAATATGCATAACCGCCCAGCATCGTGAAATGGTCGACCAGGTTGTCGAGCTGACCGGCTTGCCTGTGCACCACGATCTCAACATCATGCAACCCGGCCAGTCGCTGTTCGATGTGACCTCGCGCGTGCTCCTGGGCATGGCTGAGGTGTTGGACAAGGCGAAGCCCGATATCGTCATGGTACAGGGCGACACCACCACGGCAATGGCCGCGGCTCTTGCTGCCTTCTACAAGCGTATCCCCGTCGCTCATGTCGAAGCAGGATTGCGCAGCCACAACATCAACTCGCCGTTTCCTGAAGAACTGAACCGCAAGATTGCCGGCGACATCGCCACCTGGCATTTTGCGCCGACCGTTCAAGCGCGCGACAATCTCATCGCCGAAGGAAAGGCCGAAAGCACCATTTTCGTGACCGGCAACACGGTGATCGACACGCTGTTGCATTTTTCAAGCGCGATCGATGCCGACAGGCTGATGAACGCGAAGCTCGCTGCCAGCTTTCCCTTCCTCGATCCTTCCAAGAAGATGATCCTCGTCACCGGACATCGCCGCGAGAATTTCGACGGCGGCATCCAGCGCATCTGTACGGCGTTGAAGGGATTGGCCGCGCGCGGAGACGTGCAGGTCGTCTACCCTGTCCATCCAAACCCCAATGTGCGCTCGGTGGTCAACGCAGAGCTGGAAGGCGTGCCGAACATCCATCTGGTCGAGCCGCAGGACTATCTGCCGTTTCTGTACCTGCAGAAGCAGAGCTATCTGGTGCTTACCGATAGCGGCGGCGTTCAGGAAGAAGCGCCGTCGCTCGGCAAGCCGGTGCTGGTGATGCGCGAGAATACCGAGCGACCCGAGGGGATCGTGGCCGGCACCGCCCGCCTTGTCGGCACCGATGTCGAAAAAATCCTGTTCAACGCCAATCGCCTGCTCGACGATCAGGCTGCCTATCGCGGCATGGCGGAACGACACAACCCATATGGCGATGGCCGGGCCAGTAACCGGATTGTTGAGGAACTGCTGCATCATGGCTGAAATCAAAACCGTTTCCGTAATCGGCATGGGCTATATCGGCCTGCCGACCTGCGCCATTTTCGCCAGCCGCGGGCTCAACGTCATTGGCGTCGATGTCAACGGAGCGGTGGTCGAGAAGGTCAACCGCGGCGAAATCCACATCGTCGAGCCGGACCTTGACGGTCTGATCCAGAAGGTCGTGGCGAACGGCAAGCTCATGGCCTACAGCACGCCGCAGCCGGCGGACGCCTATATCATCGCCGTGCCGACCCCGATGACCCACGATCATAAGCCGGACGTGACCTACGTGCTCGCGGCGGCACGAAGCATCGCCCCCGTGCTGAAGCGGGGAGACCTTGTGGTATTGGAATCGACATCGCCGGTTGGAACCACGCGTATCATGACCGGGCTGCTTGCCGAGTTGCGGCCCGATCTCAAATTTCCTGTCCAGCATGGCGAAGACGCCGATGTGCTGGTCGCCTATTCGCCCGAGCGTGTGCTGCCGGGAAAGGTGCTGACCGAGCTGATCAACAACGATCGCTCGATCGGCGGATTGTCCCGCAAATCGGCGGAGCGGACCGCGGCACTCTATTCGACCTTCGTCACCGGCGACCTGTTCATGACAACGGCCGAAAGTGCTGAGCTGGTGAAACTGACGGAGAACGCGTTCCGCGACGTCAACATCGCCTTTGCCAACGAGCTTGCCGCCGTGTGTCAGGATCTGTCGCTCAATGTATGGGAAGTGATCGATCTCGCCAATCGGCACCCTCGCGTGAACATCCTCCAGCCGAGCCCGGGCGTCGGCGGTCACTGCATTGCGGTCGATCCATATTTTATCATCGACGCCGCACCCAACAGCACGCGGCTGATGGCTTCGGCACGCCGGATCAATTCCGAGCGGCCGATGTCGGTGGTCAGGGATATCGAGGCCTTGCTCGACCCCTCCCGCAAGCAAACGATCGCCTGTCTTGGCCTCAGCTTCAAAGCCAATATCGACGATCTGCGCGAGAGCCCGGCCGTCGAGGTGGTGAAGCTTCTGTCCGATAACCCCAATGTGAAGATCATTGCGGCTGAACCCAACACAAATGCGCTGCCGCATGAGCTCGAGGGCAGGGGCATCGTGTTCACCGACGCACTTTCGGCCATCGACAAGTCCGATATCGTCGTCCTCCTGGTCGACCATCGGCAGTTCAATCTGGTCGACCCCGAAGCGCTCAAGGACAAGAAGCTCGTCGATACGAGGGGTCTGTGGACGTGGCGCAAGGCACGCAAGCCCGACGCCCGCATCGAAGGCAAGAAACCAGAGGTCGCACAAGTGACGCTTGCAAGGGAGCAGGCCGCATGAACGCGCACGCCCCGGCATGGGCGCAGCATTCCCTGTTGGCATCACGGCGCCGGGAGTTCCTTGGTGCACCGATCCATGCGCTGACCATGGCCGAGACACTGGCCATCGCCGACGAGGCGATGACCCTGGGGCGGCCGCTGCATCATGTGGTCGTGAACGTCGCCAAGCTGGTGACCATGCGCCAGAATGCCGAGCTGCGCGAGGACGTGGCCGGGGCGGACGTGGTCAATGTCGACGGCATCGGCGTGCTTTGGGGTGCACGTCTGTGCGGCGTCGCGCTGCCCGAGCGGGTGGCGGGCGTCGACATCATGATCAATCTGCTGAGCCTCTGCGCGAAGCGTGGATTCAGGCCGTATCTGCTGGGGGCCGAACAGCACGTTCTCGACGCGGTTGTAGTGAGACTTGCCAAGGACCATCCGAGCCTCGTCATAGCGGGAATGCGCAACGGCTATTTCAAGCCGGAGGACGAGGCCGGGATCGTCGCGGCGATCAACGCCTCGGGCGCCGACTGCCTGCTGGTGGCCATGCCGACACCGCGCAAGGAACGCTTTCTCAAACGCTACCGCGATGAACTCGCCTCAAGCTTCGTGATGGGCGTAGGCGGCAGTTTCGACGTCTATGGGGGCAAGGTTGCCCGTGCGCCGAAGCTGATACAAGCGGCCGGCCTGGAGTGGCTGTTCCGCGTCGTCCAGGAGCCGCGACGCTTGTGGCGCCGCTACTACGACACCAACACTGCCTATGCGGGACTGCTGTGCCGGGAGTTCTGGGAGCGTCGCTGGCGCCGAAACGCCGGTTTATAGTTTCGCGTTCCCCCCACAAAACAGGCGTTGCCCCTGGACTTCGCTTTACGCGATCCGTAGCCGCGCTCGCAGCTGGGCGACGAATTGCGTCGCTGCCACGGGGTGGAACAACGAGGTCAGCCCGAAGAAAACCGCGGCGCCGGTGGTGCCGCCGGCGACAAGCGAGAAGATCGCCGGCACGTCGCCGGCCACCATGCTGGCAAGCTTGGCGGCCACCCCCGTGCTGAGCGAGATGATTACCGAAACACCGATGTCGCGCCACGGCACCGGCACCGGTGTGAGCCGCTCGCTGATGATGATGCAGGTTATGGAGCCCACCACCGAGCCCCCCGCCAGCGCCAAAGCGGCGCCGATCTCCGCCATCGGGGGGATCAACAGCAGGGACAATGCGATTGTTGCCACCGAGCCGAAGAGATTGGCGATGATCAGCAGCCACGGCCGCTTGTGCGCGTGCACCACGACGCCATAGACGAAGCTGGTGAGGTTGGCGCACAGCACGCTGAAGGCAATGATCGGAAACAGCAGGCCGAAGCGGCCGTGATATTGCGAGGGCAGCATGAGCTCGGTGATATCGCTGCTGAGCGCGACCAGCATCGCTGCAATCGGCAGGCAAAGCCGCATCATCAAGGACATTAACTGCGACAGCAACCGACCCGATGCCGCGGGCCCATACTCGTCGAACCGGCTAACCACCTCGGGAAAGGCGCCCATGTTGATGGCGTTGGCGACCATATCGATCGGCTGGCGGGCCAGCGCATAGGCTGCCGCGAAGATCGCCACGGCGCTGGCATCGTAATAGAACTTGAGGAACAGACGCTCCGCGCTGTTGAGCCCGAAGCCAACCAGCGCCATGATGATCAGCGGCACACCGAGCGCAAAGAAGTCCCTGTGGGTGAAACGCGGCGGACCGGCAACGAGCCGTCGCGATGCCATGATGCCGGCCACGATGCCGGCAATCAAGGCGCCGAAGCTCGAGCCGAGCGATACCGTCAGAAAGCTATCCTGGAAGATAAGGATGGCGCCGATCGGCAGCGCGAGTTGCAGCAGGGCACGCAGGGCTTCGAGCATCGAATAGACCGAATGGCGCTGCTGCATCTGCAGCACCGTCAAGGCGAAGCGGCTGATGGACCCGGCGACCAGATAGCCGCAGACTGCGATCGCGAACTCGACCCAGCGTTCAGGCACGATCACCGCCGACGCGCCGACCGATATGACCAGCGCCAGTGCCGTGGTGGCAAGCAACACCTGCCCGGCCAGCATCAGGCTGCCGCGGCTGACTTCGCCCTTGCCGCCAAGCCTGAGCAAGGCGATGCGCAGCCAGTTGGTGACGGCAATGTCGGTCATTTCGCCGACGGTCACCACCAGGGTGAGCAGGCCATACTCGGTCTGGTCGATCAAACGCGTCACGACGACCAGCAGGAGCAGCGCCGAAATTCGCGTCAGCAGGATCGCCGGAGCATAAATGAGCGTGGAACGGAGCAGCAAGGGCGTGTCCCTGGAAAACTCACCTTCGACTAGCCGCCGACTGGCGGAAAATCCAGCCCGATGACGCCGAAGGGTGAACAGATTCAGTTTGAACTAAAAGATTTGCCGTAAACCTTATCGGGAACGTTTGCTTTGCAGTTACCCGGTCTGTGTTATTTAGAGTACCATCATGTTGCAGCGCCTGATATCCGATCGAAAAATACATGTCCTGGTCGCGACGCCCTCGGGCGTTTCGGGGCAGGGCGGCATCGACCGCATCATGGGGGCGCTGAAGCAGGAGTTCGAACGGCAAGAAATCGCCGACATCGATGTGTGCTTCCTTGCCAGTCGTGGCCCGGGGCATGTCGGACTTTCGATCTTCTATATGCTCGGTTTTTGCTTACGGATGCTTAAAGCGCGTCTGGCTGGACGCGCCGATGTCATTCATATCAACATCTCAGTTTCCGGCAGCACCTACCGCAAGATGGTGATCGCCGCCTGCGCACGGCTGCTGTCGATACCCTACGTCCTGCATTTGCACGGGGCGCAGTATCAGACATTCTGGAAAGCCGATCGCGGGTTCATAAGCCGCCGTATCAAAGCTCTGTTCGAGCATGCCGATCGGGTGATCGTTTTGGGCAGGCTTTGGCGCGATTTCGTCGCCAGCCGGGCGCCGGGCGCAGCCGGCAATATCGTGATCGTGCCCAATGCGACCGAAGTCCCGTCGCTGGCGCATGTCGGCGGCGGCGACCATGTGCATATCCTGTTCCTGGGCCGCATCGGCGACCGCAAGGGCGTACCGCAATTGCTCGAGGCACTGCACCGCATGAACCCCGTCAAGAATTGGCGCGCCACGATTGCCGGCGATGGCGAAGTCGAGGCGGCACGGGCAAAGTCAGCCGCGCTGCGGATTGCAGACCGGATCGCCTTTCCGGGTTGGGTGGGACCGGACGATGTCGCATCGCTGATTTCTTCGGCCGATATTCTAGTTCTTCCATCCTTCGCCGAAAATCTGCCGATGTCGGTGATCGAAGGCATGGCAGCCGGTTTGGCGGTGGTGGCGACCCCGGTTGGCGCCGTCGAAGACATAATCACCGACGGGCAATCCGGGCTGCTGGTGCCGCCAGGCGATGTTACAGCGTTGACCGAGGCGCTGAGCCGCCTCGTGGAGAACCCGGCACTGCGGGCAAAGCTTGGTGCCGGTGCCATGGCCGTGCATCGGGAACGGCTTGAGCTCGCCCCGTTTGTCGGCGCAATCTGCGATGTCTGGCGGTCGGCGGCGTCAAGCCGTCAACCGGTCAAGCGCTGACGCCGATAATGACGGCGGCGCTTCAAGCCTGAATTCGCGGTGGAATATCTCCAAATTCAACAGCGCCCATATCAGCTTTTCGTGGTCTGCGGCACGCGTGGTGTGTTCCGAGACGATTTGATCAAGCTGTTTCGGGCTCAAATAGCTGCGGATGACGGAGTGAGGCGAGCAAAGATGGTCATGCACGTAGTTCCTCATCGATCCGCGAAACCATTCGGCGACAGGTACCTTGAACCCGACCTTGCGGCGGCTGAGAATTTCCTCCGGGAGGATATTGGCCATGCTGTCGCGCAGGATCTGCTTGCTGTGCAACCAACCCAGCCTGTAGCGATCGGGCAATTTGCTGACGAATGAAACCAGGTCGCGATCGAGGAACGGCATTCTTCCTTCGATTGAACCGGCCATCATCATGTGGTCGCCTCGTTCCAGGAGATTGTCAGGCAGCCACGATGTCTGATCGAAAAACAGCACGCGGCGAAGATGGGAGGCCGCAGCGCTTGACGAGAACGGAAAGTCGTTGCGCTCATAACGGCGATTTGCGGACGCGCCGATCAGGCAAGCGCGCTGCTGTGCCGAAACGGCTCCAAACCAGGAGACCATCCGGGCGGCAAAGTCCCTTTCGCCCGCGGTGCGGGCAAACGTATCGACCTTGGCCGACGCGCCCGGCATGGCGCGTACCAAAGGGGAAAGGACGTTATCGTGCAGCGAGGCTGGAACAAGCGACTGGTAGATCCCGGCCAGTGATTCCGCGCGATGCTTGGGATAGCCGCCGAGAATCTCGTCGGCTCCTTCTCCGGTGAGCACCATCTTGACGTCCTGCGAGGCGCGCTCCGACATCAGGTAAATTGGAATATCGCTGCTTTGCGAAACAGGTCCCCCGCGTTGGCGAACCATCGCGGGCAGGTGATCCATCAGATCGCCTGGCTGGATGACAAGTTCGCAATGATCGGTCTTGAAATGATCGGCAACGCGCCGGGCGAATGCAAGTTCGCTATAGGCTGCGTCGTCGAACCCGACGGAAAACGTGCGAATGGGCGTGGCGCTGTGCCTGGCCATCAGGGCGACGATAGCCGAGGAGTCGAGTCCTCCGGAGAGAAAGGCCCCAAAAGGTGCATCGCTGCGCATCCTGATCTCGACGGAATGGTCGAGCAATTCCAGAAATCGCCGCTTGGCGGTTTTTCCGTCGATCCGCTCGGTTACGGCCGCCTGGTCCGGAGGCGTATAGTAGCGCGTTTCCTTGACTACCCCTTGCGACCAGACAGCATAGCTTCCGGGATTGAGTTTGCGGATCTGTTTGAAGAGCGTGCGCGGTCCCGGCACATAACGCCAGTTCAGATACTCGTGCACGGCATCCAGATCGAGTTGCTGCGCATCTTGCTGCGCCGACAACAATGCGTTGATCTCCGAGGCAAACAGCAGCAATCTTTCGCTTTGCATGAGGTAAAGCGGCTTTTCCCCGAAGGGATCCCGGCCGAGGATCAATTCTTGCCTCTGAGCATCCCAGAGTGCAAAGGCGAACATGCCGCTCAGCCGGTCGAACATGGACAAGCGCCACTGATCGTAGGCTCGGAGCAGCACCTCGGTGTCGGAGCGCGTTCGAAAATGATGGCCAAGGCCGATCAGTTCCTGGCGCAACTCGATGTAGTTATATATCTCTCCGTTGAAAATTATTTTGAGACGGCCGTCCTCAATCTGCATCGGCTGATTTGACTCAGGCGCCAAGTCAATGATCGCCAGGCGGCGATGGACCAATGCCAATTGTTGCTCGCCGGTATTCAGGTCCAATATCTCGGTGCCTTCGGCATCGGGACCGCGATGCCGCAATGCGTTTGACATTCTGGCGGCCCGCTCTTGTGGATTTTTGGCCCTTCGACCGATCCATCCGGCAATTCCACACATTGTTCCCCCTAGGCGCGCGCATTCCTCACTTCAGTACAACAAATGTGTTAAACACTTCGTGCCAATACAACCCAACCGGGAGAAAGCTGCCACGGGCCGTTCCTCGATCGAGCCTGGCGGTCAGGGGTTGCCACCGGTTGTTCGCTGGTGAGGGCGAGTGACGGCACCTATGGCAGGCCCAATGCCTGCAGCATCTCCGGGTCGGGAACCGGGGGACCATCGGGCGGGATGAGGCTCATCCCATAGGGATTGGAGAACTCCCAGACAGACCATGGGATCGCGAAGCGTTCGGCCTCTCGGCGCACTGCCTTGAGATAGCGCGAACGGTCGGCCTCAAAGGCGCCCATGCGGCCGTCCGCGGACATGAGGATAGCGCCGAATTCGCCCATGAAGAGCCGCCGGCTGGGAATGCCATGGCCTTCAGCCCAGTCGACAGCCTGGCGAAAGCTCGCCTCCAGTTGGCTCTGGCCCCAGTTCTGCTCGAAATAGTTCGCGATTGCTTGGCGCGCGGTGGCCATGTTCATGACCTGCTCGACCCTGCTCAAGCCGGCAGCTTCCATCCGCGCTCTAAGGGTTTCGGTCACCACTTCGGGTGTACTGCTGTCGGCCGGCCAGGGAAGTCCCGAAGCAAAGCTGATCGTGTCATCGGGCCGCTGGTGGGTGAAGCTGTGCGGCTCATACATATGGAAGCTGTAATAGAGGTTTGGGTCATCAAAGCTGGGGCTGAGGTTGACCAATCCGGCAATGCTGCCGCCGCAGGCGCCGGTTGCAACGATGGTAAGTTCGCTGCTGACCGCTCGAATGTCGTGGACGGTCCCTGCCATGATCCGCTGCCAGTGATCGCTGCCGCTCGCATCGCAAGGGTAGTATGCGGGCTCGTTGTAAGGTTCGAGGGCGACTTTGTCGGTGCCTATCTTGACCAGCATGGCGGCGACCGCCACAACCATTTGACGATAGCGGGCAACGCCCTCGCTGTCGGCGCCGCCATAGATCATCTCCATGCTGTAGTCGGGAATCTGAGTGACGCCATGCAGGTCGAAAACCACCTTGAGGCCGGTCGCCGTGATCCGCTCGACGGCGGCGGCAAGTATGTCCAGCGCCTGCTGCCGCTTGGCGTCCCCGCTGGCAAGCAGCGGGCCGGGATCGACGCTCAACCGGACGAAGTCGAAGCCCATCGATCGGATGTGGGCAAACACCTCCCCGGCCGGCCAGTCGGTGAGCGGCCTGCTTTCCGCAAGCCACTCCTTTTCGCTGCGATAGGGCGGCCAAACGTAGGTTCCGTCTTTCTCCACCGGCGACCAGTTGAGCCACTGATGGACGCCAACGCCGCGCTTGAGATGGATGGGCTCTGCGTCGGCCGCCACAAGCAAGGCGAGCACCCAGGCAACAACATACAACGCTTTTCGCATCGCTCCCTCCGCATGCTCGCGGGAGATATTAGCCGCAACGAACGGGAAAGAAGATTGCCGGCCCGCAGCTTTTCGACGGCATGGTATACAAGGACCGAAACGTTGACGGGGCGTGCATGAGAATCGGCTGGTACATCAACCGATTGCGCAGCATGGGACCGGCCGAGGTGTTGCACCGGCTGGGCGAGCAACGTCGAAGGACCGCGTCGCGCCGCCGCGATGATGGGTGGGAGCGCTATCCATCGCCGCAGTTGCACCCAGTGCTGCCCGGATTTCGCCATGCTGCGCTGGCAGCGACCGACGCTCAACGGCAGGCCATAGCGGCGGCCGCGCAAGAGATGCTTCATGGCCGGTTTTCGGCACTCGGGCGGACATGGCCAAAGCGTGAGCCCGATCTTTTGTTTCCTGCTGAGCTTTGGCGTCTTGATCCGGTAACCGGCAGGCTTTGGCCTGGCGCCGAGGCTCATACTTTCGATATCGATTTTCGCGATGGCGGCGATCTTGGCGATATAAAATATGTCTGGGAGATCAACCGGCTGCAGCAATTGCCAGTACTGGCTGCACACCTGCTCCTCAGCGAGGACAATCGATCCCGGAGTGCCATTGAGGCGGCAATCGGCAGTTGGCATTCCGCCAATCCGCCGTTCCGAGGCATTGGCTGGGCTTCCGGCATCGAAGTAGCGCTGCGAGCCATCAGCCTGATCGTCACCCTGGACCTCATCGGTGACCGGCTTGACCCGGCGACGCTGCGGAAAGCTGGTGAGATACTCGCGGCAAGCGCCTATTGGCTGCCGCGGTTTCCGTCGCGATATTCCTCCGCCAACAACCATCTCGTCGCAGAGTTGGCTGGCGAATATCTGGTTGGCCTGGCGCTCGGGGCCGAATCCGAAATTGCCCGCAGCGCCCTCTTACATGAGACGCACAAGCAGATTCTTGCCGACGGCGCCGGTGCTGAGCAAACGCCGACCTATGCAGCCTTCAGCGCCGAACTCATCTTGCTGTGCGCCGCCGCGGCACGCCAGGCGGGAACGCCGTTTCCCTCGGCCGTCGAAGCGCGTCTGGGCGCCTTCGCCAATTTCGTCGGCTGGCTGCCACAGAAAGCCGCCCGCTTCGGCGACGACGATGAGGGCCATGTGCTGAAGCTGGGCGACGAGCCGAACTATATCCTATCCGTGGCGGCCGCCATCCACGGCTTACTGGGGACGCCGGGCAACGCGCCGGAGCCTGACGATTTTCGTTCGCTTTTCTTTGGTGCGCCGTCAGGCCCGGCGCCCGCGGTGCATGGCTTGCAGACATTCACGCAAGGCGGGCTCTCCGTCTGGCGCGGAGCAATGAATGGCCGCAATGTCGAACTGACGTTCGACCATGGACCGCTCGGCTATCTCTCGATAGCGGCGCACGGCCATGCCGACGCGCTGTCGCTCACCCTGTGCATCGACGGTGAGCCGGTGCTGGTCGATCCAGGCACCTGGCTCTACGGTTCGGGAGGCGCATGGCGCGACTGGTTCCGCTCCACGGCGGCGCACAACACGCTGAATATCGAGGGTAAAAGCCAAAGCACCATCGCTGGAAATTTCAACTGGTCGCACAAGGCAGTCGCAGCGCTGGTGGAGAGCGAGCCGGGACCGCACTGGAGGCTGAGCGCCCGGCATGACGGCTATAGAAGCCGCTTCGGCGTCGTGCATCAGCGCACTTTGGCGCGCCAGGCCGATGGCATCCTCATCACCGACCAACTGCTCGGCGGCAGGCGCCAGTCCGAGATCGTCTTCCAACTGGCCGCCGGCCTCCATGCCGATCGGCACGAAGAGACGGTCACGGTATTGCGCGGCGACGAGGTACTGTTGGCCATCCGCTTTCCTGATGCTGCGCTCGATATCGGCGCCGGCGGTGACATGCCGGGCCAAGGCGGTTGGGTTTCACTGCGTTTTGGCACCAGGCAGCAAGCCGAACGCCTCGCCTGGCACGGTGAAGTGGGCGAAGCCGGGATCGATATCCATCTTGCCCCAATTCACCCGCCGCAACAGCAAAAACCGGTGCCAACGTAGAGTTGCCGGGCGAGTTCCAGCCGTATTCGACATTAATTACGTTTGGACATTTAGCGGTTTCGTTACCGTTGATCTGCTAGTCTCGCACCATCCAGCCTGCTTTGCCCGCTGCGCCCCGCAACAGCCACTGGTTGCAGGCGGCGTAGCGAGTTTGGCGGGAATTTTGTGCTTTGCTATTCGCCAGATCGCCTTGTTACGACCCCAGACTGCCTTCTTACGACCAGGAGCCGCTGCATCAATGTTTTCCGAATTTGCCAGAGCGATTGTGGAAAAGCTTTCGAACGTCAATCTGACCACGCTCGGCCTGCTTCTCCTCACCGCACTGGGCAGCGCGGTGATCGCCTACTGGCGAACTGCCGAACATAAGTCCCTCAGGGACTTTTTCGACTTCGCCTTCCCACAGGAAGTCATCCTGCACCCGTCGGCGCGAGCCGACGCCCTGTTCTGGATCACGAAACGGGCGATGATGCCTTTCCTGCTTATTCCTGCCGGCGTCACCTTCGTCGTCGCGGTGGGCTATGGCACACGCGAGGCAATTGGCTGGCTCCTTAACATCCACGCGCCGCTTCTCGGCGGCCCGGCGGGACCGGTGACGATCGTCATCTTCACCGCAACCATGCTGGTCGCCTATGATATTTCATACTACCTCTACCACGTCGCCCAGCACCGTTTCCCGTTCCTGTGGGAATTGCACAAGGTACATCATTCGGCCGAAGTGATGGTGGGGATCACCAAGGACCGGGTTCATCCGCTGGACGATCTGATCAACCGTATGTGGGATGGCGTCATCCCGGGCATCTGCTTCGGTGTCTGGAGCCTGATCGCACTCGATCCGGTAGAGGTCGCTATCTTCGGCATCAACGTCTACGTCATCCGCAACATCCTGATGATGGACTTTGTTCGCCATACGCATCTCAAGATATCGTTCGGCTCGTTGAACAACATCATCCTGTGTCCGCACTGGCACCAGGTGCATCACAGCATCGACCCGCGTCACTACGATAAGAATTTCGGCCTGCTTTTTTCGTTCTGGGATCGTCTGTTCGGAACGCAATTTGTCCCGGAGCCGGATGAAGACCTGAAATTTGGCCTGGTCGATCGCGATGTGCGCGATTACCAGTCGCTCTTTGGGCTCTACATCCTGCCGCTCAAGAAGATGGCAAGGCATGTCATGCGACTGTTTCACAGACGGCCCAATGTGGTCGCGCAGCCACAGGACAGTTCTCCTTCATGAACACCGCTGTTTCCATCGACGTCCTAGGCGCGGAGCGCCTGGAAATCGTCCGTTCGGCGGATCGCCTGGCTGCGGTCGAAGCCGCTTGGATGGAGCTTTGGCATCGTACCGACGGGCTGATCTTTCAAAGCCATGCCTGGATTTCGGCATGGTGGAGTACCGTACAACGCCGTGACCAGCGCGCGTTGCGGATCGGCCTGGTCTGGAAGGGCGAGAGACTCGTTGCTGTCGTTCCGCTGGCGATCGGCAGGCGCAGGGGGCTGCGGTTTCTCGAATGGGCGGCCGGCAGCTATACCGACTATGGGGATATTCTCGTTGCTCCGGAATGCTCGTTGTCGGCGTTGCAGGAGCTATGGACCCAACTCTGCGATGCAGGCGGCTTCGATCTTGCCTTGATCAGTCGTCTCTCGCCGGATGCGGCGGCCCGCAAAATTTTCACGCCGGGAGCTTCCGGCGGCATCAGGCTTCGTCACTTTCACCGAACGGAAGTCAGCTATCGCGTTGCCGGACAATGGGAAAGCGGAGCGGCATGGTTGGCGGACCAGTCGAAAAAGACGCGCCAGAACTATCGGCGCGGCATCAAGGCGCTGGGAGAAACCGGAGAGGTGAGATTTCGCCTGCTTGCGCCCGACGAGCCGCTGCAACCGGTACTGGAGCGCCTCGCGGCCTTGAAGCGGAAATGGCTGACCGAGCGCATGCGTGAATCAGACCTCTTCGAAGAGGGCGTGCCGGTACTCGCCGCGCTCGTCGATGCGTTGGCGCGCGCCGGCGTGCTGCATATCTTCGTCCTCGAATGCAATGGCGTGATGATCGCGGTGTCGATCAACTTCGTCCAGCACGACGTGATGATGGCCTTCGTGACGACGTTCGATCCGGATTTCGGCCGGGCGTCGCCGGGTGTGATCCTGTTGATGGATTACGTGCAGTGGTCGATCGATCACGGCTTGAGCACGGTCGATTTCCTCTGTGGCGCAGAGTCGTTCAAACACAAATTCTCAACGCAGGCGGTTACGCTGGAATCCGTCATCGGGACGCGCACGGCACAGGGCGCGCTTGCATCTCTTGCCGATCGTGTCCTCCAGACCGTCAGGCATATGCGCGAGCGGTCATCGGCACCACCAGAGGGACGCGATACGCCCGCTCAAGCCGAAGCAGCCTTGGACTAAAGCGCGTCGCATTCGATCGGCCTCATGCGACGCGCTTTAGATTCTTGTTTTATACATGTCGTTATCGCAAAATCGCTGCACACTTTTGCGCGACATGCTTTAGAACGGTTCATCGTTTCACGGAAACGCGGAACAGCTCCATCTTTTGTTTTGACGCAATTCCGGACGAAAACCGTTCACACTTTTCCTGGAATTGCTGTAGCGGCCCGCTCGCAAAAAGCTCAAATGAAGCGCGGTATCGGACCGTTTTGCGGCGTGGTGCGGTCGCCGAGGTCGAGGAAGATTTCGTCGATGTAGCACCATCCCCAACCTTCCGGCGGATCGTAGCCTTCGATGACAGGATGGCCGGTTGCCCGAAAATGCTTGGTGGCATGTCGGTTGGGCGAGTCGTCGCAGCAGCCGACATGGCCGCATGTGCGGCAGAGCCGCAGATGCACCCACTGCGAACCGCTCTTCAGGCATTCCTCGCAGCCGAGCGCGCTCGGTGTCACGTCGCGAATGTCCCCGGCGTGCCTGCATTCGTCTGCCATCATACGCTCCTGACCAGTTGTGGCGCCACGGCGAGACTGCCGTTTCGCGCGAGATATGCATGCAGCGCTGCAACCACCTGGGCGCCTTCGCCGACGGCAGCGGCGACGCGCTTGATCGAGCCGGAGCGCACGTCGCCGATGGCGAACACCCCGCCGCGGTTCGTCTCCAGCGCACCACGTTCCTGGCCAATGTCAGGCCCGGTGCGAACGAAGCCCTTCGCGTCCAACGCCACGCCGCATTGCGCCAGCCAGTCGGTGTTCGGATCGGCGCCGATGAACAGGAAGAGGTGGCGGATCGGACGTGCTGTCTCGGTGTCGCGGTTGCGCCAGCGCACTTTGCCAAGATTGCCGTCGTCGCCTTCCAGTGCCGCAATCTGCGTCTCAGCCAGCACTTCGATGTTCGGCTGTGCCCTGACGCGCTCCACCAGATAGCGCGACATGCTCGCATCGAGGCTGCTGCCGCGCGCCAGCAGCCATACCTTCTTCACATGCGCCGCCAGGTAGACGGCAGCCTGACCAGCCGAATTGCCGGCGCCGACCAGGGCTACCTCTTGCCCGGCGCAAAGCCGCGCTTCGATCGGCGAAGCCCAGTAATGCACGGAGGTTCCCTCGAATTGCGCCAGGTTTGCCATGTCGAGGCGGCGATAGCGCGCTCCGCTGGCGATCACCACCGACCGTGCCCGCACGGTCTCCCCGCCGCCGACGGCGAGCGTGTAGTGGGCACCGGACGCGTCGCTTGCGCTGCCCAGCAGCTTCGCCTCGTCCGGTATCACCATCTCGACGCCGAATTTCTGCGCCTGGTTGTAAGCGCGCGCCATCAGCGCCATTCCCGAAATGCCGGTCGGAAAACCGAGGTAGTTCTCGATGCGCGAGGAGGCACCCGCCTGTCCGCCGAAGGCACGGCAATCGAGCACGATCGTCGACAACCCTTCGGAAGCCGCATAGACGGCCGCCGCGAGGCCGGCCGGTCCGGCGCCGACAATGGCCACGTCGTACAGCTTGCCGGAGTCGATCGGCCTCACCAGGCCGATGCAGCGGGCAAGCTCGTTCTCTCCGGGATTGAGCAGCAGCTTGCCGTTCGGACAGAGCACAATCGGCAAATGGTGGATATCGACATGGAAGCGTTCGATCAGCGTCCTGGCGCAGGGATCGGTAGCAGAATCGAGAACCCGGTGCGGCTGACCGCTGCGGGCCAGAAAACCTTGCAGCCTCAAAACGTCGCCGCTGTCGACCGGTCCGACAATGATCGGGCCCGCTGTGCCGCTCTCGAGCAGGCCGACACGGCGCAGGATCAGCGCCCGCATGATGCGCTCGCCGAGGTTTGCTTCCTGCACCATCAGGTCCCTCAGCCTTTGCGAGGGGATGACGAGCGCCTCGACCGGCTCGACCGCCTCCACATCCACCAGTGAGGGTCGGGCTGAAAGCTGCGCCAACTCGCCGACGAAATTGCCTGCACCGTGCGTGACGATTGTTTCGCGCCGGCCGAAGCTGCCGCCCTGGATGATATCCACCTTGCCGGACAGGACCACGATCAGACCGGGCGCCAGCTCGCCGGCTTTGACGATCTGTTCGCCTGCAGCATAGGACACGGCTTCGCCGAAACGGCCCATGCGGTCCAGGTCCGCCTCAGCCAGCACTGGAAACATCTGATCGCGACGGGCAATGGAGATCGGATTGGCGGGTTGGGACATGGTTCGAACCTATCGCCGGTTTCCGACAGTTTGAAGCGGTTTTTGCGGCTTGCGGCCGGTAGGAACCTGGCTCGCCTGTCGGTAAACGCTGTGTCCTTCGCTTCGCAGTTAACTGACGGCGGCGGTGCGACGGTGTCGTCGCGACGTGCCTCACAATCCGTTGCATCTCCTTGATTTGTTTGATTTGCGCATCCCGGCAAACCCGGCGCATGCTGCTTCAGCCGGCACCTGTCTAGGCCGGCCAGGCCCGGCGGGCCGTCCTGTGTCAATCTCTCGGCCGCCGGGCTTCTGGATAGCAGAAAACGGCCTGTGTCCGAGCACTCCGCAAACTGCCCTGCGGCCTGTTGTTCGGCGGGTGCTCAGGCAGCTACCTGAAGCACAATCTTGCCGCGCGTGTGCTGCTTCTCGAGCTGTTCCTCGGCCCTGGCGACTTCCTCAAGAGGATAGATTGCCTGCACGAATGGCCTGACCTTCCCGGCGTCGATGAGGCGGCTGATCTCGGCAAGCTGCGCCGCGTTCGGCTTGGTCAAATAGGAAACGCCGCGAGCCCGATGCAGGCGGGCCTTCTCCGCCGACGGTTCGGAAAGCGTTGAGACGAGCGTCCCGCCGGGCTTGAGCACGTCCCACGAGCGGTCCTGTGTTTCACCCGCTACCAGGTCGAAGACGAGGTCGACGTCCTCGACAAGCTCCTCGAAGCGCTGGTTCTTGTAATCGACCGCCTGGTCGGCGCCAAGCGCGCGGACGAAATCGAAATCCTGCGCGGACACGGTCGTCGCGACAAACGCGCCCGCGGCCTTTGCGAACTGCACCGCCAGATGACCGACGCCGCCGGCGCCGCCATGGATAAGGACCCGCTGCCCGGATTTGAGGCCGCCGTGATCGAAAAGGCCTTGCCACGCGGTAAGGCCCGCAAGTGGCACGGCGGCGGCTTCGGCGTGGCTTAAGCGTTGCGGCTTCGCCGCCGCCTCCGTTGCCTTGACGACGACATATTCGGCGTTGCCGCCGCGGTCGTTGCCGAGCATGGCATATAGCGGATCGCCCTTCTTCAGCGTATGGGCCCGCGTGCCGCACAGTTCCACCACGCCGGATACGTCGCGGCCGAGCGTGACGGGCAGATCCGCGCCCGAAGAGCCCTCGCGAACCTTGTAGTCGACGGGATTGACGCTTGCCGCGTAGACCTTGAGCGTGACCTCGTCGTCATGCGGCTGAGGCAACGGAACCGCGTCCAGCGAAAGAACCTCCGGTCCACCAAAATCGTGGATACGGACGGCCTTCATCGTAATCATGGCTTGCTCCTCGTCGGGTTGCAGTCCAGTTCGCTCTGAACAGTTTCGCCGGCAGGCCGGCGTCTATCCAGCCGGCGGTTCGGTCGTAGCAAAGGCCGGCCGGTGGTGCGCCGTCAGTGTATCGTTTGCGAATGCTCGCCGCCGGGTTGCGAGATGCCGCTCAGCGCTTCACCTGCTGTCGCCGTCTCGCTGTTGGTGGCGAGGTCGCCCAGCGAAACGATGCCGACCAGGCGCTTGTCGCGGTTCAGCACCGGCAAGCGGCGCACTTTCAGGTCAGCCATGTTGCGCAGAACATCCTCCGCGTCTTCGTCTTCGAAGCAATACCTGACCTCGGTGCTCATCACTTCCCGTACCTTGGCGTCAGGTGTCTTGCCTTGGGCGACGCCGCGGATTGCGATGTCGCGATCGGTTACCATGCCGACAAGCCGATCGTTCTCGCCCACCGGCATTGCGCCGGCGTCGAGGCGACCCATCATTTCTGCCGCATCGCGCAGGGTTTGCTGCGGACTGGCGATCTCGACGTCCTTTGTCATGCAGTTGCCAACTTTCATTTTAACCTCCCTTGGTTGCAGGGCCCGCCGCCGGTTCCATGATGGAAGGGTGAATGAGCGCCAGCGCAAAACGTTCCATGGCAAGACCCGTTTCGAGCGCTTCGCCGAAATCACCCTTGCCATCCTCCACCCGACCGCCTTCAGGCGGTCGGCCCGGGAAAGGTCGGTTCCGAAGGAATTTCGGAAGGCGTGCCGGGAGGAACTCCGATCGGCTCCTGGTCCGGCGTCGGAATTGGATCCGGCGAGGGCGGGGGTACGCCTGGAGGTTCTCCCGGCGGAGTCTCCGGCGGGGCAGGCGGCCGGGCCGGCTCCGGATTGGGATTGTCCGGCAGTGGATTCGGGTTGTTCGGATCGGGGTTGTTCATCGATCACTCCCCTAACATTTGTGGCCTGATCTCCGCCGGAGCGGGGGTGCGGGAGCGGCGAGCAGGCTCTCTTGTCCTAAACCGAGGGGAAGCAAAAGCGTTCCCGCACCCGATGCCAAGCGCGGTGCAATCTATCGGGCTATCGGGCGGTTCCAAGGCTGGCATACATCCCGTTGGTGCGGAACTGCGTCGGGTTGATGCCGTAGAGGCGGCGGAAGACCTTCGAAAAATAATTGGCATCCTCAAAGCCGCACATGATGGCGACTTCCTTGACCGGCAGGAAATCGGCCTTCGTCAGCAACTTCGCCGCGCGCTGCAGTCGCTGCTGCAGCACGAATTCGGCGGGCGGAAGACCTTCACTCTCGGCGAAGCAGCGCGAGAAATGCGCGCGGCTCAGGCCGCTGATCTCAGCGAGATCGGCAACGCGGAGCGGCCTGTCGAGATTGGCCCTGATGTGATCGATGACCGGCTGCATGGCGCTCTTGTCGTCGGTGACGGCATGCGAGCCGAAGACATCGTCGTAGAGCGCCATGGCTGCTTCATAGGCGACGGCCGAGGCGGCTCCCGGCGAGACCGCGCCCGTGATCAGGCGCACACTGCAATCAGCCAGATGATCGATCGTCGAGGGCTGCAGCCGCAGCACCGGACCGACGGCGGCAAGGATCGACTTGTGGATGCGCAGTGCCTCCTCGCCGTTCATCGATATCCAGAAGAACTCCCAGCGTTCGCCCTTGGCCAGCCAGTAACGGTGGTTGTGCGGCACGAGAACCAGCAAAGTGTCGCCCTTTTGCAGGCGGTAGTTCCGGTTCTCGTAGCGCAATCGGCCAGTGCCGCTGATCGTATGCTGGAGCACGGTAAACGGCGTCAGGCCGCGCTTGCGCCCATCCCAGTCGTAGACCTCGTTCTCGCGCACTTCATAGCCGGTGCTTGTCGGCATGGTGTGTAGGCGCTGGCGCCCGCGCGGCAGCGATACCGTCCTGCCCGCCGGCCCGATGTCGATCAAGTTCCGCAGCACAAAATTACCCCTAAAAGCATAATCCTTCTCTGGTCGCGTGCCGAATAAGGCGCATAATCCCTCGAGAAAAGCAAAAGAAACCGCGGTCAAAGAGCGGATGGGAGGAAGTGCTGGATTCCAGCCTGCATAGCGTGGCAGGCGGGCCAGGCCTCTTTTCGCCGCCTTTGCCCTAGCGTTCGATCAGGTCGAGGTGAGGCTGATGAGTTTCAAGATCGCTATCATCGGTGCGGGAAGCGTCGGGTTCACCAAGAAGCTCTTCACCGACATTTTGTGCGTTCCTGAATTCAGGGATGTCGAATTCGCATTGACCGATCTCAGCGAGCGCAACCTCCAGATGATCAAGTCGATCCTCGACAGGGTCGTCGAATTCAACAGGCTGCCGACCAAGGTTACGGCAACGACAGACCGCCGTGCTGCCCTCGAGGGCGCCCGCTACATCATCAGCTGCGTTCGCGTCGGCGGTCTCGAAGCCTATGCGGACGACATCCGAATTCCCTTGAAGTATGGCATCGACCAGTGCGTCGGCGACACGATCTGCGCCGGCGGCATCCTCTATGGCCAGCGCAACATTCCGGTAATCCTCGATTTCTGCAAGGATATTCTCGAAGTCGCCGAGCCTGGGGCGAAATTCCTGAACTACGCCAATCCGATGGCTATGAACACCTGGGCGGCGATCGAATATGGCAGGGTCGATACCGTCGGCCTCTGCCACGGCGTCCAGCATGGCGCCGACCAGATCGCCGAAGTGCTCGGCGCCAAGTCGCGCACCGAGCTCGACTACGTCTGCTCCGGCATCAATCACCAGACCTGGTTCATCGACCTGCGTCTCAACGGCCGCAAGATCGGTAAGGACGAGCTGGTTGCCGCCTTCGAGGCGCATCCGGTCTATTCGCAGCAGGAAAAGCTGCGCATCGATGTCCTGAAGCGCTTCGGCGTCTATTCGACCGAAAGCAACGGCCATCTTTCCGAATACCTGCCCTGGTATCGCAAGCGGCCGGACGAAATCACCCGCTGGATCGACATGTCCGACTGGATCCACGGCGAGACCGGCGGCTACCTTCGCTATTCGACCGAAACGCGCAACTGGTTCGAAACAGAATTCCCGCAATTTCTGGAGTCCGCCGCGAGGCCGATCGACCCCGCCAAGCGCTCCAACGAGCATGCCAGCCACATTCTCGAGGCGCTGGAGACGAACCGCGTTTATCGCGGCCATTTCAACGTCAAGAACAACGGCATCATCACCAACCTGCCGCAGGACGCGATCGTCGAGTCGCCCGGCTTCGTCGACCGCTTCGGTATCAACATGGCCTCCGGCATCACGCTGCCGGAGGCCTGCGCCGCCACTTGCATTTCCTCCATCAACGTCCAGCGCATGTCGGTTCATGCGGCGATCTCCGGCGATATCGACCTGCTGAAGCTCGCGGTCCTGCACGACCCGCTGGTCGGCGCGGTTTCGACGCCGGAAGAGGTTTGGCAGATGGTGGACGAAATGGTCGTCGCCCAGGCTCGCTGGCTGCCGCAATATGCCGATGCGGTGCCGGCCGCGAAGGAACGGCTTTCGAAATCCAGGATCAAGACCCGCGAATGGGCCGGTGCGGCAAGGCGCGACGTCCGTTCGATCGAGGAATTGCGTGCGGAAAAAACGGCTCTCAAGCAGGCCGTCTGAATTTCGCCAGGACGGATCGCGGCGAGCTTTCGGGAGGATTTTCCGCACCCGTCTGTACATTCGTTCGAGGAGAAATGGAGCGGCGTCAACGCGCTCCTGAACAACAGGGAGGAGAGACGATGAGGAATTTTCGAAACATTGGCATTCTCGCCGGGCTGGCGCTTAGCGTCTCGGCCTCGGCGCTGAACGCGTATGCATCCGAGCCGACTGTGCCGCCGGTGCCCGCGCAATTCCCCGCCGAGGGAAAGATCAAATACGTCGCGCGCGACTCCATCCTGGAATTCAAGGCACTGCCGGAATATCACGAACCGGATTGGGTCACCGAGAAATACGTCAAGGCGGGCAAGCTGCCGCCGGTCAAGGACCGTTTGCCTAAGGAGCCGCTGGTCTTCAAGACCGGCAATATGCCGGATGGCATCGGCGTTTACGGCGATACGATGCGTCATGTCATCGGCGGCCGGCCGGAGGGTTGGAACTATGGCGCCGGCCAGACGCAAGGCTGGGGCGGCATCGACATCGGCCTTTCCGAATGCCTGACGCGCACGGCGCCGCTGTTCCAGGTCGAGGCCAAGGACACGGAGCCGCTGCCGAACCTCGCCAGGAGCTGGGACTGGTCCAAGGACGGCCACGCGCTGACGATGCATCTGGTCGAGGGCGCGAAATGGTCGGACGGCGTTCCGTTCAACGCCGACGATGTGATGTTCTACTGGGACGACGAGGTGATCGACCCCAATGTGTCGCCGCTGAACGGCGCGACGCAGGAGACCTTCGGCGTCGGCACGACGTTGAAGAAAATCGACGACTACACCGTCGAGTGGACGTTCAAGGACGCCTTTCCGAAACAATATCTTTACGCCATGGCTTACGGCACCTTCTGTCCGGGCCCGTCGCACATCCTCAAGCCACAGCATCCGAAATATTCGAAGAACACCTACGAGCAGTTCAAGAACGCGTTCCCGCCGGAATATATGAACATGCCGGTGATGGGTGCCTGGGTGCCGGTGGCATACCGCCCCGACGACATCATCGTCATGCGTCGCAATCCGTACTATTGGAAGGTCGACGAGAAGGGCAACCAGCTGCCGTATCTCAATGAACTGCACTACAAATTGTCGACCTGGGCCGACCGCGACGTTCAGGCCGTCGCGGGAGCCGGCGACTTCTCCAATCTGGAGCAGCCGGAGAACTTCGTCGCCTCGCTGAAGCGCGCGGCGCAAAAGGACGCACCGGCACGGCTTGCGTTCGGCGCGCGGCTGATCGGCTATAATCTGCGCATGAATTTCTCAGCCAATGGCTGGGGCAACCCCGACGAGCGCGGACAGGCGATACGCGAGCTGAACCGCAACGAGGACTTCCGCAAGGGCGTCACCATGGCGCTCAACCGCAAGGCGCTCGGCGACTCGCTGGTCAAGGGTCCGTTCACTGCCATCTATCCGGGCGGCTTATCCTCGGGCACGAGCTTCTACGACCGGAAGTCGACGGTCTACTACCCCTTCGATCTCGAAGGCGCCAAGGCGGAACTCGCCAAGGCAGGCCTGAAGGACACGGACGGCGACGGCTTCGTCAATTTTCCTGCAGGTACCGCCGGCGGCAAAAATGTCGAGATCGTGATGCTCGTCAACAACGACTACACCACCGACAAGAGCCTTGCCGAAGGTATAGTCGCCCAGATGGAAAAGCTAGGGCTGCGGATCGTGCTGAACGGACTCAACGGCACCCAGCGCGATGCCTCGCAATACTCCGGCCGCTTCGACTGGCTGGTACGGCGCAACGATCAGGAGCTGACTTCCGTCGTCCAGAATACCGATCAACTGGCCCCGGTCGGTCCACGAACCAGCTGGGACCATCGTGCGCCGGAAAACGGCGAGGTCGATATGATGCCTTTCGAGAAGGACCTCGTCGACATCGTCAACAAATTTGTCTCGTCCGCGGACAATGACGAGCGCGCCAGCCTGATGAGAGAGTTCCAGAAGATCTCGACCGAGCACGTCTACAATGTCGGCCTGACGGAATATCCCGGCGCGCTGATCATCAACAAACGCTTCTCCAACATCCCGCAGGGCACGCCGATCTTCATGTTCAACTGGGCCGAGGATTCGATCGTCCGCGAGCGGGTCTTTGTCGCTGCCGACAAGCAGGCCAAGTACGAGCTGTTCCCCGAAGAGCTTCCCGGCAAGCCCGGAGACAAGGGCCCGATGAACTAGGTTTACCTCCCCTGACTGAGAACTCCGGCCGCGCCAGTTGGCGCGGCCGGACAAAGCAAACCTCCGTATGCTCAAAGAGAGCGACCGGCCAGACAAGGAAGCGGACCGACCGATGTTGCGATTCCTGCTCACGCGCATAGCGTCGGCGATCCCGGTCCTCGCCATTCTGAGCCTGGTCACCTTCGCCATCATCCAGGCGCCGCCGGGCGACTATGCCGACTACATCCGCTCGCAGTTGATCAATCAGGGCGGGGCCTCATTCGCCGAGGCCGACGCGCAGGCCAAGGCCTATCGGATAGAACATGGTCTCGATAAGCCGCTGCCCGTCCAGTATTTCAACTGGATCGGCGGCATCATCACCCGCGGCGATTTCGGCTACAGCCTCTATTACAATAAGCCGGTGGCCGATGTGGTGGGCGAGCGGCTGCCGCGCACGCTGCTCCTGGCGCTGGTGTGCCATCTGCTGGCCTCGGTCCTCGGTATCACCTTCGGCATATGGGCGGCGACCAGGCAGTACAGCTGGATCGACAGTACGCTGTCAGCGATTTCCTTCCTCGGCATGACGGTGCCGCGCTTCCTGATGGCGCTGATCATCGTTTATTTGCTGGTCTTCCAATTCAACGTCTCCGAGATCGGCAGCTTCTTTTCGCCGCAATTTGGCGGGGCGCCGTGGTCCTGGGCGAAGTTCGTCGATCTCGTCCGGCATGTCTGGCCGGTTGTCGCCATCGCCACCTTCGGCGGGCTCGCCTACAACATGCGGGTGATGCGCGGCAATCTGCTCGACACGCTGAACGCGCAATATGTCGAAACCGCTCGCGCCAAGGGCCTCAGCGGCGGTGCGGTCGTGATGCGCCATGCGGTGCCCAATGCGCTGCATCCGCTGGTCATGTATCAGGGCGTGGTGCTGCCCTATATGCTGACCGGCGAGATCGAGACCGCGATCATCTTTGCCCTGCCGACCGTCGGCCCGGCGATCGTTGGCTCGATGGCGGTCGGCGACGTCTATGTCACGGCGACATTCATGATGGTGCTGTCGGCGACGCTGATCGTCGGCAACATCATCGCCGACATGCTGCTCGTCATGCTCGATCCGCGTGTGCGCCAATATGCAGGGTCCTGAGATGCTTGCTTTCGAGTCCTCGCTGCCGCCACTTGCCGAGGAACCGGCCAAGATCAAGCCGCGCGGCAATGAGAGTTACATCGCACTCGTCTGGCGCCGCCTGAAACGGTCCTGGACCGGCATGGCCGGGCTCATCCTGGTCGCGTTTCTGGTGCTGCTGGCGGTGTTTGCCGACTTCTTCGCACCGATGGATCCCAAGGTGACCGATGTCGGCTTCGCCCCGCCGCAGGTGATGAGCTTCCATGACAAGGACGGCAACTTCGTCTTCCAGCCACGCGTCTATGCCCTGGCGGATTCGGAAGACCTCGACCCGGTTACCTTCCAACCCGTCGTCGGGCCGGACTACGACCATCCGCGGCTGCTCGGCTTCTTCGTCAAGGGAGCGGAGTACAGACTGCTCGGCCTGCTTCCCGCGAACCGGCACTTCTTCGGCTCGACCGACGGCCAGCCGGTGCACTTCCTTGGCACCGACAAATTCGGTCGCGATGTGCTGGCTCGTGCGATCTATGGTTCGCGCATCTCGTTGATGATCGCATTGACCGTGGTCTTCATCGTCACCGTGATCGGCACGACGGTCGGCATGGTGTCGGGCTATTTCGGCGGCACATTCGACGTCTGGGTCCAGCGCTTCGTCGAACTGGTGCTCGCGTTTCCGCAATTGCCGCTTTATCTGGCGCTGACCTCGCTGGTTCCGGTGACGGCGCCGACGAATGTCTTCCTGGCCTTCGTGATCGTCGTCATGTCGGCACTCGGCTGGGCGCAGATGTCGCGCGAAGTGCGCGGCAAGACCCTGGCACTGGCGCGGATCGACTACGTTCGTGCGGCGATGGCGGTCGGCGCCACAGATGGCCGCATCATCATGCAGCATATTTTTCCAAACGTGATGAGCCACGTCATCGTTGCGGTCACGTTGGCAATCCCCAGCGTCGTCCTGCTCGAATCCTTCCTCGGTTTTCTCGGCTTCGCGGTGAAGCCGCCGCTGATCTCCTGGGGCCTGATGCTGCAAGACACCGCGACCTATTCGGTCATCGGCACTTATCCCTGGATCCTTTCGCCGGTCGGCTTCGTGCTTGTCACCGTCTTCGCGTTCAACGCGCTTGGCGATGGACTGCGCGATGCGGTCGATCCTTATTGAGCATGACATGATGCAACACGCGCTCGTCAAATCCTTCGCACCGCCTGTCCGGCTCGACCATGACGGCCGTTCGGAAAACCCGGTCATCGATGCCCGCAACATCGCCGTCGATTTCAAGGTCGAACACGGCATGATCGAAGCCGTCAAGGACATCTCCTTCCAGCTCTATCGCGGCGAGACGATCGCCATTGTCGGCGAGTCGGGATCGGGCAAGTCGGTGACGGCGCGCACCGTCATGGGACTGTTGTCGAAGCGCGCAGTCGTGTCACCGAAATCGACTGTCGAATACAACGGGGCCAACATCCTGAAATTTTCCGAGCGTGCGCGGCGCAAACTGCGCGGCGACCGCATCTCGATGATCTTTCAGGAGCCGATGAGTTCGCTTAACCCGATCTACACGATCGGCAGCCAGATCGTCGAGGCGATACGGGTGCATCGCAAGATGAGCCGCAGGCAGGCCGAAGCAAGAGCGCTCGAGCTGCTGCAGCAGGTACAGATTCCTGAGCCCCATGCGCGGCTGAAACAATACCCGCACCAGCTTTCCGGCGGCCAACGCCAGCGTGTGATGATCGCCATGGCGCTGGCCAACGATCCCGATGTGCTGATCGCCGATGAGCCGACGACGGCGCTCGACGTCACGGTTCAGGCGCAGATCCTCAATCTCATCCGAAACCTGCAGAAGAAACTGCGCATGGCGGTGATCCTGATCACGCACGACCTGACCGTGGTGCGGCAGTTCTCCGACTATATCTACGTCATGCAGCATGGGGAGATGCGCGAGCACAATGTGACGGAGAAGCTGTTCGCCAATCCACAGCATCCCTACACCTGTCACCTGCTTGCCTCCGAGCCGCGCGGCCAGGCAAATCCGTTGCCGGAAGGCGCCGACGTTATTCTTGAAGCTAGGAATGTGCGCGTCTCCTTCATGCTGCGGCATGGCACGTTCATGAGGCCGGACCTGCGCGAACTCGTCGCCGTCGACAGCCTCAGCCTGACCCTTCGGCGGCACGAGACGCTGGGTCTCGTTGGCGAATCCGGATCGGGCAAGACCACCTTCGGCGAGGCGTTGCTCAGGCTCAACACCACGGATAGCGGCGAGATCTATTTCGATGGCCGGCCGATCCATGGCTGTTCGCGGGCGCAGATGCGGCCGTTGCGGTCGCGCATGCAGGTCGTTTTCCAGGATCCGTTCTCGTCGCTCAACCCGCGCATGACGATCGGCCAGATCATCGAGGAAGGGCTGGTCGTCAACCGCATGGGCGCCACCAGGAACGATCGGATCGAGCGGGTGCGCGAGGCGCTGATCAGCGCCGGCATGCCCGGCGATATCCTCTCGCGTTTCCCGCACGAGTTTTCCGGCGGCCAGCGCCAGCGTATTGCGATTGCCCGCGCCGTCGCGCTCGAACCGGAATTCATCGTACTCGACGAGCCGACATCGGCGCTGGATCTCTCGGTCCAGGCGCAGATCATCGAATTGCTGCGCAAGCTGCAGCGCGAACGGGGCCTGAGCTATATCTTCATCTCGCACGACCTCAAGGTCGTGCGGGCGCTGTGCCACCGCGTCATCGTCATGCAGCACGGCAAGATCGTCGAAGAGGGGCCGGTCGACGAAGTCCTGTCCCATCCCAAGACCGCTTACACCGAACGGCTGGTCAAAGCCGCTTTCGAGGTAGCCTAATTGCTTATGCCGGAGGTTGTTGTGGCAAGAAATCCCAAGGTCGCTTTCATCGGAGCTGGCTCGACGGTGTTCATGAGGAACATCGTCGGCGACATATTGCAGCGTCCGGCTTTATCCGGCTCGACGATCGCGCTGATGGACATCAATCCGCAACGGCTCGAGGAAAGCGCAATCGTCGTCGGCAAGCTGATCTCGACGCTTGGCGTAAAGGCCAAAGCCGAAACCTATTCGGACCAGCGCAAGGCGCTGGCGGGCGCCGATTTCGTCGTCGTCGCCTTCCAGATCGGCGGCTACGAGCCCTGCACGGTAACTGATTTCGAAGTTCCGAAGAAATACGGGCTGCGCCAGACCATCGCCGATACGCTCGGTGTCGGCGGCATCATGCGAGGGTTGAGAACCGTGCCGCATCTCTGGAAGATCTGCGAGGACATGCTCGCGGTCTGCCCGCAGGCGATCATGCTGCAATATGTCAACCCGATGGCGATCAACACCTGGGCGATCGCGGAGAAATACCCTGACATCAAGCAGGTCGGCCTCTGCCATTCGGTGCAAGGCACGGCGATGGAACTGGCGCATGATCTCGACATTCCCTACGAGGAGATTCGCTACCGCTCGGCCGGCATCAATCACATGGCCTTCTACCTGAAGTTCGAGCATCGCCAGCCGGACGGCTCCTACCGCAATCTCTATCCGGATCTGCTGCGCGCCTACAGCGAAGGGCGGGCGCCGAAGCCTGGATGGAACCCGCGCTGCCCGAACAAGGTGCGCTACGAAATGCTGAAGCGCCTCGGTTACTTCGTCACCGAGAGCTCCGAACATTTCGCGGAATACACGCCCTATTTCATCAAGGACGGGCGCGAGGATCTGATCGAGAAATTCGGTATTCCGCTCGACGAATACCCGAAGCGCTGCATCGAGCAGATCGAACGCTGGAAGGGGCAAGCGGAAGCCTATCGCTCGGCTGACAAGATCGAAGTGGAGCAGTCGAAGGAATATGCGTCCTCGATCATGAACTCGGTCTGGACCGGTGAGCCGTCGGTGATCTACGGCAACGTCCGCAACAATGGCTGCATCACGTCATTGCCGTATAATTGCGCGGCCGAGGTGCCATGCCTCGTCGACGCCTCCGGCATTCAACCCACGTTCATTGGCGACCTGCCGGTGCAGCTCACCGCGCTGATCCGCACCAATATCAACGTCCAGGAGCTGACGGTCCAGGCGCTGATGACCGAGAACCGCGAGCACATCTACCACGCGGCGATGATGGACCCGCACACGGCGGCCGAGCTCGACCTCGACCAGATATGGTCGCTGGTCGATGATTTGCTGGTTGCGCATGGCGATTGGCTGCCGGCCTGGGCGCGTGGAGCGCGCAGCGTTCGGGCGGCCTGAGGCGCAGGGCTGTCTGTTTCACTCACCTATGCCGACCATAGGGCCGGCTTTGAAAGCGGAGCGGCGTTGCCGGCAGATGTTTCGAAATCAAAGAGCTTCTGCGTTACGAGAGCAGCCGCTCCCCTTGCCCAGGAATTGTCCTCCCAGTCCAGCAGCATTGGTGGTGCCGCGCGAAAGGTATTTTTCCCAAGCGTCAGCCGCATTGGGCCAAACAGCGCATCGCCAAACGACACGGCTTCACCGCCGACGACAATGACCTCCGGGTCGGTGATGTTGACAAGGTTGGCGAGATGCCGGCCGATGCCATGTCCGGCTTCTTCGAGAATGGCGACGGCTCGCGGTTCGCGGTCTGCCAAGGCTGCCATAAGGGTGGCTTTGCAATGCGCTTCGTCGTGGCCTGTGGCTTCGCGCCAGGTGCGCAGGACCGCCGGCTCGGCGTAATAGGCCATCAGGCAGCCGCGTTTTCCGCACTCGCAAAGGCGGCCGTTCTCCTCATAAGAGCTGTGGCCGAACTTGCCGGCGGCACCGTTCGCGCCGCGATAGAGTTTGCCATCGAAGACGAGCGCGCAGCCGATTCCGACGCCGATCGCCAGCACAGCCATATTGCGGTGCTGGCGTCCGAGGCCGAAGAGTTGCTGGGCAATGGCATAGGCATTGGTGTCGTCCTCAAGCCACACGGGGACGTCTACCAGTTCGGCCAGCATCGGGCCAAGGGGAACGTTGTCCCAGTTGTAGCGATTGCTGCGGATACATACAGCCTTCTGGTTGTCTATGACGCCAGGCATTGAAACGCCGATCCCGGCAAGCTTGGCAGCGGGCCGATCGACAATGGAAATCAGCTCCGGTACCGCCTTGGCCAAGGTCGCTATGATATGGTCGGGATCGCTGTCCGAGAGCTTGACGCGCAGAGACCCCAGCGGATTGGTCGCAAGATCGGTGACCACGCATTCGACCGATCCGACCATCAGCTTGAAACCTATGGCAAGGCCGTTGGCATAGTTGATATCCACCGGGATAGGGCGGCGCCCAGCCGAGCCCACGACTGTCTTGCCTTCGATCAGCAGGCCATCCTCGATGAGGTCGGCCACGACGAAGGTGACCGCTGCCGGACTAAGGCCGGTAACTGACGCTATGTCGGCCCGGCTGCGCGCTCCTTGCTGCCGCAAGAGATTGAGGATCAGTCTGCGGTTCATCGCCCGAGTCGTGCTCGGGTCACCCTTGAGCTTCACGGATCTGCTTTCTTAATTTTGTAAATTAATTATTGCCTCTCGAGAAAACATATGCGTAAGTTTGCCCGACTGTTCAACACCCGAACCGGGGGTCAGCGAAATTAATCCGGTTAGCAATGTCACCGCGCTCTGAAGCAGCGGGCAAGCATATTCCCTTGCCCGGGAGGTGAGCCGTGCCGTTGAGAAGAACAACCGCGCCGGCCGGTGTGCCAGTAGAGAATTGACAACACGGGAGGAGTAACAATGACGTTCAAGTGGATTGAAAAGCCGTCGACGCGGCGCAATTTCCTGAAGGGAGCCGGGGGCATTTCTGCTGGAGCTCTCGCGGGCTTCCCGATGCCGGCACTCAGCCAGTCGAGCGAAGTCACCATCATTTCAGACGAAAACAATGCCGATGCCCTGCGGATCTTGCGGCGCATCGCGGCCGATTTCGAGAAGCAGTCCGGCACCAAGGTTGTGATCAACAATATGGATCACGAGGCCCACAAGACCGCGATCCGCAACTACCTTGTCGCCGGCGCGCCGGATGTCTGCTTCTGGTTCTCCGGAAACCGCATGCGCGCCTTCGTCACCCGCGGCCTGTTCGACGACATCTCGGATCTGTTCGAGAAGGAAAAGTACAAGGACGTGCTGGGTGCCACGACCGGTGCCGTCACTGTCGACGGCAAGCAGTATGGCCTGCCGACTGGCGGCACGATGTGGGGCATGTTCTATCGCAAGGACGTCTTTGCCGAGCACGGACTGACGGTGCCGGCGACCTGGGACGAATTCCTTGCTTACGGCCAGAAGTCCAAGGCTGCCGGCCTTATTCCCGTCAGCATCGGCACCAAGGAACTCTGGCCGGCGGCCGGATGGTTCGACCAGATGAACCTGCGGATCAACGGTCTCGACAAGCATTTTGCCTTGATGAACGGCAAGATGGCTTACACCGACCCGGCGCTGACGCCTGTTTTCGACCACTGGGAAGAGCTGATCAAGCAGGGTTTCTTCACCCCGGATCAGACGTCGTTCGGCTGGCAGGAGGCCGGCGCCTTCCTCGCCCAGAAGAAGGCCGGCATGATGAACCTCGGTGCCTTCGTGAAAGCTACTTTCCCTGAGCAGGATCTCGAGCAGCTGACATTCGCCCCTTTCCCGAAGATTGACGGCGCCCTCGACCGCTACGAAGAATTCTCGGTCAATTCGGTCCACATCCCGGCCAACGCCAAGAACAAGGCGGGTGCTCGCGAGTTCCTCGCCTTCTTCTACCAGCCGGAAAATTTCGGCCCCTATCTGGAACCCGGCGGCAACGTCCCGCCGCGCAACGACCTTCCGGCCAGCAAGGACCCGCTGGTCAACGCGGCTGTGGAAAGCCTGAAGACGGTGGCCGGCACGTCGCAATATTACGACCGCGATACTGATCCCGACATGGCCCAGGCCGGCCTGGTCGGCTTCCAGGAATTCATGGCCAAGCCGGAGCGCCGGGACGCCATTCTTCAGCGTCTCGAGGGAACCCGTCGCCGGATCTTCAAGATCTAGCGCCTCCCAGCGGAGGGGAGCGGGGTTCGTGCTCTGCTCCCCGATGCATTCCGTGAATGAGGTCTCCCAAAATGACGAAGCTTTGGCGCCGCCATCGCTGGTGGCTGACACCGACACTTCTGATCCTGCCAGCCGCTGTGCTGTTTTCCGTCGTCATTCTGGCCTCTGCGGTCGAGAGCCTATGGATCAGCCTGCACGAATGGGACGGATTCAGCCCGATGGTCTGGATCGGCCTTGGCAACTACCGCGAACTGTTCGCCGACCCGCAGTTCTATGTTTCGCTGAAGAACAATCTGATCTGGCTGGTGATGTTCATGCTGGCGCCGCCGCTCGGCCTCGCCATCGCGCTGCTCGTCAACCAGAAAATCCGCGGCATGCGCCTGCTCAAATCGCTGTTCTTCATTCCGCTGGTGCTGGCTTCGGTTGCCGTCGGCGTGGTCTTCACCTGGGTCTATACGCCGGAATTCGGACTTCTCGCCCTGATCTTCCGCACCTTCGGCGCGACCGCCCCGGCAGTGCTGTCGGATGAAAATTTCGTCACCTTCGCCGTCGTGATCGCAGCGTTGTGGCCGCAGATCGCCTTCTGCATGGTGCTCTATCTCGCCGGCCTCAACAATCTCAGCGAGGACCTGATCGGCGCCGGGCGGGTCGACGGCGCCAGGGGCTGGAACATGCTGCGCCACATCGTGTTGCCGCAGCTGACGCAGGTCACCTTTATCGCCATCGCCGTCACTGTCGTCGGCGCACTGCGTTCCTTCGACATGGTCTCGGTGATGACCAGCGGCGGCCCCTTCGGTTCGTCCGAGGTGCTTGCCTATCAGATGTTCGAGCAGTCCATATTTTCCTACCGCTTCGGCTATGGCGCGGCCATTGCCTCGGTGCTGTTCGTGATCATGGCGGTCTTCATCGCCTGGTACCTGACGCGGATGATCCGCGCCGATGAAAGAGGCGGCTGATGTTTCCCCGCCCGATTCCCGAAACTGCTATTTGGCAGCGTGGCCTCTATGTCGTGCTGGTGGTCGGCATCCTGATTGTCTGGCTGGCGCCGCTCTTTGCCATCGTTCTTACCTCGTTCCGCTCTACGCAGGATGTCATGGGCGGCAATCTGTGGGGCTGGCCGACCCAATTCGGCCTGGTCGACAACTACACGGCGGTCTTCACCCAGACGCCGATGGCCCGCTACTTCCTCAACAGCCTGACGATCACAATCCCCTCGGTGATGGGCGTTCTCATCTTGAGCACGCTCGCTGGGTTCGTGCTCGCCCGTTACCGGTTTCGCGGCAATATGCTCGTCTTCGCCCTGTTCGTCGGCGGAAACTTCCTGCCGCACCAGATCATGATGATCCCGGTGCGCGATCTCATGGTGCGGCTCAACCTCTACGACACGATGGCGGCCCTGATCATCTTCCACATCGCGTTCCAGACCGGGTTTGCGACACTGTTCATGCGCAACTTCATCGCCGCGTTGCCGGGAGAACTGTTTCAGGCCGCCAGGGCCGAGGGCGCGACACCGTTTCAGACATTGGTACATGTCGTGGTGCCGCTGGTGCGGCCGGCTCTTGCGGCGCTGGCGATCCTGCTCTTCACCTTCATCTGGAACGATTATTTCTGGGCGGTCGTGCTCACCATCAGCGATACCGTCAAACCGGTAACCGCTGGCCTGGCCAACCTGCGCGGCGAATGGGTTTCGGCCTGGAACCTGATCTCGGCCGGCACCATCGTCGTGGCTTTGCCGCCGGTTGCCATGTTCTTCCTAATGCAGAAGCACTTCATCACCGGCCTCACCATGGGAGCGGTCAAGGGATGAGCGACCATGGCTTCAAGGCGTCGCCCACCCGATCCGAAACTGATTTCGCAAGCAGGGCTCCATGACCAGTCTTGAACTCCGGCAGATACAAAAGAATTATGGCAGCTACCACGCGCTGCGCGGCATCGATCTCAGCGTCGAACAGGGCGAGTTCATTGTCACCGTCGGGCCGTCCGGCTGTGGCAAGTCAACGCTGTTGAAGATCATCGCCGGGCTTGAAACCGTCTCGACCGGTAAGATTCTGATCAACGGCCGTGATGTCACCACCACCGAGCCGGGTGAGCGCGGCATTGCCATGGTCTTCCAGTCCTATGCGCTTTACCCGCATATGACCGTCGCCGAGAACATGGGTTTCGGCCTGCGCATGGCGCATCGCCCCAAGGCCGAGATCGATGCCGCCGTGCTGCGAGCCGCCAAGATCCTTCGCATTACCGACCAGCTCGACAAGCGGCCGAAACAGCTTTCCGGCGGCCAGCGTCAGCGTGTGGCGATCGGCCGTGCCATAACCCGCTCGCCCGACGTGTTCCTGTTCGACGAACCATTGTCCAACCTCGACGCAGCGCTGCGCACGCAGATGCGCGTCGAGCTTTCCGATCTGCACGCCAGGCTCGGCGCCACCATGGTCTATGTCACGCACGACCAGACCGAGGCGATGACAATGGCGAGCCGTATCGTCGTGCTCAATCGCGGCTCGGTCGAGCAGGTGGGCGCTCCGCTCGAACTCTATCGCAATCCGGCCAACCTTTTCGTCGCGGGCTTCCTCGGCGCACCCCGGATGAATTTTTTCGAAGTGACCGTCGCCGCTGTCTCCGGCGGCGCCGCCACGCTGTCGACCGCCGGTCTTTCTCCTTTGACTGTCGAACTGACGGAAGCGGCATCCGTACAGGTCGGCGATAGGGTGACGATGGGGATTCGGCCCGAGAGCATCAGCTTGGCCGCGGAAGGGACAGCGAGTTTTGCCGCACGGGTGCGGCTGGTCGAGCATCTCGGCCGCGAGACCATCCTCTATGCCGACGCCGGCCCGCTGCAATGCGTCAGTTCTGAAAGCGGCAGCGGCAACGTCACCGTCCAGATCGGCCATGCGAGTGCCGTCGCTGCCGATGCGACCGTCGGCTTCAAGGTCGAGCCGCGTGACGTCTATCTCTTTTCCTCTGTCGATGAGCGGACAATCAGTGCCCGCAAATCCACCATCACCGACTGATCTGCAGGAGTATCCTTCGTGAACAAGACTTCAAGAGGCCGCGCCCTGTCGGTCTGGCGCACGATCCAGACCGACCGCTTTCTGGTCGGCGCGCCGCACTACCCCGAACATGTGGACGAGAGTTACTGGGACAACGACGCCCGGCGCATGGCCGAGGCCGGCTTCAACGTCGCCCGCCTCGGCGAATTCGCCTGGCACATTTTCGAACCGCGTGAAGGCACCTTCGATTTCGACCTGTTCGACCGGGCAATCGAGGGCCTCGCGCGTCACGGCGTCAACACGATCCTGTGCACGCCGACCGCCACCCCGCCGCGCTGGCTGACCGCAAAGCATCCGGAAATCCTGCGGCTTGATGGAAATGGCCGGTCGATGGGCCACGGCTCGCGCCAGTATGCCGACACCAGCAGCCCGGTGTTTCGCGACTATAGCCGCAAGATTACCAGGGCGATGGTGGACCACTACCGCGACAACGCAAATGTCATTGGCTGGCAGACCGACAACGAACTCAACACCAGCATGCCGGAATCCTACTCGCCGTCGGCATTGAAGGAATTCCAGGCTTATCTCCAGGAAACCTACCAGACGATAGACAGGCTGAACTTCGCCTGGGGTGGCGACTTCTGGGCGACGGCTTACGGCGATTTCAGCGAAATTGTCTTCCCGCTGGAATTCTCACCGTCCTTTCCCGGTCCCGGTCACCTCCAGGACTACCACCGTTTTCTCGCCTTTTCGACAGCACGGTTCCAGCACGACCAGGTCGAGATCCTGAGAAAAGCGAATGCCGGTTGGTTCATCTTCCACAATCTCGGCGGATTGCGTGACATCGACTTTCGCGGCCAATTCTCCACCGATCTCGACTTCGTCGGCTACGACATCTATCCGTTCCTCTATGACGAGTTCTTTCGCCTCGGCAATCACGCCAAGATCCAGGCGCTGCATCTCGACATCTGCAGGGGATTTTCCGGCAACTACATAGTGCCGGAACAACAGTCGGGCTTTGGCGCCCAGCCGGGCTTCTGCACGCTGACGCCGGAGCCGGGCGAAATGCGACGCATGGCGATGTCGTCGGTTGCGCGTGGCGCCGATGGGATCATGTTCTTCCGCTGGCGCCCCGCGCATTTCGGCGCCGAGATATACTGGATGGGCATCATCGATCACGATGATGTCGCTCGCCGCCGCTATGACGAAGCCAGGCAGTTCGCCACCGAGATGACGGCGCTTAAAGACAAGATCCTGGGCACCCATGTGCGGATGGATGTCGGCATCGCCGGCTCGGACTTCGACAATCAGGAAGCCCACAAGACCTTCCCCATCGGCCTGCCAAGTCCGCAGGATGACGCAACCTTGCTGCATCAGTATTGCTATGACCGCGGCATCGCCTGCGGCTTCATCCACCCGGAAGACGATCTGTCGAAGCTCAAGGTGTTCTACGTGCCGCATTGGGTGATCTGGAAGGACAGCTGGACCGGGCGGCTGCAAGCCTTTGCCGAAAATGGCGGTACCGTCATCATCGGCGCGCGCACGGGAACCCGCGACGAAAACAACCACGTCATCCGCGAGACAGCGCCGGGCCAGTCGCTGTCGAAGCTGACCGGCGTTCGCGTCGAGGATTTCGGGCGGCTGGCGGCACCTGGGGCCAATGGCCTGTTCAATACCATGTCGCGCTCCGGCGGGCTCGTCATTCCTCCCGACAGACCGGCCGAATCCAGCCGCCGTATCCGTCGTTTTACCGTCGGAAACCACGAGTTCGATGCCGGTTATTTCTATGAGAACCTCGCAGTCGAACCGGAAGTCGAAATTGTAGGGGTTTGGTCGAACCGCTATGCGGCGGGAACGCCTGCAATTACCTCCCGCGCCGTCGGCAAGGGCCGTGTGCTCTATGTCGGCACTTATCTAACCCCGGAGCTGACAGCTCAACTCGCTACGCGCACTTTCGTGGATGCGAATGTGGAGCCTCTGGTTCCGGATCTGCCGGACGGCGTCGAGGTCACGATGCGCGAGAATGACGAACGCCGGCTGCTGTTCGTGCAAAACGTCAAAGACACGCCCGTTACGGTAACCGGCGTTCCCTTCGGCAGCAACCTGCTCGATAGCGAAGGACCTGTCTCCGGAGTGTTGACGCTGGACGGCTATGGCTGCGCTGTCCTCGAATTGATCTGAGCATTGTCGCGGACGTTAGCCATACGAAACCTGAGTACTCTTTGATCCTGGAATTCGACCGCCATCGGCAGCACGCCGGCATCGATCCATATCGAACCGGCGCTTTGACGTGCGCAAGGAACGGCCGGCGAACTGCTGTTGCTCCCATTCAACGACGGCAGTTACACTACCGGCGCGACCATCGGAGCCGATGGCGGCATCTCGTTTCATCCTTGTGAGCGCCATGAATTTCGACATTTCCGTCCGAACCGAGGCCTTCCGCAGCCGGATCGCCGATTTCGTCGAGCGCGAAATCCTGCCGCTCGAGGCTGACAAGGCTTGCTATGACGGCCATGGCAATATTGCGCTGCCGCTGCTTGAAACGCTGCGGGGCAAGGCGAAAGCAGCCGGCCTGTGGTGCCTGCAGCTCAAACCCGAGACCGGCGGGGCCGGCCTTTCCAAGGTGGATATGGCCGTCTGCTATGAAGAGATGAACCGCTCGATCTTCGGTCCGGTCGTGTTCAATTCCGCGGCCCCCGACGACGGCAACATGATGGTGCTGGAACGATTGGGAACGCCGGAGCAGAAGCAAAGATGGCTGAAGCCGATCGTCGAGGGCAAGGTGCGTTCGGCTTTCGCAATGACGGAGCCGCATCCGGGCGGCGGCTCCGACCCCTCGATGATCATGACCAGAGCCGAACGGCGTGGCGACAGATATGTCGTCAAAGGCCGCAAATGGTTTATCACCGGCGCGCAAGAGGCGAGCCACTTCATTCTCGTAGCGCGCACTTCGGACGATCCGCGTCACGGCCTTTCGGCCTTGCTGTTCCACAAGGATCAGCCGGGCTGGCGGATCCTGCGGCGCATCGAGATCATGGGACCGGAAGAACATGGCGGCCATTGCGAGCTGGAATTCGACGGTCTTGAAGTCCCGGTCGAGGATGTGCTTGCCGGCGAAGGCAGCGGCCTCATGGTTACACAGGTCCGGCTCGGTCCGGCGCGGCTTACCCATTGCATGCGCTGGCTTGGCGTTGCCAAGCGCTGCATCGAAATCGCGCGCGCCTATGCCGCCGAGCGTAGCGGTTTCGGGCAGCTTTTGGCCGACCGTGAGAGTACCCAGCTGATGCTCGGCGACCTTGCCATGCGCATCGAGATCGGGCGGCTGCTGGTGATGAAGGCGGCCTGGGAGCTCGATCGCGGCGGCTTTGCCCGCAAGGAGGTCTCCATGGCCAAGATCCAGGTCGCCAACGTGCTGCATGACGCCGCCGACGTGGCGATCCAGATCAACGGCGCCCGCGGCTATTCGAAAGACACTGTACTCGAATGGATCTACCGCTACGCCCGCCAGGCTCGCCTGGTCGACGGCGCCGACGAGGTCCACAAGATGGTGCTCAACCGCTTTCTCAACGAGGAAGGTGCGGGCTTCTGGCGCTGGCATGTCGAAGCCGGCAGACAAGACGAAACAGGTCGCGGCGGGAACCGCTGAGCCGGCAATGAGGATGGATTTCGATCCAGTACGCCTGGAGGATTTTCTGAGAGCGCATTTTGGCGATGGCCAAATGTCGCTTGAGCGGATCGTCGGCGGCCAATCCAACCCGACCTATTTCGTCGACTATGGCGGCCGCCGCATGGTTCTGCGCAAGAAACCTCCGGGACCGATCCTGCGCGGCGCTCATGCGGTCGATCGCGAGTACCGTGTGATCGAGGCGCTAGCATCGACAAAGGTGCCGGTGCCGCGGCCGGTGCTCTATCACGACGGCGACGAGCCGCTCGGCACGCCGTTCTATCTGATGCAGCGGCTCGACGGCCGGGTGTTCCACGATGGCGCGTTGCCGGGACTGACGCCGGACGAGCGGCGCGGCATCTATTTCGGCATGGCCGAGGCGCTGGCAAAGCTGCACGCCGTCCGGCCGGAAGAGGTTGGGCTCGGCGACTATGGCCGTCCCGGGAACTATTTTGAGCGACAGATCGCGCGCTGGACCAGACAGTTGCGGGAGTCGCCGAGCGAGCGCATTGCCGCGCTCGAAGCCGTCGCCGAATGGCTGCCGCGACATCTTCCGCCAGATGATGGCCACGTTTCGATCGCGCATGGCGATTTCCGTCTCGGCAATCTCATCTTTCACCCCGAGCGGCCCGAGGTCATCGGCATACTCGACTGGGAGTTATCGACCCTCGGCCATCCGCTTGCTGATCTCGGCTTCTGCTCGATGCCCTGGCATTCCTCATCGGACGAATATGGCGGCATCCTCGGGCTTGATCAGGCAGCCCTCGGGATTCCGACACAGCGCGAATTCCTCGATCATTACTTCGCCCACGCCGTGCCGACGGCGCCGCTGCAGCGGTTCCATCTGGTGTTTGCCATGTTCCGCTTTGCCGTGATCTTCGTCGGCATCGCCGACCGCGTGCTGGCCGGCAGCGCGGTTGCGGCCGATGCGGCGGATGTGGCACCGCTGGCCGGCTGTTTTGCTGTACGCGCCATGGAAGTCATCGACGGCGCGCGGCCCTGGTGACGCGAGGCTGGCAGTCGGCTGAGCGAGTTGCAGCGATACGCGTTCAGTTCATGCGAACTTCCGGTTCGGCAAGCAGTGGAATCTCCAGGCCACGCCGCAAGCCGGTCGCCACGACCGACACCCTGAATTTTCCGGCGAGTGCCTTGTCGAAGATGGCGCCGACGATGATGTCGGCATCGTTGTCGACCTCCTCGCGGATGCGGGTAGCGGCTTCGTCGACCTCGAACAGCGTCATGTCCATGCCGCCCGATATCGAGACAAGGACGCCTTTGGCGCCCATCATCGAAGCTTCGTCGAGCAGCGGGTTGGCGATTGCCGCTTCCGCCGCCTTCTTGGCGCGGCCTTCTCCGGCGGCCTCGCCGGTCCCCATCATGGCGCGGCCCATGTCGCGCATCACCGACTTCACATCGGCGAAGTCGAGATTGATCAGGCCTTCCTTGACGATCAGATCGGTGATGCAGCCGACACCCGCATAGAGGACCTGGTCGGCCATGGCGAAGGCGTCGGCGAACGTGGTTCTGGCGTCGGCGATCCTGAACAGGTTCTGGTTGGGAATGACGATGACGGTATCGGCGCTTTCGCGCAGGCGCTCGATGCCCTCATCGGCAGCGTACATGCGGCGCCTGCCTTCGAAGACAAATGGCTTGGTAACGACTGCGACGGTCAGTATTCCAGCTGCCCGCGCTGCCTGCGCTATAACAGGCGCGGCACCGGTGCCGGTTCCGCCTCCCATGCCGGCGGTCACGAAGCACATGTGCGTTCCAGCAAGGTGATCCATGATCTCGTCGATGGATTCCACGGCCGCGGCACGGCCGACCTCGGGCAGGGACCCGGCGCCGAGACCTTCCGTGATATGAGCGCCCAACTGGATCAGCCTCGTTGCCTTCGACATGGCAAGGGCCTGGGCATCGGTGTTGGCGACGATGAATTCCGCACCCTGCAGGCCTTCGGCGATCATGTTGTTGACGGCGTTGCCGCCGCCGCCGCCGACCCCGACGACGGTGATCTTGGGCCTCATCTCCGAGATTACCGGCCTCGTCGCGGTGTTCATTGCCGTTCTCCCTGGATACGCCGAGTGGTCGCTGGAAGCTTGTCCCGGGCGCACTGCGAAAACTCTGAACCGGGCAGTGCGAATCAGGACAGCCCAGAATGCAGGGAATCAGAGCGCGGAGCGGGCTGCAAGTGCGCGATGTGCCTCATAGGCGACTTGCGTCTGAAAGTTCACGCAATGCGCCTTGATACAGTGCAGATCATGGCGCGTGGCGCCGCACGCTACAACTTCGGCGCGAGGCACTGCGCGACATGGTCGGCAATCGTCAGGCAGGAGGTCAGGCCGGGGCTTTCGATGCCGAACAGATTGACCAGGCTATCCACGCCGTGCACCGCCACGTCCTGGACGACGAAGTCGGCATTGGCCTCACCGGGACCGGACAGTTTTGGCCGGATGCCGCTGTAAGCGGGTTGCAGGCTGCCATCGGCCAGGTCCGGCCAGTATTTGCGGATCTCGCTGTAGAAGCGCTCGCCACGAGCCGGGTCGACGCGATAGTCGAGTTGATCGGTCCATTCGACGTCCGGCCCGAAGCGGGCGACGCCGTCGAGATCGAGCGTCAGATGAACACCGAGCCCGCCGGGTTCGGGCACCGGATAGACCAATCGCGAGAAGGGCGCCCGGCCGGCCACCGAAAAATAATTGCCCTTGGCATAATGGAGCTTTGGCACGAATTGCTGATTGAGCCCTTCAAGCGAACCTGCAAGTGCTGCCGCGCCAAGCCCGGCGGCATTGACGAAACGCGGAGTGGCGATCTCGAAGCGCTCGCCGCCGGCAGCGTCCACCGTCTCGAGCACGACGCGGCCTGCTTCGATGCGGCCGGAGGCGATGCGCGTGTTGAGACTAAGTGCCGCCCCGTGCTCCTCGGCGTCGCCCAACAGGGCGAGCATCAGGGCATGGCTGTCGATGATGCCGGTGGCGGGCGACAGCAGCGCCGCCGTGCACTTAAGGCTGGGCTCCAGCGTATGCGCCTCGGCATCGCTCAAGCGCAACAGGTCGCCGGCGCCGCAAGCGCGTGCATTGGCCCGGATTGAGGCGAGCACCGGCTCCTGTTCGGCATTTGTGGCAACGATGACCTTCCCGCAGCGCGCGTGCGGGATCGCCCGCTCCTCGCAATAGCGATAGAGTCTTTCCCGGCCGGCCACGCAGAACCGGGCTTTCAGCGATCCAACCGGATAGTGGAGGCCGGCATGGATGACCTCGGAATTGCGCGAACTTGTCCCGGTGCCGATAGCGCTCTCGGCTTCCAGGACCAGCGTATCGATGCCGCGCTGCGCCATCTCTCGCGCGATCGCCAGGCCAACAACGCCGGCGCCGGCGACAATGCAGTCGACATGGTCCACGGTTAGGTCAAGCCGAAGTTCTGCATGCGTCCATCCATCCGCTGGCCCTGTCGAAAGCGCTTGACACTATACCGTTCGAGAAAGATGCATCAAACGGCATAACGCACGGGGACCTGCTGAGCCGGACCGGCGGCAGGACTGTTCCGCGTGCAGCACAGGAGCCGTCATGGACGCAAGACCGAATTCACCCGAAGCCCGCGACATAAGCTTTCACATGCATGGCTATACGAATGCGCGCAAGCATCAGGAGTCGGGGCCGCTCGTCATCGAGAAGGGCGACGGCATCTATGTCGAGGACCTTGCCGGCAACCGCTATATCGAGGCGATGGCGGGGCTCTGGAGCGTCGCGGTCGGCTTTTCGGAGAAGCGGCTGGTCGATGCGGCAGTACGGCAAATGTCGAAGCTGCCTTACTATCACGATTTCGGCTCCAAATCGCATTCGCCGCTGATCGATCTCGCCGAGAGACTGGTGCAGATGGCGCCGGTACCGATGAGCAAGGCGTATTTCACCAATTCCGGCTCCGAGGCCAACGATACGGCCATGAAGATGATCTGGTACCGGTCGAATGCGCTCGGCCAGCCGGCGCGCAAGAAGATCATCAGCCGCAAGAAGGGCTATCACGGCGTCACCATCGCCTCGGCGAGCCTGACCGGACTGCCCAACAACCACACTTCGTTCGATCTGCCGATCGCCAATGTGCTGCACACCTCGACGCCGCACCATTGGCGCGAGGCGCTGCCGGGTGAAAGCGAAGAGCTGTTTTCGACGCGGCTTGCCGACGAGCTGGAAAAGCTGATCCTCGCCGAAGGACCGGAAACCATCGCCGCCTTTTTCGGCGAACCGATCATGGGCGCCGGCGGCGTCATCGTTCCGCCGGCCGGCTACTGGGAGAAGATACAGGCGGTGCTATGGAGATACGACATCCTGCTCATCGCCGACGAGGTGATCTGCGGCTTTGGCCGAACAGGTGAGATGTTCGGCTCGCAGACCTTCGGCATCAGGCCCGACATCATGGTGCTGTCGAAGCAGATCTCTTCGTCCTACCTGCCGATCTCGGCCCTGCTGATCAACGAGAAGGTATTTGAGCCGATCGCCGACGAAAGCAACCGTATCGGCACCTTCGGCCACGGCTTCACCGGCGGCGGCCATCCTGTTGCGGCAGCGGTCGCGCTCGAGAACCTGAAGCTGATCGAGGAGCGCGACCTTGTCGGCAATGCGCGTGCGGTCGGCGCGCATTTGCAGAAGCGGCTGCGCACGCTCGCTTCGCACCCGCTTGTCGGCGAGGTGCGCGGCGTCGGCCTGATCGCGGCGGTCGAGCTGGTCAGCGACAAGGCGAACAAGACGCCGTGGGGCACGGTTGGTGCCTTGGGCGGACTCGTCAACGGCTTCATGCAGCAGAACGGCGTCATCTCGCGCAATATGGGCGATGCGCTGGCTTTCTGCCCGCCGCTGATCATCACCGAGCCGCAGGTCGACCAGGTGATCGACGCGTTTGAACGGTCGCTCGAGGCTGCCGCCAAGCAGGTCCGATCGCAGAGCTGAATAGGCAAAGTCGATTTTGAAACCTGAAAACAAAAACGCCTCGGCGACGGCTGGCAGAAGGTTACCCTCCACACCCGTTGCTGCCGTTTAGTCTCCGTGCTTTGTTTTCGCAGATGAGCCGCTGAATCCTTCCAGTTCCTCGCCGATTCCTGAAAGTGCGTTGACGATCGTCGCCTCGACGTCGCCACGCTGTTTCTGGGGAATCAAGCCAAGTCCTTTTTGTATCGCTTCACGCCAATGTTTCCCCCTGTCCCACGCTTCCGAAAACGCGATGGCGAGATCGTCCTGGCGACGGGTAGCTTCCAGTGCCTCGACCAGAAGTGCTGCCTGGCGGACATCCTTTTCCCGCTTGCCCACGCCGTTTGCGTTGTTCTGTCGGCGCGAGGCAACAATCAGCTTGTGAACCGCATATCGTCCGGGCGACGGTACCACGACAGGCACTCCCGATCGATGCAGCAGCACAGTTCTGATTGGTTCGTGGATCAGGAAATCGAGAATCCGAAGAGGCTGCGCGGATGCACCGCCCAAAGACGGCATCGAGGTTGCATGATCGGCGTAGTCATCGCTGCCCGTGTTCGGTGTAAGGAACTCGACCTTGTATCGGACTGCGTTCTCGAATTGCGTCGCGTGTTCGGGATCTGATCTGTGAGGGATTTCCCTGAAGGTTGGGTCGATCTCCCTCAAGATTTCGAGGATGGGCGGCAGGCTGTCCTCGACCGCGGCCGACACGGAATGGAATAGGGCGAAGTCTGCATCGCCCGTCTGCAACGCTGCACCGGGCAGCTTCACGCCCAGATAGCCCGCGTAGGACTGAAAGGCGACTGTGCCGACCAGGACGCCGCGCAAGCGGAAGATGCCAGCCTTCCCCAGCGCCTCGACGACATCCCCGGTGAACCTTTCGGGTTCTGTCAGCCCTGCCTCGCGCACGAGCGTGGATACCAGCTTCCTGCGGGCGCGGAGGTCGTCCTTGATCTGACGGAAGGATTCAACGCGTTTTGCAATCTCGGGATCGCTGTCAGGCCCGACATACCGTCGCGTCTTCGTCGGCTGCGTTTCCTCGAAATACCAGTATACCTTGCCCTTGACGGGCACCTTGACGAGATTGCCCGTCGTAGGGAAATCCGTTTCGAAGGCTGCGTCCAAGGATCGCTGGACGAGTTCCGCATACATCGTGCGGTAAACGAGGTCGACCGTCTTCATGTCGGGCGGCTCCGGTTATAAGAAAAATGCGGTTCTCTTATAGCGCCATGACCTCAAGGGACGCAAGCGGGGGTTATAAGAAAATCGCGAAAACCTTATAACGCCGCAGGAGAGGTCAGGAATCCTTGTTGCCGGCGTGCAGCCAAATCAGAATGGGTTTTGCTCATTCAGATAAACAAAGCCATCACGAAAACGCTGCTTGGATGTGGCGCTCGACCTCACCGCGTCCACGAACGGCCCGAGCCTGTCATAGGCGTTTGTGGTCGACGCGCTATTTTGGCGGCCGCATCCGGAACGACCACCAGCTTGCCGACGAAATCCTTGGCGATGAAATCCGCCTGGGCGCGATGGAAATCGGACAGCTTGTAGACGCCGCCGACCAGCGGCCGGATTTTCTTGTCCTCGATGTAGCGCACTATGCGGCGGAAATCCGCCCGCGTGCCCTGGCTCGAGCCATGCAGTTGGAGCTGTTTCAGGTACATGGTGCGCAGGTCGAGCTGGACGACCGGGCCGGCGATCGCGCCGGCCGTGGTGTAGCGGCCTTCGGGCCTCAAGATGCGCAAGAGGTCATTGAAGATGGCGCCGCCGACCAGGTCGGCGACCACATCGATTGGCCGCCCGCCGGTCGCCGCGCTGACGGCGGCCGGCAGATCGGCAACGCCACGGGTGATCACCGCCTCGGCGCCGATCTCACGCACGGCCTGTTCCTTGCCCTTGCCGGCAACCGCATAGGGAATGGCGCCGCGCGCCCGCGCCAGCTGCACGATGCCGGAGCCGACGCCGCCAGAGGCGCCGGTGACAAGCACACGCTCGCCGGCTTTCAATGCGGCGCGTTCCAACATCTGCTCGCCGGTGAGATAGGCGCAGCAGAAAGTGGCAAGCTCGACATCGCTCAGATCGGTGTCGACGACATGGGCGTTTTCGGACGGTACTGCCTGGTATTCGGCATAGCCGCCGTCGCGGCCATGGCCCATATAGTCGATGTCGGCGAGTGAATCGTCGTCGCGATTGTAGATGGAGAAATCGACCATCACCCGCTCGCCGATGCGGGCCGGCGAGACGCCGTCGCCGACGGCAATGATGTTGCCGACCGTGTCGGTGCCCTGGATGCGCGGGAAGCTCAGCGTATTGCCCTGACGACGCCAGGTCGACACAGCGGCGGCATCCTCCTCCGTGCCATAGGCGCCCTGGCGCACCCAGACATCGGTGTTGTTCATGCCGCAAGCGGTGACCTTGACCAGCACCTCGCCCCGGGCGGGCGAGGGCACTTTCACGTCGGTGCGATAGACGAGCTTTTCCGGCCCGCCGTGCCCGATCAGCTGCACGGCGGCCATGGTGGCGGGGAGGGTTTTGGTCATGGCATTCATGTCGGCTCTTCAGATGTTTGCAAACACGCTCTTCACCGCGTCGGCCGTCTTCGACACGACGATATCAGCCTCTTCCCGCGTCAGGCAGAGCGGCGGCGCGAAACCGAGAATGTCGCCCTGCGGCATGGCGCGGCCGATGACGCCGCTTGCCGCAAGCGCGGTCGCGACCTGCGGTCCGATCTTTTGCGAGGCGTCGAAGAATACGCGGTCGTCCCGGTCGGCGACGAACTCGATCGCCGCCAGCATGCCGTCGCCGCGCACCTCGCCGACGTTTTTGTGGCCGCCGACGGCTTTCGTCAGCTCGGCGCGGAGATAGGCGCCGGTCTCGCCGGCGTTCCGCACCAGGTCCATCTCGTCGATCAGTTCCAGGTTGGCGACGCCGGCGGCGACGCAGATCGGGTGCGCCGAATAGGTCCAGCCATGGCCGAGCGAGCCGAGCTTGTCGGAGCCTTGGACGAGCACCTGCCAGACCTTGTCTGAGACTATGACGCCGGAGAGCGGCGCATAGGCCGAGGTCAGGCCCTTGGCGATGGTGATCAGGTCGGGCTTGATGCCGTAGTGGTCGGAGCCGAACATGGTGCCCAGCCGGCCGAAGCCGGTGACGACCTCGTCGGCAACCAGAAGCACGTCGTACTTCTTCAGCACCGCCTGGATCTTCTCCCAGTAGCCGGCCGGCGGCGGCACGATGCCGCCGGTGCCGAGGATAGGCTCACCGATGAACGCGGCGACCGTCTCCGGCCCTTCGGCGAGAATCATCTCCTCGAGCTTGTCGGCACAGTATTGCGAAAACTGCTCCTCGCTCAGCGAGCGGTCGGCGCGGCGGAAATAGTAGGGCGCCTCGGTGTGCAGGACCGGCGCACGCGGCAGATCGAAGGCGTTGTGGAACAGGTCGAGGCCGGTCAGCGATCCGGTCATGATCCCGGAGCCGTGATAACCGCGCCAGCGCGAGATGATCTTCTTCTTCTCGGGCCGGCCGAGCACATTGTTGTAGTACCAGATCAGCTTAATGTTGGTTTCGTTGGCATCGGAACCGGAGAGGCCGAAATAGACCCTCGACATGCCTTGCGGCGCGCGGTCGATGATCATCTTGGAAAGCGTGATCGATGCCTCGGTGCCGTGCCCGACATAGGCGTGGTAATAGGCGAGGTTCTTGGCCTGCGCGGCGATGGCGTCGGCTATCTTCTGGCGGCCATAGCCGACATTGACGCAGTAGAGCCCGGCGAAGGCATCGATGCTCTTGCGACCGTTATTGTCCCAGATGGTGACGCCTTCGCCACCGGCGATCACCCGCGTCGGGCTCTCGCCACGCGCGTGCGTTCCCATATGGGTCGAGGGATGGAAGAAGTGATCGCGATCCCAGGCGGCGAGTTCGTTTGACTGGTCGAGCATCTTTTTTACTCCTAAGGAAAAGTGTCGGGCGCGGTTCTAGGCCACGTCCAGGCAGAGATATTTGAGATCGGTAAAGGCTTCGAGCCCGTGACGCGAGCCCTCGCGACCGATGCCGGACTGCTTGACGCCGCCGAACGGGACCGGCGCGCCGGTGATCTTGACGCGGTTGATGGCGACCATGCCATAGTCGAGCGCGCGGCCCATGCGCAATTGCCGGCCGCCGTTTTCAGTGACGACATAGGCGACGAGCCCGTATTCTGTCGCATTGGCGCGGGCGACGACTTCGTCTTCGCTGTCGAAAGGCGTCACGGCCGCAACCGGACCGAAGGTCTCCTCGCGCATGATCAGCGCGTCGTCTCCAACGTCGGCGAGCAGGGTCGGCTGGTAGAACAGCGGCCCAGCCACATGGCGGCCACCGCCGGTGAGGCAGCGCGCGCCACCAGCCAGCGCATCGGCGACCTGCTCTTCGATCTTCTTGACGCCGCGCTCGTGCATCAACGGCCCGATGTCGGTGTCGTCAGCCAGGCCATTGCCGGTCCGCAACGTCTCGATGCGCTTGGTGAAGGCGGCGCAAAAACGGTCGTAGATCGGGCGCTGGACATAGATGCGGTTGGCGGCGAGGCAGTCCTGGCCGGAGGTCGCGAATTTAGCGTCGACGGCGATGGTCACAGCCTTGTCGAGATCGGCGTCGGCGAAGACGATCAGAGGCGCATGACCGCCAAGCTCCATCACAAGACGCTTCATCGTCGGCGCACTTTGCGCGGCGATCAGCCTGCCGATCTCGGTCGAGCCGGTGAAGCTCATGGCGCGAACGCGCGGGTCTTCGCACATCCGCCCGACGATGATCGAAGCCCTGCCGGAGAGGACGTTGAACACGCCAGCCGGCAGGCCGGCACGTTCGCCAAGCTCGGCCAACGCCAGTGCAGACAGCGGCGTTTCCGAGGAAGGATGCGCGACGATGGTGCAGCCGGCGGCGAGGGCGGCCGCCGCCTTGCGGGTCAGCATGGCCGCGGGAAAATTCCACGGCGTGACGACGCCGACGACACCAAGCGGTTCGCGTCGCACCACCATCTCGGCATTTGGCAGATGGCTGGTGACGCCTTCGGCGTTGAGACGTTTGGCCTCCTCGGCATACCATTCGACAAAAGAGGCGGCATAGTCGATCTCGCCGCGCGATTCCTTCAGCGGCTTGCCTTGCTCTAGCGTCATCAGCAGGGCCAGGTCATTTTTGGCGGCGACGATCAGATCGAACCATTTTCGCAAGATTTTCGACCGTTCCTGCGGCAGCAATGCGCGCCAGGCAGGAAAGGCGCGCGATGCCGCATCGATCGCCAATGTGGTCTGCCGGGCATCGAGCGCGGCAACGAAAGCGACGGTGGATCCGGTGGCCGGATCGGTCACCTCGAAACTCTCCGCGGTCTCGCTCGCCGTCCAGTGGCCAGCGACATAGGCGAGTTCGCGCAGCAGCCGCCGGTCGGCGAGGCGATCAAGTGCTTCATGGCGGTGCGAGCGGGCAAAATGTGCGGACATCATCGGGCTCCCGGTTCGGGTGATGCCGCAAGACTATCTCTGCCGCGCAAACAGAGAGGCTGTTTGCGTGCCTGCACGTAGAGAGATTGTCTCTATTGCCCTGCCCGGCCAGACGATCTCTCCGGTATCAGGAAGATGCCGGCAACAGGTCCGCCACTGGCAGAACACTCTCCTCCTTCACCGTCTTGGTGACGATGTAGGTGAAATAGCGGTCGATGCCGATCTCGCGTTCGAGCAGAGTGTCGACCAGCCGCTGATAGGCGTCGATGTCGCGCGCCATCACCTTCAGCAGGTAATCGACGCCGCCGCCGACAGACCAGCAGGCGACGATCTCGGGGATGTCGCGGATGACGCGCTCGAAACGGTCGAAATCGGCCTGGCGGTGGCTAGCCAGCGTCACCTCCATCAGCACGGTAGCGACCGGCGCGATGGCGCGCATGGCGATCCTGGCATGATAGCCGCAGACGATGCCGGCTTTTTCCAGCTTGCGCAGCCGCATCCAGCAAGGCGTCGGCGACAGGCCGACCTTCTCGGCCAACGCCAGCTTGGTGATGCGGCCGTCGCGCTGGATGGCGTCGAGGATTTTCAGGTCGATCGGATCGAGTTTCGCTGCAGCCATGATCGTCCACTTCTAGTGCCGGACACCATGACGGCGCATTATTTCGATTGTCAATTGCACTGATTTCGATCTCTAATAAGTCATGACATTTTGGCGACCAGATCCCGCTCTTATCCGGCGGCCGGCCTATCAATCGCTCGCCGACCAGTTCGCGCGCGCCATCCATGACGGGCGCCTGGCCAATGGCGCTCGGTTGCCGACGCACCGGCAGTTGGCTGACGACCTGCAACTTTCCGTGCAGACGGTCAGCCGCGCCTATGAGGAGCTGATCCGCCGCGGGCTGGTGTCCGGCGAGGTCGGCCGCGGCAGCTTCGTGCAGACGCAGCGCCGCGAGCCGGAGCCGCCCTATCTGCCGGAGCGGCTGGGCGAGGTCATCGATCTCTCCATCCTGAAGCCGGTCTGCGAACCGATGCATCTGGAGCGGCTGAGGCAGGCGCTGGGCTGGCTCGCCGAAAACCTGCCGTCGAGCTCGGCACTGTCATTCAGGCCGAACATGGTGTTCCCGCGCCACCGCGCGGTGGGTGTCGAGTGGCTACGCCTCTGTGGCCTCGACGCGTCGCCGCAGAACATCAGCCTGACCAACGGTGCCACCGCAGGGATGACGGTGGCGCTGATGAGCGTGGCGCCGCCCGGTTCGACCGTCGCCACCGAGGCGATCGGCCACCACACGCTGATCCCGCTGGCGCGTTATCTCGGCTTCAATCTCGAGGGTTTGCCGATCGACGACAATGGGCTGATCCCGGAAGCGCTGGACGAGGCCTGCCGGCTGTCGGACATCCGCGCCGTGTTCGTGCAGCCGTCGGTGATCAACCCTACGGCTACCCTGATGGATGCCGGCCGGCGCGAACAGATTGCCGCCGTTGCGCGCAGGCATGACATCGCCATTATCGAAAACGACGTCCTCGGCCCGTTGGTCGAGGACAGGCCGCCGCCGGTAGCCGCCTTCGCGCCCGAGCGCACGCTCTACGTCACCTCCTTTACCAAGATCGTGGTGCCGGGCCTGCGCATCGGCTATCTCGCGGCGCCTGATCGTTATGTCGCCGCGGTCGCCAATCGCCATCTCGTCTCGAACTGGATGGCGACGCCGTTGGTGGCCGAGATCGCCACCAAATGGGTGACCGACGGCACCGCGATGGAACTCGTGCGATGGCAGCGCCTGGCTTTGCGGCGGCGTCTGGACATAGCCGCCGAGGTGCTTGCCGGAGTGGACTATCGCGCTCATCGCGACGGGCTGCATGTCTGGCTGCAACTGCCCGATGACCGCGGTGAGGAAAGCTTTGTTTCCCAGGCCCGCCTGCAGGGCGTGGCGATCGCGCCCGGCACGTCGTTTCGCATTTCGCAGATGCCTTGGCATCCAGCCGTACGGATTTCGCTGGGCTCGACCACGGAGGGGGAACTGCGTGCCGGTCTCGGCGTTGTCACCAAGCTTCTGCTCGGCGATCCCGAGCATCTCCTGCTTGCGATCTAGACGGCGAATGGCGCGAATTGTGCGGAGTTCGAAATATTGTCATGATATTATTTTCTTGATTGACATGATTTGCCGCGATCCGCATCGTTAAAGGCATAGCTTCTCCAGCACGGGAAATTCATTGTCGGCGCCCATCATCAAGATCGACGGCATTTCGAAAAGCTTCGGCACCTTCAAGGTGCTGGACGGCCTCTCGATGCAAGTCATGCCCGGCGAGAAGCTGGCACTGATCGGCCCGTCGGGTTCGGGCAAGACGACGATCCTGCGCATCCTGATGACGCTGGAGCGTATCGACAGCGGCCACATCCAAGTCGACGGCGAACAGCTGTACCACATGGAGCGCAACGGCCGGCTGCTTACGGCCGATGAACGGCATTTGGCAAAGATGCGCCAGAAGATCGGCATGGTCTTCCAACTGTTCAATCTGTTTCCGCACAAATGCGTCATCGACAATGTGACGCTGGCACCGATGCTGACCAAAGGCGTGCCGCGGGCCGCCGCCGAAAAGCGGGCGATGGAACTGCTCGACATGGTCGGCATGGTCGACAAGGCCAAGGCGATGCCGGCGCAGCTTTCAGGCGGCCAGAAGCAGCGCGTCGCGATTGCGCGGGCGCTGGCGCTGTCGCCGAAGATCATGCTGTTCGACGAGGTCACCTCGGCGCTCGACCCGGAACTCGTCGACGAGGTGCTCAACGTCATGCGCAAGCTCGCCGCCGAGACCGACATGACCATGCTGCTGGTCACCCACGAGATGGGTTTCGCCCATGACTTCGCCGACCGGGTGCTGTTCTTCGATCGCGGCAGAATAGTCGAGGAGGGCAAGCCCGACGAGATTTTCCGCCATCCCAAACAGGAGCGCACGCAAGGTTTCCTGAAGAAGATCATTGCGGCCGGACATCGGGTCTGACTGCCATGCGAGGCGGCGACGCCTCAAGCAAGCCAAGAAGACAGACAAACAAGGAGTTGGGAACAATGAAGAAATTTTCCATTTTGGCCGGCGTCGCCGGTATTACGCTGACGGCGGTGCTGGCCGCCTCGACGGCCGGCTCGGCCGACAACAGCAAGCTCGAAGAGCTCAAGGCGCAAGGCTTTGCCCGCGTCGCCATCGCCAACGAGCCGCCCTATACGGCGGTCGCTGCCGACGGCAAGGTTTCGGGTGCGGCGCCTGACGTTGCCCGTGAAATCTTCAAGCGCCTTGGCGTCAACGATATCGTCGCCTCGATCTCGGAATATGGCGCCATGATCCCCGGCTTGCAGGCCGGCCGTTTCGACGTCGTCACCGCCGGATTGTTCATGAAGCCGGAACGTTGTGCTGCGGTCGCCTATTCGGAACCGGTGCTGTGCGACGCCGAGGCGATGCTGGTGAAGAAGGGCAACCCGAAGGGCTTCAAGAGCTACGAGGACGTCGCGAAGGACGCGAGCGCCACGATCGGCGCGCCGGGTGGCGGCACTGAAGAGAAGCTGGCGCTCACCGCAGGTGTGCCGCGCGAGCGCGTCATCGTCGTGCCGGACGGCCAGAGCGGCCTGAAGATGCTGCAGGACGGCCGCATCGATGCTTATTCGCTGCCCGTGCTGTCGATCAACGACCTGGTCAAGAAAGCCAATGATCCGAACCTCGAAGTCATCGCGCCGGTGGTCGGTGCGCCGGTCTATTGCGACGGCGCGGCCTTCAAGAAGGGCGACGAAGCGCTGCGCGACGCCTATGATGTCGAGCTGGCGAAACTGAAGAAGTCCGGCGAGTTCGCCAAGATCATCGAGCCTTACGGCTTCTCGGCGGCGGCGGCAATGTCGACGAGCCGCGACAAGCTCTGCTCGGCGAAGTAAAAAGTGCCGCTCACCCTAGCCTCTCCCCGTCAAAAACGGGGAGAGGGGGGCGTCAACGCTGGAGCTTCACCCTTCTCCCCGTCCCTATAACGGGGAGAAGGTGCCGGCAGGCGGATGAGGGGCGGCGCCGGCGTTCTGCAATGATCACCAAGCGAGGAAACGCTTAGCCCAATGACCCAATGGTCCGGCTATTTCGGCCTGATATTGCAAGGAGCGCTTGTCACCATCGAGCTGACGCTGATGGGGTCGGTGCTGGCCTTGGTCATGGCCTTTCTTGCCGGGCTGGGGCGGCTGTCGCGGTTTTTCGTGCTACGCGCGCTGGCCACCGCCTATATCGAGTTCTTCCGCGGCACCTCGATTTTCGTGCAGCTGTTCTGGGCTTATTTCGTGCTGCCTTTTGCCGGCATTTCGCTGACGCCGCTGCAGGCCGGGGTGCTGGCGCTGGGCCTCAATGTCGGCGCCTATGCGGCGGAAGTGGTGCGTGGCGCCATCAAGTCTATCGGCCGCGAACAATATGAGGCCTGCACCGCCCTCAATCTCGGCCGCTGGCAAGCCATGCGCCATATCATCCTGCCGCAGGCGCTTCTGGTGATGCTGCCAACCTTCGGCAACAACGCCATTGAATTGCTCAAGGCCACCGCCGTCGTTTCGCTAATCTCGCTCGCCGACCTGACCTTCCAGGCGCAGGTGGTGCGCTCGCAGACCGGCAATACTCTGGTGCCGTTCAGCACCATCCTCGTCATCTATTTCGTCCTGGCGCTGCTCATCTCCTGGGGCGTGCGGTCGTTGGAACGCCGCATGGCGCGTGGCCTCGACGGGGTGCGCGTATGATGGATCGGGCCTGCTAATGGAATGGGATTGGGATTTTGTCCGGCAGATCCTGCCGACGCTGATCGAGGGGGTGAAGATCACCATCCTGGCGACGCTGCTCGGCTCGGTGCTGGCGGCCATCGTTGGGCTGGGCATCGCGTTGGCGCGCCGGTCGCCGAACAGGGCTCTGTCGCGCACCGTCGGTTTCCTTGCCGAGTTCATCCGTGGCACGCCGCTGTTGGTGCAGCTCTATTTCATCTTCTACGTGCTGCCGGATTTTGGCATCCTGTTGCCGCCGCTTGTCGCGGGCGTCATCGGTCTCGGGCTGCATTACGGCACTTACACGGCCGAGGTCTACCGCGCCGGCATCGATAATGTTCCGCGCGGCCAGTGGGAAGCGGCCAAGGCCTGCAATCTGAACGCCACCCAGACCTGGACGCACATCATCATTCCGCAGGCGATCCCGCCGATGATCCCGGCGCTTGCCAATTATTTCATCGCCATGTTCAAAGAGACGCCGCTGCTGTCGGCGATCACCGTGCTCGAACTGATGAACCAGGCCAAGAGCGTCGCCAATACCTATTATCGGTATATCGAACCGATCACCTTGGTCGGCGCCTTCTTCCTCGCCATCAGCCTGTTCTCGGTGGTGCTGCTGCGCTGGCTGGAACACCGTTATGGGCGGATCGAACGATGAGCGCTGCACCCGAAATCCGCCTGCGCCCGGCCCGGCCGGCGCTCGATGCGCGTCCGCTGGAAAAGCGGGTCGGCCTGATCATCCTTGCCACCGACCATACGAGCGAACCGGATTTTCACCGCATGGTGGCAAGCGATCGTATCGGCGTCTATGTCGCGCGCATCCCCTACGCCAACCCGACGACGCCGGACAATTTGCGCAAGATGCAGCCGTCACTCACGGCGGCCGCGGCCCTGATCCTGCCCGACGAGCCGCTCGATGCGATCTGCTATTCCTGCACCTCAGCTTCCGTCGTGATCGGCGATGCCGAAATCGAGGCGGCGGTGCAGGCCGCCAAGCCCGGCGTGCCGGTGGTCACGCCGCCGATGGCCGGGGTGCGCGGCCTGAAGGCGCTGGGCGCCAAGACGATCAGCATCCTCACGCCCTATACGGTCGAGACCAGCCGGCCGATGGCGGCCTATTTCACCGAGCATGGTTTCGAGATCGCTAGCTTCACTTGCCTCGGCTTCGAGGATGATCGCGAGATGGCGCGGATTGCGCCGAAATCCTTGGTCGATCTGGCTCGCGAGGCGATGGCCGAACACTCGGACGCGCTGTTTGTCTCCTGCACGGCACTGCGGTCCGCGGCGGCAGTTGTCGGCATGGAAGAAGCCATCGGCCGTCCTGTCGTCACCAGCAACCAGGCGACAGCCTGGAATTGCCTGCGGCTTTGCGACGACGACGAGCCGCGCCCTGAATTCGGCCGTCTGATGACGCTGCCGCTGAACTGATTGATAAGCCATGACCACGTCCAGGATAAGCCTCTCCGATATCCACGCCGCGCGCGAGCGCATCGCAGACAAGGTCGAGCGTACGCCGACCGTCACTTCCCGGAGTCTTTCCCAGCACTTGGACGCTCCTGTTTATCTCAAGCTCGAACACCGGCAGACCACCGGCGCCTTCAAGCTGCGCGGTGCCTCGAACGCTATCGCTTCGCTGACAGAAGAGGAGAAGGCGCGCGGCGTCGTCGCTGCCTCGACCGGCAACCACGGCCGGGCGCTGGCTTATGCCGCTCGACTGCAAGGTATCGACGCGACGATCTGCATGTCGCGGCTGGTGCCGCAGAACAAGCTGGACGAGATCCGTCGGCTCGGCGCCGAGATCCGCATCGTCGGCAACAGCCAGGACGATGCGCAGCGGGAGGTCGAACGGCTGGTCGCGGAAGAGGGGCTGATCATGCTGCCGCCCTTCGACCATCCTGCCATTGTCGCCGGGCAAGGCACGCTCGGGCTGGAGATCATCGAACAGGTTCCGGACGCCGCCTTGGTGCTGGTGCCGCTTTCCGGCGGTGGGCTGGCGGCTGGCGTAGCTGCTGCCGTGAAGGGCGTCAGCCCGGCGACGAAGGTGATGGGCGTTTCAATGGCGCGCGGTGCGGCGATGAAGGCGAGCCTCGACGCCGGACATCCGGTTTTGGTCGAGGAACTGCCGACACTGGCCGATTCCCTCGGCGGCGGCATAGGCCTCGACAACCGGCTGACCTTTTCCATGTGCCGCGACCTGCTCGACGATGTGATCCTGCTCAGCGAGGGCGAGATCGCCACCGGCATCCGCCATGCCTATGAACAGGAGCGCGAGATCGTCGAAGGCGCCGGCGCGGTCGGCATCGCAGCCGTGCTTGCCGGCAAGGTCAGGGCGAGCGGCCCGACGGTGCTCGTGCTGTCCGGCCGCAACATCGATATGACACTGCACCGCAAGATCATCTGCGGCGAAGCAATTGCGGAGAGCGCAGCATGAGCCGGATGACGATCCTCACCGAAGCTGAATTGCGCGAGATCGTGAAGCTCGATCTTGATGCCATCGCCTGCGTCGAGAACGCGTTCCGGGCGCTCGCTACCTTGCCGGTGGCGATGCCACCGATCCTGCGGCTGGACATTCCAGAGCATCGCGGCGAGGTCGACGTCAAGACCGCCTATGTACCGGGTATCGACGGTTTTGCGATCAAGATCAGCCCCGGCTTTTTCGATAATCCCAAGCTCGGCTTGCCCAGCGTCAACGGCATGATGGTGCTGCTGTCGGCGAAAACCGGATTGGTCGAAGCGCTGCTGCTCGACAATGGCTATCTCACCGACATCCGCACGGCCGCCGCCGGTGCGGTCGCCGCCAAACATCTGTCGCGGCCGGACTCCTCCGTTGCCGCGATCTTCGGCGCCGGTGTTCAGGCCGGACTGCAGCTCGAGGCGCTGATGCTGGTGCGGCCAATCACCGAGGCTCGCATCTGGGCAAGGGATGCCGCCAAGGCCGAGGCCGCGGCCGACGCATTGTCCGAAAGACTGGGCATCGCCGTTCACGCCGAGCCCGACGCGGCAAAGGCTGCGGCCGATGCCGACATCATCGTCACCACGACGCCGTCGACCGAGCCGCTGATCAAGGCCGGCTTCGTCTCCGCCGGCCAGCATATCACTGCCATGGGCTCGGATGCCGAGCACAAGAACGAGATCGCGCCGGCGATCCTGCGCATGGCCGATCTCTACGTCGCCGATAGCGCCAAACAGACGCGCCGGCTGGGCGAACTGCACCATGCTATCGCGGCGGGCGTGATGGCGTCCGATGCCGAAATCACCGAGCTTGGCCACATCATCGCCGGCGAAAGGCATGGCCGGCGCTCGGACAGCGACATCACCATTGCCGACCTGACCGGCACCGGCGTGCAGGACACGGCGATCGCCACGCTCGCCCGCGACCGTGCGCGTGCAGCCAAGACCGGTACGATTTTCGAAAGCTGATGCTGGCCGCAAGGCCCAACAAACGAGGACCAAGAACAATGCAGCCCAATTTGAAATTCTCGCGCGGCGAATATGCGGAGCGCCTCGCCAAAACGCGGAAGGTCATGGAGGCCAAGGGCGTCGATCTATTGATCGTCAGCGATCCGTCCAACATGGCCTGGCTGACCGGCTACGATGGCTGGTCGTTCTACGTGCACCAGGCTGTCATCGTGCCGCCGTCGGGCGAGCCGGTGTGGTACGGGCGCGGCCAGGACGCCAACGGCGCCAAGCGCACCGCCTATCTCGCGCACGACAACATCATCGGCTATGCCGACCACTATGTGCAGTCGACCGAGCGCCATCCGATGGATTTTCTGTCCAGCGTGCTCTCCGATCGCGGCTGGGGCAAGCTCAGCATCGGCGTCGAGATGGACAATTACTGGTTCTCGGCCGCTGCCTTCGCAGCGCTGCAGAAGCACTTACCCAATGCCCGCTTCGTCGACGCCACGGCACTCGTCAACTGGCAGCGCGCGGTGAAGAGCCCGACCGAAATCGACTACATGCGCAAGGCCGCCCGCATCGTCGAAGCGATGCACCAGCGCATCGTCGATAAGATCGAGGTCGGCATGCGCAAATGCGACCTGGTCGCCGAGATCTACGATGCCGGCACGCGCGGCGTCGACGGCATCGGCGGCGACTATCCGGCGATCGTGCCGCTGCTGCCGTCAGGCGCCGACGCATCGGCGCCGCATCTGACCTGGGACGACCGGCCGATGAAATCGGGCGAGGGCACCTTCTTCGAGATCGCCGGCTGCTACAACCGCTATCACTGCCCGCTGTCGCGGACCGTGTTCCTTGGTAAACCGACGCCGGAATTCCTCGATGCAGAAAAGGCGACGCTGGAAGGCATGGAGGCGGGACTTGCCGCCGCCAAGCCCGGCAACACATGCGAGGACATCGCCAACGCCTTCTTCGCGGTGCTGAAGCGGTACGGCATCGTCAAGGACAACCGCACCGGGTACCCGATCGGGCTTTCCTATCCGCCTGACTGGGGCGAGCGCACCATGAGCCTGCGTCCAGGCGACCGCACCGAGTTGAAGCCCGGTATGACCTTCCATTTCATGACCGGCTTGTGGCTTGAGACGATGGGGCTGGAAATCACCGAATCCATCCTGATCACCGAGACGGGCGTCGAGTGCCTGGCGAATGTGCCGCCCAAACTGGTGGTGAAGAATTGAGTCCGATGTCCAGCCTTCGCCCGTCACCGATCACGCCGACCGTCGATTTCGAGCGCGACGGCGTGCAGCACGGTTTCCTGCGCCTGCCTTACAGCCGCGACGATTCCGCTTGGGGGTCGGTGATGATCCCGATCTGCGTCATCCGCAACGGCAAGGGGCCGAGCGCATTGCTCACCGGCGGCAATCATGGCGACGAGTACGAGGGGCCGCTGGCGCTCTATGACCTCGCCCGTACGCTCGACCCGAAGCAAGTCAGCGGCACGATCATCATCGTGCCGGCGATGAACTATCCGGCGTTCCGCGCCGGCACGCGCACCTCGCCGATCGACAAGGGCAATCTCAACCGCAGCTTTCCCGGCCGGCCCGACGGCACGGTGACCGAGAAGATCGCCGACTATTTCCAGCGCGAATTGCTGCCCCGTACAGACATCGCGCTCGATTTCCACTCCGGCGGCAAGACGCTCGATTTCGTGCCGTTCTGCGCCGCCCATATCCGGCCCGACAAGGCGCTGGAAGGGAAGGGGTTCGCGGCGGTAGAAGCCTTCTCCGCACCATGGTCGATGAAAATGCTGGAGATCGACGCGGTCGGCATGTTCGACACTGCCGCCGAAGAGATGGGCAAGCTGTTCATCACCACCGAGCTTGGCGGCGGCGGGACTTCGCGCGCGGAAACGGTGCGCATCGCACGTCGCGGCGTGCTCAATGTGCTGCGCCATGCCGGCATCGTCGCCGGCGCGGTCGAGATGCAGCCAACCCGCTGGCTCGACATGCCGTCCGGCGATTGCTTCTCGTTCGCCGAGGACGACGGGATGATCGAAACCATGATCGATCTCGGCGAGCCGGTGGCAGAGAACCAGGTGCTGGCACGTATCCATTCCATAGGCCGCACCGGCGGCGCTCCGCAGGAGATCCGGGCCAAAATGTCCGGTCTGTTGGCGGCGCGGCATTTTCCGGGGCTGGTCAAGGCCGGCGACTGCGCTGCCGTGGTCGCCGTGCTGGTCGATTGACGGTTAGGAAGCCGATGTCGGGAACGGCTCGGTCCTGCCTTTGGGGCGATCGCCGATCGCAAAGACGGCGCTCGCCTCGCTGACGATCGAGACATGATCCTTGGCGGCTGTTCCGGCCGCCGCACTGTCGCCGCGCATGATTGCGGTGACGATGGCGTCATGTTCTTGCCAGGACTGGGCCAGCCGCCCGGGCAGCATGAATTGCGCGCGCCGGAACGGCGCCAGGCGGCCGCGGGTCATGACGGTCAGTTCATAAATGTGCTTGCTGTGGGCGCCGCGATAGAGCCGGGTGTGGAATTCGGTGTTGAAAAGCTCATACTCTTCTTCGGCACCGAGCTGCACGAAGCGCGCCGAGGCCTGGTGCTCGGCCTCCAGCGTGCGGCGCTCGCCAGCGGTCATGCGCTCGGCCGAGAACCGCGCGCAGATCGCTTCAAGCTCGGCCATGCTTTCGAACATCGAGGCGAGGTGCTCCTGCGTCACCACGGCGACGGTGGCGCCGCGGTTCGGCCGCCTTTCGACCAGCCCCATGGCGCTGAGCCGGCTGAGCGCTTCCCTGATCGGCGTGCGTGAGACGTCGAAGCGGGCGGCGAGCGAGGCCTCGTCGAGCTTTTCGCCCGGGCGCAGGAAACCGGTGACGATCCGGTCGCTGATCGCCCTCACCATCTGATCGACGGTCGTGCCCGACCTGATCAAATTGCGCTTTCCCGACACGTCTCCTCCGTCCAGTCTTTTCGCTAGAGCCGTAAGCCACTCACCGGCTTCGATTCCTCCGCATCTCTGTATGCCTATGTTTTAGCCTTCATGTCAAATTGGCGATTTTGGAGGCAAAAAGTGTATGCAATTGCTCCGGCTTTGTGCAGTCCACATCGGAACACTCATTGATATTACTGAATAAATCTCATTTCTGAAACTGGCATGCTGATTGCATACACTTCTTTCATTGAGGTGTTAACCGGCCCCAAAGGCCCCACAGAGGGAGCATTCAATGTCCAAGAGATTCATGCTTAGCCGCCGCGACCTGCTCAAAACCTCCGCCGCCGGAGCGGCGCTCGGCCTTGCGTCCGCATCGTTTCCGATCAGCAGGGCCTTCGCCGCGACGGCCACCGTCGGCTTCATCTATGTCGGGCCAAAGGACGACTACGGCTACAACCAGGCGCATGCCGAAGGGGCCGCCACGCTGAAGGGGATCGAAGGAATTTCCGTCGTCGAGGAGGAGAACGTGCCGGAGACGGTCGACGTTCAGAAGACGATGGAATCGATGATCAATCTCGACGGTGCGTCGCTGATCTTCCCGACCTCGTTCGGCTATTTCGATCCGCACATGCTCGCCATGTGCGCGAAATTCCCCGACGTGCAGTTCCGCCATTGTGGTGGCATGTGGAACAAGGACAAGCATCCGATGAATGCCGGTTCCTATTTCGGCTATATCGGCATGGGCCAGTATCTGAACGGCGTCGTCGCCGGTCACACCAGCAAAACCAAGAAGCTCGGCTTCGTCGCGGCAAAGCCGATCCCGCAGGTGCTGCTCAACATCAATTCCTTCCTGCTCGGCGCGCGCTCGGTCGACCCGACCATCACCTGCCAGGTGATCTTCACCGGCGAGTGGTCGCTAGCGGTCAAGGAGGCCGAGGCCACCAATGCGCTGGTCGACCAGGGTGCCGACGTCATCACCTGCCATGTCGATAGCCCCAAGGTGGTGGTCGAGACGGCGGCCGGGCGTGGCGCCTTCGTCTGCGGCTATCATGCCAACCAGAGCCCGCTGGCGCCGGAAAAATACCTGACCGGCGCGGAATGGAACTGGGCCAAGGTCTACAAGATGTTCGTCGACGATCTGGTGGCCGGCACGCCGCTGCCCAATTTCACGCGCGGTGGCCTGGCCGACGGCTTCGTCAAGATGAGCCCGCTCGGCCCCGCTGTCGGCGAGGCCGCCCGCAAGCAGTTCGACGGCACGCTGGCCGAAATGATGAAAGGCGGCTTTTCCGTCATCAAGGGTCCGCTGAAGAGCAACAAGGGCGTCGTCGTCGCGACCGAAGGCCAGGCCTTCGCCGAGACCGCGCTCGAACTCGAAAGCATGGACTACCTGGTCGAGGGCGTCGTCGGTTCGACCGCCTGAACCGGATCGGAGACGGGGCCATGGCAGACACTGTCAGCACTGCGGGCGCACCGGCGCTGTTTGGCGCCAGGAATTATCCGGCGGCGCTCGAATGGGCGGCGCGGCAGGCGGAAGCCTTAGTCATACCGCTCGCGGCGCTGATCGTCGGCATGGCGCTGTTCAGCGTGTTCATCGCGCTGGTCGGCAAATCGCCGGTGCAACTCTACGAGACGATGTGGCGCGGCGGCTTCGGCTCGTGGTTCTCGATCCAGAACTCGCTGTCGCGGGCAGCACCGCTTTTATTGGCAGCGCTCTGCGTGGCGCTGCCGGCCCGGCTCGGCCTCGTCGTCATCGGCGGCGAAGGCGCGATCGTGCTGGGCGGCGTTGCCGCCGCCGCCATCGGCGTCGCGGCGAATGGCGCGCCGGCTTTTCTGGTCATCCTGCTGATGGGCGTGGCGGGCGCGGTCGCCGGCGGCATCTGGATCGGTGCCGTCGGCGCACTCCGCCACTACCGCGCCGTCAACGAAACCATCTCCAGCCTGCTGATGGCCTATATCGCCATCGCGCTGATGAACCATCTGGTCGAAGGGCCGCTGCGCGATCCGGCTTCGCTCAACAAACCCTCGACCGAGCCGCTGGCGGATGCCTACCGCATCGGCAACATTCCAGGCATGGACGTGCACTGGGGCCTGGTCGTCGGCATTCTCGCCTGCGTCCTGTCCTGGCTGTTGATCGAAAAGACGCGCTGGGGGTTTGCCGCCCGCATCGCCGGCGGCAATGTCAGGGCAGCTCAGGTGCAAGGGCTTGCCGTCGGGCCGCTGATCGTCGGCTTCACCGGGCTCGCCGGCGGCTTTGCCGGGCTGGCCGGCATGCTGGAGGTCGGCGCCGTGCAAGGCAGCGCCAACGCCTCGCTCGCCGCCGGCTATGGCTATACCGGCATCCTCGTCGCCTTCCTCGCCCGCCACAATCCGCTCGCCATCATCCCGGTCGCTTTCCTGCTCGGCGGTATCGGCGCTTCCGGCGGGCTGATCCAGCGCCGCATGGACCTTCCCGACGCCACCGTGCTGGTGCTGCAAGGCATGCTCTTCGTCGTCATCCTGTTCAGCGAAACCTTTTACGGCCGCTTCAAGGTCTTCAATCCCGATCTGTGGAAGAGGGGCTCCTGATGGACGCGACCGAGATCGGCCTGTGGGGCGTGCCGCTCGCCATTCTCGGCGGCGCCATCCGCGTTTCGACGCCCTTCATCTTCGTCTCGCTCGGCGAAGCCATCACCGAGCGCTCCGGCCGCATCAATCTTGGCCTCGAAGGCACGCTGGTCTTCGGTGCGATGACTGCCTACGCCGTCGCGGTGATGACCGGCTCGCCATGGCTCGGCCTGCTGGCTGCCGCAGGTGCCGGTCTTTGCTTCGGGCTGTTCCACGGCTGGATCTGCAAATTCCGCGGGGTGAACGACATCGCCATCGGCATCGCGCTTATGCTGTTCGGCTCCGGTCTCGCCTTCTTCTTCGGCAAGCCATTCATCCAGCCCTCGGCACCAGACCTGCCGGCCCTCGCCTTCGGTGGCTGGTCGGATATCCCGCAGGTGCAGGCGGCGCTCAACGTCAACGTGCTGTTCCTGATCGGGGCCGCACTTGCGCTGTTCCTGTGGTGGGCCTTCCGCAACACCCGCGCCGGCCTGGTCGTGCGCGTCGTCGGCGACAGCTCCGATGCGGCGCGCGCCATGGGCCTCAATCCGAACACCGTGCGCCTGCTTGCGACAGGCGTCGGCGGTGCGCTCGCCGGCATCGGCGGCGCCTATCTGTCGCTTTATTACCCCGGCAGCTGGACCGAACGCATCTCGTCGGGGCAGGGGCTGATGGCGGTGGCGCTGGTCATCTTCGCCCGCTGGAACCCGCTTGGCTGCTTTGCCGCGGCACTGTTGTTCGGCGGCGCCGGCGCGCTGGGCCCGGCGTTGCAATCGGTCGGGGTGACGCAGGGCTACTATCTCTTCTACGCCGCACCTTACATCCTCACGCTCATTATCATGATCGCCACATCGTCGCCGAACCGCTCGCTTGCCGGCGCGCCGGGCGAGTTGTCGATCACCAAATGACTGGAGTTTTTTCCGATGAACGCCAGAGCCGAGATCACCCAGCGCTACATCGATGCCGACCCCTATCCATGGCCCTATAATGGCGAGCTGCGGCCGGACAATACGGCATTGATCATCATCGACATGCAGACCGATTTCTGCGGGCCGGGCGGCTATGTCGATCATATGGGCTACGATCTTTCGCTAGTGCGGGCGCCGATCGAGCCGATCAAGTCGGTGCTCGCAGCCATGCGGGCCAAGGGCTACACCATCATCCACACGCGCGAGGGCCATCGGCCCGATCTCGCCGACCTGCCGGCCAACAAGCGCTGGCGCTCGCGCCGCATCAATGCCGGCATCGGCGACCCCGGGCCTTGCGGGCGCATCCTGGTGCGCGGCGAACCCGGCTGGGACATCATCCCCGACCTCTATCCGGCGGCTGGCGAGCCGATCATCGACAAGCCGGGCAAGGGCTCGTTCTGCGCCACCGACCTGGAGCTGATCCTGCACCAGCGCGGCATCGAAAACATCGTGCTGACCGGCATCACCACCGATGTCTGCGTCCACACGACGATGCGCGAGGCCAATGATCGCGGCTTTGAATGCGTCATGCTGGAGGATTGCTGCGGCGCGACCGATTACGGCAACCATCTCGCCGCGATCAAGATGATCAAGATGCAGGGCGGCGTGTTCGGCGCGGTGTCGAATTCGGTATCCTTCGTCGCGCAGCTGCCGTGAGGACACGATCTTGAGCGGAAGCATCGGCAAGAAAGCCGTCGGCGTCGAGACCATCGGCATGACCATGCGCTTCGGCGCCTTCACCGCGCTGGACGATGTCTCGATCAAGGTGCCGGCGGGATCGTTCCATGCGCTGCTCGGCGAAAACGGCGCCGGCAAGTCGACGCTGGTCAAATGCATGATGGGTTTTTACCATCCGACCGCCGGCGACATGCTGGTCGATGGCCGCGAGGTCGCGATCGCCAGTCCGAAGGATGCCTCGGCATTGGGGCTCGGCATGGTCTACCAGCATTTCACGCTCGTCCCGTCGCTGACCGGCGCGGAGAACCTGGTCATTTCGCGCGAGAAGGTGCCCGGCGTCATCGACTGGCGCAAGGAGCGCGCCGCACTTGCGCAATTCATGCAGCGGATGCCGTTCAAGCTGCCGCTCGACGTCAAGGTGGCGGAACTTGCGGCCGGCGAGAAGCAGAAGCTCGAAATCATCATGCAGCTCTATCTCGGCCGCAGTTTCCTGGTGCTCGACGAGCCGACTTCGGTGCTCACTCCCGGCGAGGCACACGAAGTGCTTGGCCTGGTGCGCGACATGACCAGGACCGGCGACCTCACCGTGCTGATGATCTCGCATAAATTCCACGAGGTGACGGCCTTTGCCGACGATATCACCGTGCTGCGCAAGGGCAGGCTGACCGGAACCGGAAAGGTCTCCGAACTTTCCCACAAGCAGATGGCGGCGATGATGATCGGCGATCAACCGATCGCCGCACTCGACAGCCGCGCCCCGGTGCCGGCCGGCGCCAGACAGGTGCTGACGGTAAAGTCGCTGAAGGCGCCCGACCGCACCGGTTTGAAAACCATCGACATCGGCGAACTCGATGTGAAGTCGGGTGAGATCGTCGGCATTGCCGGCATCTCCGGCAACGGCCAGAAGGAGTTTCTCGAAGTCCTTGCCGGACAACGGGCGCGCAATGGCGGCGACGTTCTGGTGAAAGGCTCGCCCTATGGCGCCAGCCGCAGCGAGGCGCGCACGCTCAATGTCCGCTTCATTCCGGAGGAGCCCTTGCGCAATGCCTGCGCACCGAAGATGACGGTGGCGGAAAACATGGCCTTCCGGACCTTCGACCTCAACGAGGCCGGCAAGCCGGTCAACTGGATCAGGATGAGTGCGATCAGGGACTACGCGGCCCGTCTGGTCCAACAGTTCAAGGTCAAGACGGCATCCCTCGCTTCGCCGATTTCGTCGCTCTCGGGCGGCAATGTGCAGCGCGCCGTGCTGGCGCGGGAACTGACCGGCGAGGTCGATTTGCTCATCGTGTCGAACCCCTGCTTCGGCCTCGACTTCTCTGCCGTCGCCGAAATCCGCGCCCGCATCATGAAGGCGCGCAACGCCGGTGCCGCCGTGCTCCTTATGTCGGAGGACCTTGATGAGCTGCTCGAGCTCTCGGACCGCATCTTCGTCATGTCGGACGGCGCGCTGGTCTACGAGACGCCGATCGCGCAGGCGAGCGTGCAGACGATCGGCGAGCACATGGCGGGACATCACTGATGGCTGGGATCGAGGCGCTGCCGTTTCCGTTTGTGTTCAAGCCTGAGGCGATGGCGCTGGTCGTCATCGACATGCAGCGCGACTTTGCCGAACCCGGCGGCTTCGGCGCCAGCCTCGGCAATGACGTCAGCCGGGTCACGGCCATCGTGCCGACGGTGAAGAGGCTGATCGAGGGGTTTCGCGCCGCTGGCCTGCCGGTGATCCACACGATGGAGTGCCACAAGGCAGACCTTTCGGATCTGCCACCGGCCAAGCGCAATCGCGGCAATCCGTCGATCAGGATCGGCGATGTCGGGCCAATGGGTCGTGTGCTGATCGTCGGGGAGCCGGGAACGGCGATCCTCGATGAACTTGCCCCACTGCCTGGCGAGATCGTCATCGAAAAACCCGGCAAGGGCGCGTTCTATGCCACCAGCTTCGGCGACGACCTCAAGCGGCTTGGCGCACAGCAACTGGTCTTTGCCGGGGTGACGACGGAGGTCTGCGTGCAGACGACGATGCGCGAGGCCAACGACCGCGGCTATGAATGCCTTCTGGCGGAGGATGCCACTGAGAGCTATTTTCCGGAGTTCAAGGCGGCAGCCCTTGCCATGATCAGGGCGCAGGGCGCCATCGTCGGCTGGACGGCAACGACGGACCAGGTGCTCGAGGGGATTGCCAATGCCTAACCTTGCCTTTGCCGGCCTCCTCAATGGTGGCTGGCGCGGTCTGCCGTTCGAGCCTTTCCGCGATGGCATTACGGCGCATTGGCTGCTCAAGGGCGGACCGACGGAACCGTCGGTCGCCATCCTGAACTACCGGCCCGGCGCCGGCGTGCCGCGCCATCGCCATGCCGGGCTGGAAACGATCCTTGTGCTGGAAGGCACACAGAGCGACGAGAACGGCGATCATGCCGCGGGCAGCGTGATCCTGAACCCGGTCGGAACCGAGCATTCGGTGTGGACGAAGGATGGCTGCGTGGTGCTCATCCAGTGGAACCTGCCGGTAGTCATTCTGGGCGAGGCCAAATGAGCGACATCCGCTTCGACATAGCGAGCCTGCACGCTGCCTATCAGGCCGGCGTCAGCATCGGCGAGATGATCGATGCGGTCGATGCGCGGCTCGCGGCGGCCGATGACCCCGGCATCTTCATCCATCTGGCGAGCAGGGCGGAGTTGCTTGCCGAGGCGGAAAAGCTCGGCCCGTTCGATCCCGTGGCAAAGCCGCTGTGGGGCGTACCGTTCGCGGTCAAGGACAACATCGATGTTGCCGGCATGCCGACCACGGCGGCTTGTGCGGAATATGCCTACTTGCCGGCGAAAGACGCCACCGTCGTCGCGCGGCTCAAGGCCGCCGGCGCACTGGTCGTCGGCAAGACCAACCTCGACCAGTTCGCCACCGGCCTGGTCGGTGTGCGCACGCCCTATCCGATCCCGAGGAATGCGATCGACCCGAAACTGGTGCCGGGCGGCTCCTCATGCGGCTCGGCCGTCGCAACCGCGCGCGGCATCGTCTCGTTCGCGCTCGGCACCGACACCGCCGGTTCTGGGCGCATACCCGCCGGCCTCAACAACATCGTCGGGCTGAAGCCGAGCGTCGGCGCGCTATCAGCCGCCGGCGTCGTGCCGGCCTGCCGGACGCTTGACTGCGTCTCGGTCTTCGCGCTCACCGTCGATGACGCCTACAGCGTCTTCGAGGTCGCGGCGGCAAAGGACGACGCGGATCCCTATTCGCGCGACCTCTGCATTCAGGCTCTTGCCGCGCGCCCGCCGGTGCTGACGGTTGGCGTGCCGGCCAGGGCCGACTGGACCTTTTTCGGAGACCAGGCGATGCAGGCGGGTTTCGAGGCCGCCCTTGCCTCGCTGGAGACGCTGGGCTGCCAGCTGGTGGAAATCCCGTTCGCCGATTTCTACGCCACCGCCAACCTGCTTTACGAAGGCGCCTGGGTAGCCGAGCGTTCCGCCGCGATCAGGGACTTCATGGATGCCAACGAGGCCGCCATGCATCCGGTGACGCGGCAGATCATCGGCGGTGCGCGAAAACTTTCCGCCGCGGACGCTTTCAACGGGCTCTATGCCCTGCAAGGCTATAAGGCCAGGCTTGCGCCGGTCATCGCCTCGGTCGACGTTTTCTGCGTGCCGACCGCGCCGACGCACTACACAGTCGAAGCGGTGCTGGCCGATCCGATCGTCACCAACAGCCGGCTCGGCACCTACACCAATTTCGTCAATCTGCTCGACATGTGCGGCATTGCCGTGCCGAGCGGAACCCGCAGCGACGGTCTGCCGATGAGCGTCACCTTGCTTGCCGCGGCGGGCAAGGACCATCTGCCGGCGTCGCTTGCGCGCGATGTCCATGCGGCAAGCGGCCTTGCGCTGGGCGCTACAGGCTGGCCGCTGCCGCGTGGCGACGTTCGCGTCGACGTGGACGAGGGCACGATCGAGCTGGCCGTGGTCGGCGCGCATCTGTCGGGGATGGCGCTGAACGGCCAGTTGCAGCAGCTCGGCGCGATTTTCGCCCGGGCGGCAAGAACGGCGCCGCTGTACCGGCTTTATGCACTCGCCGGCCAGTCGGTGTCGCGACCGGGGCTCGAGCGCAGCTGCAATGGCAAGGGGGCAGCGATCGAGGTCGAAGTCTGGCGGCTCTCGCCACAAGCCTTCGGCCGCTTCGTTGCCGCGATCCCGCCGCCGCTCGGCATCGGGACGCTTCTACTCGATGACGGAACTTCGCCGAAAGGCTTCCTCGTCGAAAGTGCCGGCCTTGCCGATGCAAAGGAAATTTCGCATTTCGGCGGCTGGCGCAATTTCATGGCGGGTCAGCTGCAGCGGAGCTGACGCTATCACTCTACCTTTTGCCTGAACTTCGAATGGCAGCTCGAGCAATCCTGCAAGATGAGATGCAGGAGGTGCTCCGCCGGCAATTTAGTGGGATCGGCTTCCGCGAGTGATGGTCGCTTGCCAAGCAGGCTGCCACCGCCCATTGCCAGGCCGGAACCCATTCTCATGTCGTCGGTGATATGCGGTGGTGCCCGCTCGGCGTCGGAGGCCAGGGCGCTGGCCAGCGTTCCGATGTGGCGTGCCAGCCCTTCGAACTCCGCGCGGGCGGGGTCGATATCCGGCTTGGCGCCTGAAGGCGCTCCCAATGTCGCGCTGGGGAATTCGGCAATCAAGGCAGGGCCGGTGCGGGCGCGGATGGTCTCGGCCGCCGCCTTGAAGGCTGCGGCGTCGTACGCCTGCTTGCCGTCGAACATCCCAGCGATCGCCTTTGCCGCCGCGGCCATTTCCTTCATCGAGGCCTGGCGAGCCTGGATGACCGCATCACGACCCGAATGGGCGGCGGCGAGCACGACAGAGACGCAGGCAAGCGACAGGACCGCTATGATAGCTGCTCGTCTCATCGTTTGCACATAAGGAGCTAGAGAATTCTTGTGACCAGACTGTCCAATCGGGAGTTCTCGCGATAGGCCAATCGGACCACAACGGCACCTAAGACGCCAGTGATGGCACCGCCTATCACGTCGGTGAGATAGTGGGTGCCGATGTAAATTCTCGACCAGCAGATCAGCAATGCCATGATGGAGAGGGCCAGCGTCCGGCGCGGCAGACCTTGCATTGCAAGAGCCGCAACAACCGCAAAGCTGGCTGTCGCGTGGTCGGAGGGAAACGACCAGTCGGCGCTGGGCGCAATCAGCAGATGCGTCAGGCCGGCATCGTAGGGCCGCAGCCGGTGGACGAATAGCAAAATGAACTGATTGATCGCCAGACCGAGCAGGAACGCCAAGCCGGCGGACAAGGCAGCATGGCGCACATGGTAGCGGTCGGCCTTTGCCCACCATTGCAGGGCAACAGCCAGCACCATCAGCGGAACGCCGATTTGTGAGACGGCGATCATTGCCTTATCAAGAAAAGGGCTGATCCCGGCTGCCGCGTTGATCCAGTGGGTTAGGGCTGCATCCATCGTTTCTCGTTTCCGCTGTTGTCGATCGCAAGGTGAATTTTGTGAAAGCAGTAGACGAACGCCGCATCCATCAGATTTTCGAGCTCAGCATCTGGCTTAAAGGGGCGCATGCCCTGATCGAATGCGTGGGCGGGATCCTGCTTTATGTCGTCACCACCGACGCCATTGCCTCCTGGGTCGATACATTCACTCAAGAGGAATTGATCGAAGATCCGAACGATTTCATAGCTGGCTATCTGTCGCAGATGGCAAGCCACTTTTCCGTCGCCAGCAAGGAGTTTTATGCCTTCTACCTGCTTAGCCACGGCTTGATAAAACTGCTGCTCGTTGTCGGGCTTTTGAGAGGCAAGCTGTGGTCGTATCCGGCATCGCTTGCGGCGCTGGGCGCATTTATGTTCTATCAAGTCTACCGCTACTCCTACACCCATTCGTTCGGCCTGCTTGTCCTGACCGTATTCGATGCTGTCGTCATGGTGCTGATCTGGCATGAATGGAAGGTCGTGCGGCAGCACAAGCCGGCATGACAGCGAAGTTTGCACGTCAGCCGCTCCGATTTTCAATCCACCTCACTGGGCGACGCCTTGTCCTGCCAGCTCGTCGATGATCGGGCAATCCGGCCGCTCGTCGCCGTGGCAGTGACTGACCAATTGGTGAAGCAAGCCGCGCAATCCGACCAGTTCGGCGATCTTCCTGTCGATCTCCACCAGCTTGGCTTTCGCGATCGCCTTCACGTCGGCGCTGTCACGTTCCCTGTCTTGATACAGCGAGAGCAACTGGCGGCATTCGTCGACCGAAAATCCCAGGCTTCGCGAGCGCTGCAGGAAGCGCAGCCGGTGAATATCGGCCGTCGAGTAATCGCGATAGCCATTGTCTGTCCGAGCCGGATGCAAGAGCCCGATGTCCTCGTAATAACGGATCGTCTTGGACGGCAGGCCGGATTTTTCGGATGCGATACCGATGTTCATGGTGGAAAATCTCCTTTGTCGGAGGAAATAGACCTTCCAGTAGATGGAAGGTCAACATGATGTGGCGATTTTGGATGCCCGACGCAACCGCCCGCCCGCTCCAACCGTTTCCCTGCCAACAGCGCACACTGAACCTTCGGGAAGAAATCAGTTTTCGGAAACGTTTATCGAACAGCGCTCAAAACCCGGTGTTCGACACCGGGTAACGATGAGCAAGGACCCTCCGGCGGCACGTTACACCGTGCACCCGCCGAGGAGACAGAATATGCCCGTCAACGCCTATATCAACCGGATCGCGACGGCGGTGCCGGAGCACGAGGTTCATCAATTCTACCTGCGTTTCGCGGCCTCCATGCTCGCGGCCGATCGCCGGAGGATCTTCGAACGCATGGCCGATCTTGCCAGCATCGAGCACCGCTATTCCTGCTTTGCGCCGGCGTCCGACCCCGAAGGACCAACTGCCGACCTGGCCGGGACCTTCATCCGGGGCGCGTTTCCCGGAACAGCGGCGAGAATGGCGATGTTCGACGATGCCGCACCTGTTCTGGCGCAAAAGGGCATCGACGGATTGCAGCTTGGCGACGACGCTTCCCGCATCACCCATCTTATCGTCACCACCTGCACTGGCTTTTCGGCGCCGGGCATCGATCTGGAGTTGATCGCGCGTTGCGGGCTTCCCGATAGTGTCGAACGCACGATGATCGGTTTCATGGGTTGCTACGCGGCGATCAACGGGCTCAAGCTGGCCCGCCACATCGTCCGCTCCGACCAGCAGGCCAAGGTCCTGCTGGTCAATATCGAGCTCTGCACGATGCATCTGCGCGAAACCACCGAGCTGGAAAAACTGCTGTCGTTCTGCCTCTGGGGCGACGGCTGCGCGGCCACGCTCATTACCGCCGAGCCGGCCGGCATCGAGCTCGATAGCTTTCACTGTCTGGTGGCGAGGGAGCGGCGGGATCTGATGCGCTGGAATATTCGCGACCACGGCTTCGAAATGGTTCTTTCCGGCCAGGTGCCGGCAGCGATTCATGAGGCGTTGCGGAACAGCCAGGCCGCCATGCTCGGCGGCCGGCCGACCGAGGCAATCGACCTTTGGGCCGTGCATCCGGGTGGACGTTCGGTGCTCGACGCCGTCGAAAGGGCTCTGGAACTGGAGCCCACCGCGCTGGAACCATCGCGCGAGGTGTTGCGCCAGTATGGGAACATGTCGTCGGCGACCGTCATGTTCGTGATGAAGGAGATGTTGAAGGCGCCACCCGGCCTGCTCGGTTGCGGCATGTCGTTCGGACCCGGGCTGACGGCCGAAACCATGCTCTTTCGAACGGTGTCATGAGCGGCCTGGAGCACCGGCAGCTTGCGCCGGAAATCCTCGACGGACTTGCGGCCGAAGATCCGCGAGCGCTGGCCGCGCGCCGCGACCTTCGGCGCATCAATATGCTGATGTTTCAGGTGCCGATCATGACGTCGTTGCTTAGGAGGTTTGTGCCAAAGCCGCCACGCCGCATTCTGGAGATCGGCGCGGGCGATGGCTCCTTCATGCTGGCGGTGGCGCGGCGCATGGCCACGCATTGGCCTGGGGTCGAACTGGTAATGCTCGACCGCGTCGGCCTCGTCACCGCGCAATTGCGCGGTGATTTTGACAGGCTGGGATGGAAGGCCGAAGGCGTCACCGCCGATGTCTTCGACTGGGCAGGAAAGATCGAGGGTGCGCCGTTCGACGCCGTCACCGTCAATCTGTTCCTGCATCACCTCGACGATGCGCAGCTCGTGCGTCTGTTTTCGCTGATCAGGCCGAAAGCCCCGTTGCTCATCGCGACAGAGCCGCTGCGGGCGAAACTGCCGCTGGCCGCGACCCGTCTTCTGCCGGCAATCGGCGCCAACGACGTCACACGAAACGACGCGGCGCAAAGCGTGCGTGCCGGCTTTCGCGGCAGCGAGCTTACCGGTCTCTGGCTTGCGGCCAACGGCAAACCGGTCGAGGAGCGGCGCGCCGGCCTGTTTTCCCACATCTTCGTCGGCGCCAGTGCCAGTGTCGAGCCATGACGGGATTGTCGACTCATGACGCGATCGTCATTGGTGCCGGCCCGGCGGGCACCTCCGTCGCGCTCACGCTGGCCCGGCGCGGATGGGCCGTGGCAATTGTGGAAAAAAGCGCGTTCCCGCGCCGCAAGGTCTGCGGCGAATACATCTCGGCAAGCAATCTTGCGCTTCTCGGCCGGCTCGAGATCGGCGATGCCTGGCGTACCAATGCCGGCCCCGAAATCCGCCGCGTCGGCTTGTTTTCCGGCGAGACCTGCGTCGAGGCGGCAATGCCACGTGCAGGAGCTGGGCCTCGTGCGAAAGACAGCTTCGGCCGGGCGCTCGGCCGGGACATTCTCGACTCTCTGCTTTTGCAAGCGGCGCGATCGGCGGGTGTCGAAATCTTTCAACCCTGCCGCGCCGTCGCCATCGAGCCGGACGGTGAGATGCAAAGGGTGCGAATTCAGGCCGGGGATGAAGCGGCGATGTTGCGTGCGCCGGTGATTGTCGCCGCTCACGGCTCGTGGGAACCGGGACCATTGCGCAGCCAACTCGCAAAGGCCAATCGGCCGTCGGACCTGCTCGGCTTCAAGGCGCATTTCACCGGGTCGTCGCTGGCGCCGGATTTGATGCCTCTGCTGGCCTTCCCTGGCGGCTACGGCGGCATGGTTTCGGCGGATCATGGCCGGTTGTCGATCTCGTGCTGCATCCGGCGCGATATGCTCGCGCGGCTGCGTAAACAATATGGCCTCAAACAACGGAGCCATGTGTCGGCCGCCGATGCGGTCTCCCGGCATCTCCTGAATTCATGCCGGGGCGTGCGGGACGCCCTGGAACCGGCTCTCCTCGACGGTCCGTGGCTTGCCGCAGGTCCGATCCGGCCGGGAATTCGCTCGTGCTACGAAGGGGACATCTTCCGCGTCGGCAATGCAGCCGGAGAGTCTCATCCTGTCATCGCCGAGGGCATCTCGATGGCGCTTCAGTCCGGCTGGCTGCTGGCTTGCGAACTCGCATGCGCGCCAAGTGGCCGAGCAGGGCGCGAGGCTGCCGCCAGACGCTACGAGGCGGCCTGGAAAAGACTGTTTTCGACACGGGTATACGCCGCCGCGGCCGTTGCCGGAATTGCCCTTCGCCCCGGCAGCGCCACCTTGATGGCGGCGATCGTCCAGAATTTCCCGCAGGCACTGACGCTGGGCGCGCAACTGAGCGGCAAGACCAAGCCGGTTCCAGGCTTCGTCTAGGCGACATAGCGGTCCCATGAGCCGTAGTGCTCCTTGCTTCGGCGCCCCCGAGGCAGGCTGAGGCCGATCACAACTAGCCCTGCAACGGCATTGTTCAATGTCGAACCTCTGGTCGCGCCGTCGAGCAGCCAGGGCGCTGCGATCAGCCATAACCCGAACGGCAGGTTGAGGAATCGCAACGGCCGTGCCACCTCGGCCATGGCGCAGACCGCGATCGTGATGATCATGGCGCCCGAGAGGTGATCGCTGTTTGCAATGGCGCCGGCTGTGCCGAAGACCAGCCGCGAGACCATCAGCCAACCGCCGACGATACAGCATGCGACCAGCGTCCATGGAAACGTGACACCGCGAATGGCTGCGGCGGACTGTGCGGCAAGCGCGGCGGAAAAGCCGGGATCGTTCTTGTCCGCCTCGCCGTTCGGCTCCGGCCCGCCTTGGAAAAAGGTGCGCCAGAACGGACGGTCTGCCCGCACGCTGCGCAGCATGTACTGGCCCATGGCGACCACCTCGTCCAGCGTCAGCGGGATCATGACCAGCATGGCCGCCGCCGCGATGAGGCACAGTGTGCAATAGGTGCCGATCATGATCGGCTGGATGATGATGAAGAAGATCGAGACGCCGCCGAGCGGCACCACCAGGATGAAGAAGAAGGTCACCATCCAGGGCATGGTGCGCCAGCGGGTCGCCGTGCCCATCGCGCCCATCAGGGTTTCGATCATATAGGCCACGGCGCCAAGCCCGGCATCAGCGACTGGCCAGGCTCGAGAAACGTCGGATGTGATGATGAATTCCGTGCCGTTCCTGCCGTCTCCGCCGGGGAAGAACGGCTCCCAGACAGCACCCACATGGCCGAGCTGGTAGGCAGTGAGATAGCGGGCGATGAGGAAACCGAAGAAACCGAGCGCGATGATCGGCAGGCGCTGCAGCCAGGATGACGGCGAGTAGGTCCAGCCAGGCGGAACGGTGCTCTCGTCCATCATCCCTTCGTGGCTCATGCCTGGCATCATCGGGACGAGCACCGAGAAAGTGATGGCCAGCGCGCCGACGATCGTGTCGTTCATGGTGGCGGCGGCGCTCGGCGTCCAGAAGAACAGCGGCGCGAACAGCAGCCATATGCCGGCGATCGTCGTGCCCCATTGCGCCCAGGAAAAACGCGGCGACAGTGCGAGCCCGCCAAACAGCATCAGCAGCAAGCCCGAGACAATGTCGCTCCAGCCGGTGAGCGCGTTGCGCAGCACCGGTTCCCACAGTCCACGCTCTTGCGTGACGTCACGCACAGTGCCGGCCGCCGCCGGATCGAACAGCGCGAACTGAAGCGGGCTGGTGAGGAGCCACACGCCAAGCGTGATGACCAGGAAATGAGCCCAGAGCATCTGCTTGCCCATCCCCGCCATCTCGGCCATGTGTCCGGGTTTCATCTTGTCGTGTTTGGCCTCGAACGCCTTGTCTTTCTCTCGCGCTTTTGTTCCGCTGCCGGCCACCTTGGCGGCGTTGAGCTTGTTGGCCCGATACCAGCCGGCGGGATCTGCCTTGAGCGCGTCGACGATCCGCGGCAACGTCTCGCGCAGGGAATGCCGGGGCTGCCAGCCGAGGACATCGCGGGCACGGCTGATATCGATCGCGTAGTGGTCGTCGGCGATATCGACCATCCAGGGACGAACAAATGATTCTTCGCCCAGCACGTCCTGTTGGACCCAGGCACCCGCCTTGGCGAGCGCCTTCGGCACCTCCCGTGTCTCCCAGTTCTCGCCACGGATCAACCGACCAATCTCGGCTTGAAGTTCGCCGTAGCCCATGACCTCAGGCTCGCCGAGAAGCAGCGCCAGCTCCGTGGGAAGTTTCTTCCGCCGATCTATAAGGCGCGCCACCGCATCGGTGAGGTCTTCCAGATGCAGGAACGACTGCCCGGTGCGCAGGTCACCCGGATATACATGCCCGGTCGGATCCTCTTCGTAGATACGCGCAATCTGATTGGCGAGGAATGCGTTACGGCCGAGATCATCATAGACGCCGGCCGGCCTGGCATAGACGACAGGGATCGCCCCGTGCTGCTCATGGATCAGGCGCTCGGTCTCGATCTTCGAGGTGCGGTAGGGTAGGTTCGATTCGAGCGGCCAATCCTCATCGATGATGTCGCCTGGTCGGCCACCCTTGTGCGCCAGCATCGAACTCATGAAGACAAACTGCTCGACCTCAAATTGTTTCAGGGCGCGCAGGAGCTTCTCGGTGCCGCCAACGGTAATCTTTTCGTAGAGCGGGTTCCGTTCGCCTGTGAGATCGAAATAGGCCGCAAGATGGATCACCGAGGCGAGGCGGGCGCCATAGGCCGTCCGCACGCGCGCCAAGCCGGCTGCCACGACGTCCTCCGATGTCAGGTCGATGCAGACGCACTCCGCGGCCGGCGGCGGCTGACGCGTCGCCGCCCGGTCGAGGCCGACGAGAGCAAACCGGTCGGCGAAGCTGTTGACCAGAGCCGAGCCGATGAAGCCGGTGCTGCCGGTAACAATAACCGTGTCTTTGCGCTTCGCCATCCAGACCTCATAGCCGGCGATTTGCCACTCCTGAGAGGGCCGAAGGCGACAGACGTTAAGAGCCGAGGGGGCCGGACCAGTTCCGACGCCGACCCGATGACGCTGCTGCTTCCGATGACGACTACAACTTTCCGCCCTTTTTGCTCTTTTGACCCCGACTGCCTATGCTGTCAGGTTCGCAAATATTTGACCAGCGCCGCGATCGCGAGCACGAGGGTGACAAGCACCAGGACCCAAATGAGCGCCATGCCGCCCATCATCCACATTGAACCGTCCATCATCATTACAATCATCCCTCCCGCCGCCGCTGCCACCGGCGATTGCGAGGGGAACTAGTTCGCCATGTATGCCCGTCAAGGCGAACTCGATCAACTCGATCAGCCCACGAAGGCGGTGGCTTGCCGGTCAATCAGGGCATGTTCAATGCTATCGACGAACGAGTTCATAGTAGGCTTCGGCCAAAACATGCTGGCCGTGCGGTAACTCGGGAACGGCAGGGCTGTGATCAGTGCCTCCAGCGCTCGCAGCAAATACTCCGCGACATCTGATCTGCCTTGCCGATATGCCTCTCTGAACGGGGCCAATAGCTGCCTTTCGAAATTCATGGTTCGGTCCGCCATTGGACGATCTCCGGAAGTTGGCAATGAGCCTAACCGTTCCAGCCACCGGAAGGTCAAGCGCACCTTTCAAGAAGCTAGAACAGGTTGAGAGCGCTTGTTGAACCGCATCCGAGGCGTCGCCCGGCTCTACTCTCCACCGCCGCAGCCGTCGGAGAGATCCCAGACGTCGACGACCTGCTTGCCGGTGAAACCGTGCTCGCGGATCAGGAACTTCGCCAGCCCGCCATACACTTTCCAGCGCCAGCATTGACAGCAGCATGGGCCTTTCTCGTTGGAATTGGCCATCGCGTAGTCGTAGGCCTGCTGCTCATCGCCGGAGAGTTTCACATCGTAATAGGGCATCATCTTCTGTGCGATGCCGGCCGGAATATCGTACGGATCGCTTGGGATCATCGCAATCTCGCGGTACCTGGCCAGGCCGCTCACCTGCTCGGCATAGCGCTTCGTCTCCATCGGGCTGCAGCACGAGCCCGTGATCCGCGACATTGCCGGCATGGTCGCGATCGATTCCGTGAACTTGGTCGAACACGTGCTGTTGCCGTTCTGGCTGAGATATCTGAAACGGCGTGCCAGATCGGGATCCTCAGCGGCGATCGCCAAATCCGGCCCCTTGAGCAGGCTCACGACCGCAGCGGCGCCAAAGGCGCTCCCCAGAACAACCGTCCGTCGGTTTGGGCAAAATATTCGGCTCATTTGCTGGTCCTCGCCTGCTCGATCAGTTTCTTCATCGTTGCGAGGTCGGTCGCGCCGGGGAAAATCTGCTCGCCAACGACGAAGCTTGGCGTTCCGCTGATCTTCAGCGCCTGGGCCAGTTGCGTATTCCGGTCGATCGACGCCTGGATATCGGGCTGCTGCATGTCGGTCTTCAGTTTAGCCACATCGAGACCGACGTCGGCAGCCACCTTCAGCACGACCGCTTCGGTCACCCGCGTCTTCACCGCATACAAGGCCTTGTGGAATGCCATGTATTTGCCCTGGCGCACTGCGGCGAGAGCCGCCTTGGAAGCAAATACGGAATCCGTGCTGAGGATCGGGAATTCCTTGTAGACGATCTTGAGCTGCGGATCGTCGGCCATTGCTTGCGCCATGATCGGCGCAACCTGCCGGCAATAGGGGCAGTTGTAGTCGAAGAACTCGACCATGGTGACGTCGCCTTCGGCGTTGCCGCCGATCGGGCTCGCCGGGTCCCGGAAAATCTCGTCCGCCTTGTCCTTCAAAGCGGCTTTCGCCTCTTTTGCGGCAGCCTCGCGCTGGCGGGCGTCGAGGCTCTGCAGCGACTGCACGAGCACCTCGGGATGCGCAAGAATGTAGTCGTGAATGCGCTGGTCGAACTGGTCCTGGGACATCTCGCCCGCGGCGATCGCCTGATTGTGGAGACCGAGCGCGAGCCAGATCGTCGCGCCGGCCAGCATGACGGCACGGGCCATTTTGCCGACGGCTCCGCTCAATGGATTGGACTTGTGGGTCACAGGGTTCTCCTTCCCTCTGTTTCGCCGGACCGCCGGCACGTGCAAATGATGCCTCAGAACATGCCCTTGATTTTCGCCCACCATCCCGTTTCCTGCTCATGGTGCGGGCGCTCGACATTGTTGGTAAGCGCATTGACGAATGTGACGAGATTGACCGACGCGAAATCCAGGCCATGGAAATTCGCCCGCCAGCGGCCCTCCTTGTCGATCACATGGGTGATGGTGCCGTGCATCTGATAACCATCATCCGTCAGCTTGAACTTGTGGCCGAAGGCCTCCGCCAGTCTGCGGGTCGCATCCTCCGGCTGATCCTCCATCGTGGTCAGGAACAGCCAATTGACGGGATCGAGCCCGTGCGCCGGCCCGTATTTGCTGAGCACGTCCGGCGTGTCCCTGGTTGGGTCGGTGGTGATGGTCACAAAGCTGACCCGGTCCTTCATCGGCGTGCCGTTCACCATTTTCTGGATCTCGGCGACCTTCTCGGCATGAAGGGGGCACACATCCGGGCACGACGTGTAGATGAAGTGGAGGACGACCACCTTGCCACGCAGATCGGCCGTTCGCACGACACGCCCCTCGGCGGTGCGCAGCGTGAAATCAGGCGCGGGTTTGTCGATCGGCTGGAAATATTTCTCGTCGGCCTCAAGCGTGGCGTCGATTTCGTCGAGCGAGTGGGCTTGCGCCTGATACGAAAAGCCCGCGGTCAGCGCCGCAATGGCAATTACGCTTAGCAGCAAGCACCTCCATTCGTTCAAAGCCGATGCAACGCAGCGAGCCTTTAGCCCGAACATATCTGTCCCTTTCTCACTTGGCGGCGATGCGGCTGCGGATGAAGTCGACCATGTCGGGGGCGTCCCATTCGGCCGGCCCAATCAGCCGGCCGATCTCCTTGCCGTCGCGGTCGACCAGCAGGGTTGCCGGAAGGCCGACGGTTCCGATGGCGAACATGGCCCTGCCCGAGACGTCGATGTTGAGGGCGAGGTGCTTGATGCCGATGTCGGCGAAGAACTTCTTCACAATCTCAGGACCGGCGCGGTCCATGGACAGCGCGACGACCTCGAAATCCGGACCGCCGAGCTTGGCCTGTAGGCGATCGAGCGTCGGCATCTCCTTGCGGCAAGGCGCGCACCATGTCGCCCAGACGTTAAGCAGCACGACCTTGCCGTGGAAATCCGCAAGCATTTTCGGCTTGCCATTGCCATCCTCGAAGCTGATTTCCGGCACGGGGACGGGCGCCTCGTGAACGGCAAAGTTCTGCGGCGGCTCAGCGGCTGATACCGGCCACGAAAACGCCAGCAGCATGCCAACCAGGACCATGGCTAGTTTGCTCACAATGTCCTCACTCGGTCGCGTAGACGGTGGGCGCCTTGCCGTCCTTGGTGAAGGCGTAGACAACGAAGGGGCCTTGCTTCTCGCCACCCATGCCTGGGGCGCCGGCCGGCATGCCGGCGAGCGTTATGCCGGTGATGGCAGGGCGCTCGGTCAAAAGCTTCTTGACGATCTCGACCGGCACCAGGCCATCGACGATATAGCCGTCGACCATCAGCGTGTGGCAGCCTTCGAGGTCGGCCGGCACGCCGGCATCGCTGCTGATCTGGGAGAGATTGTTGACCGGCTTGATGTCGACCTTGAAGCCGTTGTGCTCGAGATAGTTGGCGTAGGACTCGCAGCAGCTGCATTGCGGGTTCTTGTACATGACGGCGTTGATCGTTGCGGCGAAGGCGGGCAGCGGCGTTGCGATCAGCAGGGACAGTGCGGCAAGGCGGTAGGTCAGTTTCATTGCAGTTCTCCTTCGTTGGATAAAAAGTTTCAGGTCACGCGGAAGACGGTCATAAGACCCGCCATCTGGTGGTCGGCGACATGGCAGTGCAGCATCCAGTCGCCGGGATTGTCGGCGACGAAGGCGCATTCGATCACATCCTTGGGGGCGAGCAGCACCGTGTCCTGCCATTGGCGGTGCGGCACCGGCGAACCGTTGCGCGAGATGACCGACAGGCTGAAGCCGTGGACATGCATCGGGTGCCACCAGGCGGTTTCGTTGCGCATGGTGAGATGGCAGGTCACACCGCGTTTCAGCGTGAACTGCGGCGCCATGCCGGCATGGCCGTCGCCGGTCATCGACATGCCGTTGATCGCCCAGGCCGCACCGCCGTTCATGCCCATCATCCCCATGCCCATCATGCCGCCGACGCCCTTGAGCTTGCCGCCGCCCATCATGCCGCCCTGCAGCACGATTTCCTGGCGCTCGGCGCCAGCGAGGTCGGGCTGGGGCAGAGGGTTGCGCGGCAGGCCGGCTGGCGCGTCGAGCGGATGGGTTCTCAGCGGCGGCGCTGCGTCATAGGCCAGCGTGGTCAGCGTATAGGCGAGGCCGTCGTAGAAATCGTCGATCACCGCGTGGCGGCTGCCGGGGTGGCCCTGCATGTCGAGCACGATGTCGATGCGCATGGCGGGCGCCAGCACCAGGCGACCGCCCTCCGGTTCATGCGGATCGCAGGGCTGGCCGTCGATGGCGACGACGACCGGACGGTGGCCTTCGAAGCGCAGCGCCATCATGCGGGCAAGCGAGGCATTGGCGAGCCGCAGCCTGACGCGCTCGCCGGCCTTCACGCTCCGATCGCCTGGCCCCGTGCCGTTGATGGTGACGACATTGCCGACGCGGCCCGACATCGACGCATCCATGGCACTGCCGAAGCCGCCGGCGATCTGCCCATCGGCCGCAAGCCGCCAGTCCTGCAGCAGCCACAGAATGTCACGGTCGACGGCGACCGGCTCGACCTCCTCGACGACCAGTGCGCCGGCAAGGCCACGGCCGAGCTGGACCAGGCTGTTGGCGTGCGGGTGATACCAGAAGGTGCCGGCATCGGGCGGGGTGAATTCATAGATGAAATTTTCACCTGGCCTGATCGGCTTCTGCGTCAGGCCGGGCACGCCATCCATGGCGTTCGGCAGCCGGATGCCATGCCAGTGAACCGTGGTGTCTTCGTCCAGTCCGTTCTCGACGATGATCCGAGCGGGCTGCCCCTGGCGTAAGCGCAGTGTCGGGCCGGGGACCATGCCATCATAGGCCCATACCGGAGTGCGCGGACCATCAGGGCCGGCGAACCGTGCCTGGCCCGGCGCCACCCTGATCCGGTATTCGCCCGTGGCCATCGCCAGCGCAGGGCGGATCGGCGCCGCGGCAATGCTCGCTGCCGCAAGCAGGAATTTGCGGCGCGTTATGAACGGATTTGAAACGGAATTCACTTTTGTGACCCTTGCGGTAACCGACGGCGAACGTCGCGACGTCGATTGAATTGCTACCGCGCCCGCTGCGCAGTTACGCGCAACCGAGCGATCAAACGCCGCTAATCAGCCGTGGAACGGCAGAAACGGCGTCAGACGAGAGCGCTGGGTCTTGGAGGGAATGGCTCGGGCAGCAGACTTCGCCCGTGCAGGAACGGGGCGGTAAGCGCCGACGGCAGCTCGGGCTGCGGCAGTCCCGTCACGGGGAGAGCCTCCGGCAGCACCGCCAGAACCGGTGCGACACAGGTCGGCGCACATTGCATCGGTTTGTCATTGCCGGCCGAGCCCTTGAGGCAAGCGTTGCAGTCACCGTCCCTGGCATCGGCCATCTTGGCCATGTCGGCGTCGGTGGTGCCGTTATCTGCGGCCATGGTCATGCGGCCGTCGACTGCCATCCTGGCCGACATGACGGCAGCCTGAGCGGCGGACAGGCTGAACCCGGCGGTCACGACGACCGCGAGGAGCATGACCAGGAGGTGTTTTGGTGACAGGCGCGCCATCATCCGCTCAGGTTGACCGTAAAGTGCGGCTTTTGCAAGCTCCGGATGCCGCGACATCGGGGCTGACGCGAGCTCTGCTCTGGCAAATCAATGGTGAGGATGCTCGCATTTATCGTGATCCGCCAGCACCTCGATGACACGGCATTCGCAGACTTTTCCGTGCCGGCAGCCTTCGACCATATGCTCCAGCTCGGCTTTCAATGCTGTAAGGCTGCGTATCCGCTGAACCACGTCGGCCAGACGCGCCTGGGCAATGGCGTCGGCGGTGGCACAAGGCTGGCTGGGATTATCCTGCAGCGTCAGCAGCGCCCTGATGGCTTCGATCCCGAACCCCAACTCGCGCGCGTGCCTGATGAAGGCGAGCCGGCGCAAGTCTGCCGCTTCATACTGCCGGCGATTGGCTTCGCTGCGGGCAGCGGCAGGAAGCAACTCTATCTGCTCATAGTAGCGGATGGTTGGAACCTTCACGCCGCTGTGTCGGGCCGCTTCACCGATGGTCACACCTGTTGACATTTCGCTTGCTCCTCTAGTCGCTAGAGGATGTAGCGTCGCGGTCGAAGATACAAGAGGTTCATCATGGCTGCGACCAAACAACAGACCCGCTACCGCGTGGAAGGCATGGATTGCGCCGGTTGCGCCAGCAAAATCGATACGGCCGTGCGGCGGATGCCTGGTGTTCAGGACATCAACGTATCCGTTTCGGCGGGCACTCTGACGGTCACTCATACTCCCGAAAGCAATCTCGGCGCGATCGAGAGGAAGGTCACCGGCCTCGGCTACGCCGTCGCTCCGCTGACCTCCAAGTCTGGGACGCCGGCGTCCGATCAATCCGCCGACAACCATGCCGACGGAAGGCGCAATCACGACGAGAACGTGGCGCGGTTACATGATAACGATGATGCGCCGGCGTCGGAGCTATGGTGGGACAGCGCCAAGGGTCGCCTGGCCATCGCCAGCGGGGTCGCCTTGGCCGTGGCTTTCGCGATTGATTACGCCTGGCCCGCGACCGGCCCGTGGGCCTTCATCGCCGCAATGCTGCTCGGCCTGGCTCCGATCGCGCGCCGAGCGGCCATGGCCGCAGCGGCAGGCATTCCGTTCACAATCGAAATGCTGATGACTGTGGCGGCGGCCGGGGCCGTCATCATCGGTGCCGGCGAGGAAGCGGCGACGGTGGTCTTCTTGTTCCTGATCGGCGAGTTGCTCGAAGGGGTTGCGGCCGGCAAGGCACGGTCCAGTATTCAAGCGCTCACGGCCCTCGTTCCCAAAACCGCGTTCGTCGAGAAAGACGGCCAGACCCGCGAGGTGCCGGCAGAAAGTCTGGCTGTGGGCGCCATCATCCTCGTGCGGCCGGGCGACCGGATTCCGGCTGACGGCGAGATCACCGAAGGCGGGAGCGCCATCGATGAATCATCCGTCTCCGGTGAAAGCGTGCCGGTGCGCAAGGACGTCGGCGACACGGTCTTTGCCGGCACTATCAACGGCGACGGCGTGCTGCGCGTCAAGGTGACGGCGACCGCCGCAGACAACACGATTGCACGCGTGATCAAGCTGGTCGAGGAGGCGCAGGAAAACAAGGCGCCGACCGAGCGCTTCATCGATCGCTTTTCGCGCTGGTACATGCCCGGCGTTGTCGCCATCGCGGCGCTCGTGGCCACCACACCGCCGCTGCTCTTGGGCGGCGATTGGAACGAATGGATATACAAGGGGCTGGCGCTGCTGCTCATCGGCTGCCCGTGCGCGCTGGTCATTTCAGTTCCGGCGGCGATCGCGGCGTCGCTTTCGGCCGGAGCCCGGCGCGGCCTGCTGATGAAAGGTGGGGCGGTGCTGGAAGGGCTCGCGACCATCAACGCCGTGGCGCTCGACAAAACCGGCACGCTGACGCTCGGCAAGCCACAGGTCACCGATGTCGTTGCGGTGGGTGCCGGTGAACGCGACATCCTTTCGCTGGCGGCAGCGCTTGAGATCGGCTCGAGCCATCCCCTCGCTTTGGCCATCCTCCAAAGGGCCAAAGCCGGCAACATTCCCGTGCCGCCTGCCGCCGAAGCCAAAGCGATCGGCGGTAAAGGGGTTATCGGTCGTGTCGGCGGCAAGAACCTGTTTCTGGGCTCGCCAGTCGCGGCGGGCGAGATAAACCTGCTGCCAGCAGACCAGGCGGCACGCATCGTGGCATTGAACGATGAAGGCAAGTCAGTGGCGGTGCTGCTTGTAGACAACGCGCTGGCCGGCTTCATTGCCATGCGCGACGAACCCCGGCCGGATGCTTTCGCCGGGCTAAAGGCGCTGACCAATGCAGGCATCAGGACAGTCATGCTAACCGGCGACAATAAGCGCACGGCGGCTGCCATTGGCAAACAGCTCGGCATCGAGGTGCGCGCCGAACTGCTCCCGGAGGACAAGCAGCGCATCCTCGGCGAGTTGAAGGGGCAAGGGTTAGGGTAGCCAAGGTCGGCGACGGCATCAACGATGCGCCGGCACTTGCCGCCGCCGATGTCGGCATTGCCATGGGCGGCGGCACCGATGTGGCTCTTGAAACGGCTGACGCAGCGGTGCTGCATGGACGCGTCGGCGACGTTGCGGCCATGATCAGGCTGTCCCAAGCAACCATAGCCAACATCAAGCAGAACGTCACCATTGCGTTGGGCCTGAAGGCAGTGTTCCTGGTGACGACGATCGCCGGCATCACCGGCCTCTGGCCCGCCATTCTCGCGGACACCGGGGCGACGGTGCTGGTGACGGCCAATGCCATGCGGCTGTTGCGTTGGAAGAGCAGCTGGTAAGAGCGACAACGGCATCGTGTTAGGGCAGACCATGCAGCAAGCCATTGCGTCGGACGGCCTTCGCCGGGTGGTGCTTGTCGTCGCAGTGCTGAACCTGGGTTATTTCGGCATTGAATTCGCCGTCGCGCTGGCGATCGGCTCGGTGTCGCTGTTCGCCGACAGCGTCGATTTTCTGGAAGATGCCTCGGTCAATCTCCTCATACTGCTCGCCATGGGATGGTCGCTGCGTGCCCGCTCGCGGGTCGGCATGGCGCTGGCGCTTATCCTGCTGGTGCCGGGCCTGGCGACGCTGTGGACCGCGTGGGAAAAGTTCAACATGCCGGTGCCGCCGCAGCCAACGGCGCTGACGCTGGCGGGATTGGGCGCTCTGGCGGTCAATCTGTCATGCGCCTACATACTGGCGCGCTACCGCCATCACAGCGGCAGTCTTACCAGGGCGGCATTCCTCTCGGCCCGCAACGATGCGGTCGCCAATATTGCGATCATACTGGCCGGATTGGTGACGGCTTTCCTGTGGCGCTCGGCGTGGCCGGATCTGATCGTCGGCCTGGGAATCGCGGCACTGAATGCAGATGCGGCGCGCGAGGTCTGGGAGGCAGCTCGGGAAGAGCACCGGGCCGTTTCGTGAACTCCAAAACGCTCAGTGCGCTGCCGGATTGCCAATCCGCCAATGCAGCAGTCAGCCAGAAACTTGCGCGATCTCTAATATAATCGCACCCTTTCAAAGCGGTCGGAGGGAGAACCGCTCATAAGTAAAAATCGGGAGGAAAAACCATGAACAGCGTGAGTCTCACCACACTTGGACGAAGTCGACCGGGTCGAAGCGGTGAAACGATGAACCGCTCAAGGCCACGCACGTCATCAAAAGGCCCGCGCCTCCGAAGAGGACGCGGGCCGATTTCGTCGGTATACGCTAGGCAGGTATCAAGACAGCGATGCGGTGGATGCCGACCACCTTGTTGGTGTTGGCTGCCTCGTCGGTCTTGCCCTTGGAGCAGGTGTACACGTCACCTTCCTTGAGCTTGAATTCCTTGTCCGCCTTCTTGATCGTGAATTCACCGGCAGCAATGGTGCAGACCATGTCGTTGTCCATCACCATTTGAGGGGCGGCTGCTCCGGGCTGAAAGACTATATCGACAATTGAGATGCTCTTGTAGGCGGGGATATCGGAATTGCCGGTGCCGACCTCGACCAATCTGACGCCGGGTGCAATCTCCTTGCCTTCCTTCGGGCCGTATTTCTTCACCTTTGCCGCCGCCGCCAGCGTGAACAAAGGCGTTACCGCTGCCGCCGTCACGCCGAGAGCAATCGCGGACCTGCGATTCATGGTTTTCATCGCGTCCTCCCATTTAATGTTTGGCCACGCACCAATGCGCATGACCACAATACATTAGCACACATGCAGATAATTGCAGCACGGCGTTTCGGAGCTTACGGAAGCGAAACCGCCTCCTGGTCGAATGCGACCGAACAGCAAACAATTCCATGCTATGCTGGCGAGCCATCAAACGGACGGCGGGGATAGCAATGTTGGAAACGGACAAGGTATTCGCCGGCTCAATTCCGGAAAACTACGACCGCTATATGGTGCCGTTGATTTTCGAGCCGTTCGCCGCAGATCTTGCACGACGGGCAGCGTCCTTGTCGCCAAGCGCCGTTCTGGAAACCGCCGCGGGCACCGGGGTTGTCACCCGCGCATTGGCGCCAAAACTGTCGCCCGGTGCAAGCTATGTCGTAACCGACCTCAACCAGCCGATGCTCGACTACGCCGCTTCGCGGCAAGCTCCCGACGATCGCATCAAATGGCGTCAGGCTGATGCTCTGGCGCTACCGTTCGAAAATGCGGCATTCGATCTCGTTTGTTGTCAGTTCGGCGCGATGTTCTTTCCCAACCGCTCATCTGCCTATCGCGAAGCCCGGCGAGTCCTGAAGCCCGGAGGACATTTTCTATTCAGCGTATGGGATCGCATCGAAGAGAATGTATTTGCGGACGATGTGACGAATGCCCTGGCGAGGATTTTTCCGAACGATCCGCCGCGCTTTCTGGCACGCACGCCGCATGGCTACCACGATACGGCACTGATCCGTAGCGAGCTGGAGGACGCAGGTTTTTCCGGTGTGGTGATCGAGACGAGAGCCGAACAAAGCCGTGCCTCCTCGCCCCGCGTTCCGGCCGTTGCTTATTGCCAGGGCACTCTCCTTCGCAATGAAATCGAGGCCAGAGAGGCGGGAAAACTGGACGCTGCAACCGACTACGCCGCAGCCGCGATTGCAGACAGGCATGGCAGCGGCGAGGTTGCTGCCAAAATCCAGGCTCACATAGTGGTGGCTGTGGCCTAGGTGTTGGATATCCCGCTCCGGCACTTGCGACATTCAGCTGCCGTGCAGCACACGTCTTGCCGCTATTCCGAATTCCCAGACGATGACCGTTCATTCGCCCAAGTGGCAGGTTGACAAGTGCCCGCTCGGTCTGATCGATCGCCGGGGCTTGATGGCGGCGGCTACCGGCCGCAAGATTCTGGTCGGCCCGGCTTCACTTTGGCAGCCATGGCCGACTCCGCCCAGCAAGGTCTAGTCATTTCGCTTTCTTGACTCGGCCGACAAAAACGGGCAGCAAAGTCATCATTGGAGGGCAGTTTTGCCAACTATGTAGGTTTTGGAGGGCGTTTTTCGGTGTGACCGTCGCCAAATCGGCGGTCGGTAGAGGGATTGGTTAACCAACTTTGTCCATCTTTTGAATCAATCGGCAACAGACGCAAAGCGTGCTGGGGGCACCAGGCGAACTGTGAATGTCACGGCTGCGAAATCCGCTAGCCGGCATCGGCCGATTGAGAGTGGTTGAATGGCGTTTGTAAGTGCGAAAACCCGGGGTGACAGTCCTGCAACTGGATTGACTTCGATGAGGCCCGGCCTGCGCTGGGTCGCGGTTCCGGCCGTCGGCGCAGCCATTGCTTTATGGTCGGTGGCGACTTTGGCCGGCCTTTATTCAGTGGGAACCTCGCTCAGCGCCGCTTCCAACGGTCTCCCGCAAAGCCTGCTCGCGCCGCGCACCATCGCGCTTGCCGATCCTCGCCGCAGCCTTGCAAAGGCGCGCGCCCCGACGTGGGCCGCAGCAAACGCGGCGCTGTCGGCCAAGCTGCTGCAGCACGGGTGCGATGCCAACTGCCTGCGGTCGGCGTCGAACTTCGTCCACCAGGGAAAATCGGCGCGTCTCAAGCGCAATACCGTGCCGATTGTCGCTGATGCGTCGCGGCAATCGAGCTTCGACGACGTGGTCGCCAAAGCCGCGCTGTCGCCGCAAAAGCTTGCCGCCGCCTTTGCCCGTGCCGGCTCACCCGTCATGCTCGCAAGCCTGCCGGCCGACGCCCGGTTCGCCGAGCCGGTACGCATACCCGACCCGAACGGCCCGGCGTCGGTGCGCTTCGGGCCGGCGGTGGCGGAGATCGAACGCTCGTCGCGCCTTGCGCTGGCGCTGGCCAATACATTACCGGAGCAGATGATCGACGTGCTCCCGGCAGCCGTCGCGGCAAGCGAGCCCGCGGCTTCGCAAGAGCCGCAAGAACCTGAGGTCCAACTGGCCTCGCTGCCGCCGCAAGACGACATGCCCGACAGCGTTCCGCTGCCGACGCTGCGTCCGCGGGCGGACATCGATAAACCGGCACCTCAGGCTCAAGCCTCGAAGGACCGGGCGCCGAAAGACCGGGCGCCAAAGGATCAGCCATCGAAAACGGAGCCGCCCAAGGCGCAGGCCTCCAGGACCGCCAAGGCGAGCAAGGTGCAGACGGCCGACGCCCCGCCGGTCGAGACGCCCGGCAGCCTGTCGCCTCGCAATTCGTCACAAGCGGCAGTGCCGGCCGTGTCGGGCAAGCCGGGCAAACGGTCGAAGACGCAGGGCGGCGATATGCTGGCCTATGCCAAGCCCGACATGTCTTCCGGCGGTCTCGGCGGAGCCTTCAGGAACCTGTTCACCACGCCTAACCTGGGCAGCGGCGTCGCCGTCTACGACATCTCGGCCAAGACCGTCTATATGCCCGACGGCTCGCGGCTGGAGGCACATTCGGGATACGGTTCGATGGTCGACCAGCCGCGCTACGTCAACCGCAAGAATGTGGGCCCGACGCCGCCAAACACTTACGATCTGAGGCTGCGCGAATCGCGTTTTCACGGCGTCGAGGCGATTCGGCTCACCCCTGTCGACGGCAAGAACAAGTTTGGCCGCGACGGCCTGCTTGCGCACACCTACATGCTGCGCGGCGGGCGTGCCGAGTCCAATGGTTGCCTCGTTTTCAAGGACTATGCCCGCTTCCTCGCCGCCTACAAGAAAGGCAAGATCAAGCGCCTCGTGGTGGTGCCGCGCCTGTCGAAGCCGCTGACACGCGTCGCCCAAGAGGGGCGAGGGGCTTAGGTCGTTCGCGGCAGTCCTTCATGGCTTCGTCATCCCAGGGCGGAGCGAACGCGAAGCGGAGCGCAGACCCTGGGATCCATGCCGTTACGTCAGCCGAAGAATGCAACGACGCAGATTGAAAGCCGTTCTGTAGCGATCCCTTTCACCTCCTGTCCTTCCCGCATCAAAAAGTCCCGGCCGTTGCAGCGCGGAGAGGTCACGGCATGGATCCCAGGGTCTTCGCGACGTCGCTTCGCGCCTGCTCCGCCCTGGGATGACGAAGCTGGGGAGGTTTGGCCAATCTCGAAGGTTTTCAATCCCGTCCAGGGACAGTATGAGTGGCCGGTGGGGCGGCTCCGGCTTCAAACAATCACGAGGACATCATGACAATACGCGCTGTCGTCTGGGGCGAGAATATTCATGAGCGGACCAACGAGGTGGTCGCGGGCATCTATCCCGAGGGCATGCATGCGACGATCGCCAATGCACTGAAGCTCGACCCGGAGATATCAGTGTCCTGGGCAACGCTGGAGCAGCCGGAGCATGGGCTGCCGGCCGACCGTCTGGCCAAGACCGATGTCTTGCTGTGGTGGGGGCACAAAGACCATGGCGCCGTCGCCGACGAAGTGGTCGAGCGCGTGGCGCGCCGCGTCTGGGAAGGCATGGGGCTGATCGTTCTCCATTCCGGCCATTTCTCGAAAATCTTCAAGAGGCTGATGGGCACGCCCTGCACGCTGAAATGGCGCGAGGCGGGCGAGCGCGAACGGCTCTGGGTGACCAGCCCCAACCACCCGATCGCTGCCGGGATCGGCGAGTATTTCGAGCTCGAGAACGAGGAGATGTATGGCGAGCAGTTCGCCGTGCCGGAGCCGCTCGAGACCGTCTTCATCTCCTGGTTCCAGGGCGGCGAAGTGTTCCGGTCAGGGCTGACCTATCGCCGCGGCGCCGGTAACATCTTCTATTTCAGGCCCGGCCACGAGACCTATCCGACCTATCACGACGCCAACGTCCATAAGGTGCTGCGCAATGCGGTGAGATGGGCGCACAACCCGCAAGGCTCCAATCCAGCCATCCTCGATGCGCCGAACGTGCCGGTGGAAAAGGCGCTCGAGCCGATCGTCGAGCGCGGCGGAAAGCTTCATTCCGCCGGCGAAACCGGCTTCCGCTAGACGACAAATCCATGATCGAACAAGAAGATAAAGCCCTGTCCTAAGGATAAGAATCATGCGTCTGTTGATACTCGGAACCGGCTGGATGGCGGAGGAGCACGCCAGGCAGTTCGGCAAGATCGAGGGCGTCGAACTGATCGGTGCCGTCGATCTCGACCGTATGCGTGTCGACAAGTTTTCGGACATCTACGGTATCCCCAACCGGTTCGCGTCGCTGGACGAGGCGCTGGCATGGGGCAAGTTCGACGCGGTCGCGAACGTGACGCCCGATCGCATCCACCATCCGACCACCATGATGCTGATCGCGGCGGGCAAGCCGGTGCTGTGCGAGAAACCGCTGGCCGAAAATTACCAGAAAGCCAGTGAGATGGCCGATGCGGCCGAGCGGGCCGGCATCATCAACATGGTCAACCTGACCTATCGCAACGTCGCGCCGCTGCAGAGGGCGCGCGCCATGGTGCTGGCCGGCGAGATCGGCACCGTCAGGCATGTCGAGGCGTCCTATCTGCAGAGCTGGCTGGTGTCCAAATTCTGGGGCGACTGGCGCACCGATTCGAAATGGCTGTGGCGGCTGTCGCGCGGCCATGGCTCCAACGGCGTGCTGGGCGACGTCGGTATCCACATCCTCGATTTCGCCAGCTATGGCGCGGCGCTCGACATCGACCATGTGTTCTGCCGCCTGAGATCCTTCGACAAGGCGCCCGAAAACCGCATCGGCGAATACGAGCTCGACGCCAATGACAGTTTCACCATGGCGCTTGATTTCCGCAATGGCGCCTTCGGCGTCGTCCATGCCAGCCGCTGGGCAACCGGCCATTTGAACGAACTCCGACTGCGCATCTACGGCGACAAGGGCGGCATCGAAGTCGTGCACAATCTGACCGGCTCGGAGCTGAAAGCCTGCGTCGGCCAAGACGTCGAGAACGCCAAATGGCAGGTTCTGAATGCCGGAACGGTACCGACCAACTACCGGCGCTTCGTCGATGCGGTGCGCAGCGGTGTCCAGCCCGAACCGTCGTTTCGCCATGCGGCCGAATTGCAGAAGGTGCTCGACCTCGCAGTCGTGTCGGATGAGAAGCGGGCCGAATTGAGCACCGATACGCAGTGATATCGTTCAGGGAATCTTGATAGGAGCCAGCCATGGTCACGCGGCGCGCCGAATGTTCCTGCGGTCAGGTATCGGCCACTTGTCCGGGCGAGCCGGTGCAACGAAGTAGGGCGGCTTTGATCGGAACGAGATTTTTCGTCGAATAATGGGTGAATGTCCGCCTTGGAGATGATGAGGCCGATATCCGAACGGCAGAAATGGGTCGATTCGAGCCGTTGCGCGAAGGGCCGCTTTTGAGAAGCGCCATGAATGTCGCGATATTGGCGCTACCTACTCGTTCCCATCGACGAGACGAATGGCAGCATCCACCCTTCCCCCGGTCCTCGGCGGCGGACGCGATGAACGGCTCGATTGAGCCCGAAACGAACTTCTGTCACATCAGTAACCTGCCGCCACCTCCTCAGCAAGATATGTGCTATTCTGAGGCTATGCCCGCGCCCTCCGACCGATCACGCGACAAGTCGCCGGAAGACGGTGCAGTTGCATCGGATCCGTATGCGGAGCTAGCCAATCGCGGCGATTGGTCTAGGCTTCACCGCGAACTGTCAGACAGAGACCGCTGCAGTGAACTTGGCGGCGCCGAGCTCCAGCGCCTCGGGGAAGCCGCCTACATGCTTGGGCGCGAGGAGGAATTCGTTCGGGACTACGAGAGGGCCTTCGAAGAGCATCTCCGGAACGGACGCGAACGATCCGCGGCGCGTTGCGGCTTCTGGATCGGGCTCACCCTGATGTTTCGCGGAGAATTCGCCCAAGGCAGCGGATGGCTGACCCGCGCCAACCGGCTGGTCGAGGATCATACGCAGGAATGTGCAGAACAGGGTTACCTTCAGCTCCCAATGGTCGAACAACGTCTCGCCGCCGACAGGCCGGACGAAGCATTCGCGCACGCAACACGTGCCGCGGAGATCGGACAGCGCTGCGAAGATCCGGACCTCTTGGCTATCGCGCGCCACCTTCAGGGCCGGATATTGATCCTGCGCGGCGACTATGTGCGCGGCTTCGAACTGCTGGACGAGGCGATGGTTTCGGTCACCTCGGGCCGGCTCGCACCGATCGTTACCGGGCTGGTCTACTGCAGCGTGATCGAGATCTGTCAGAAATTTCATGCCACGGGCCGGGCGAGGGAATGGACATCGGCGCTGGTCGGGTGGTGCGCGGGACAGCCCGACATCGTTGCCTTCACCGGCAGATGCCTGATCCACCGGGCCGAAATCCTGATCCTCGACGGCCACTGGGACGAGGCCGGCCGCGAGGCCGGTGTCGCCAGCATCCGCCTTCAGCAGGGGCCCTCGAAGCACCACGCCGGTCCGGCATTCTACCAGAAGGGCGAGGTATTTCGCCTCCGCGGCCAATGGGACGAGGCCGATGCCGCCTATCGCGCAGCGAGCAGGCTCGGGTTCGATCCGCAGCCGGGGCTGGCGCTTATGCGATTGCAGCAGGGGCACGAGCAGCCGGCCCTTTCGGCGATCCGCCGCGCACTGCAGTCCGTCGACGACATGCCGGGCAAACTCCGCCTCTTGCCGGCTGCGGTGGAAATCACTCTCGCTGTCGGTTCGGCCGATGACGCTTGGGAGCTGTGCGAAACACTGCACGACTGCGCGCGCCAATATTCCGCGGATGCAGTCCGCGCCGCAGCCGCCGAGGCTAACGCGCGGGTGCTGATCCATGCTGGTCGAGCCGCGGAGGCATTGGCCCATATCCGGCGCGCGGTAGCGATCCTCTGGGACCTTCGGGCGCCCTATCATCTTGCCCGGATGCGGGTGCTGACAGCGCGGGCCTGTCTCGCAACCGGCGATACTGAAGCGGCGCAGACCGAACTGGACGAAGCGATAAGACTTTTCCGCGAGCTCGGCGCGCGCCCCGACGAAGCCGTTGCCGGCAAGCTGCGGGTCACCATGACGGCGACAGGCGGCGAAGTTCTCACCCCCAGACAGACGCAGGTTCTGCGCCTGATCGCGTCAGGCCTGACCAACCCGGAAATTGCCGGCGAGCTCGGTCTGAGCCAGCGGACGGTAGACCATCACGTTAGCGATATCCTGACGCGGCTGAACGTGCGCACGCGCGCGGCAGCCACGGCCTATGCGGTCGAGCACGGCCTGATCGGCATGGTCGTATCTGGGTAATCCTACCCAAGCCAAAATTTCTCGCTGCGTGGGTACTTACGCCGAAGCGGGCAACCGTGGCGCGGGTCTAAACCTCATGGCGTGGTAAAGGCCACAGGAGGTTTTCCCGATGCAAACGAATAATAACAGCATGAGCGGGCCGGGCGGTGTCTGGCTCGCCACCGGAACGCTGCTGCTGGCGGCTGCGCTCGTCTTTCACGGGCCACCGGACGCGGATTTGTCTGTTCAGATGCAGAATATCGCCGAGGGCCATGGGCGATGGGCTACGGTCCATTGGACGGCGGCAGCGGCGCTGTTCCTGATCGCCGGCGCTTCGTTCCTGAACCTGGCACTCAACCCCCGGGTCCGGCGTTCGCCGATGCTGAGTTCTGCCTGGATAGTGATGGCTCTCGGCGCCCTGACCACGTTCTCCACCGCAGTCGCCGAGGCATCGGTGGTCGCGGTCGCGGCCGACCGGGGTGACACCAACGCCTTCATGACCTGGTGGGCGTTTTCCGGCGGCATGGGTAACGGATTCTGGGCGCTCGCCCTGGCGACAGCGCTTGTCGCGTATCACGACGCCCGCGATGACGTCGGGATACTGCCCCGATGGGCCGCGATCGTCGGCTCGGCGTTCGGTATCCTTTCGGCAACCGGGTGGACACTCGGTGAGCAGCTCGGGATCGGCATCGGAGGTCCGATCTGGCTGATTTCCTCGCTTCTCATGTGCCTGTGGCTCGCGTGGTACGGGCTGTCCTCAAGGAGCCTCCGGTCGGGCAAGCCACAGCGCAAAGCGCCTGATCCAGCATCATCTTAAGACAGGAGGAAAACATGTCCCTTCAAACGAAGGAAATCGAAGCGACGATCCACGACGTCCACGAATTCTTCACCGACTGGGTGACGGGCCGATGCCGTGGCGACGATGCGACGTTCAAGAAGAACGCGCTCGACCGGATCAGCGATGATCTGGTCGCCATCATGCCAGGCGGCAGGGCGTTCGGGAAAAAAGACTTCGCAGGTTACATGAAGAGCATCTACGGATCGAATCCGGCCTTCCGTATCAAGATACGCGACATCCGGATCAGCCATCAAAGCGCCGACCTGGCGGTCGTGAACTATCACGAATGGCAACGCGACGCGAAGGACTCCGATCAACCGAACAATGGCCGGGTCACGACGATGGTGGTCCGCGATCGCGGCTACAGCCGGGGGCCCGAGATATTGCAAGTTCATGAAACCTGGCTCCCAGCCGACGTCGTTCAGTACGCGGATTTCGCGTTCTGAGAAGCGTCGGTCCGAAACGGGCAGAGAAAGGATTTGCGCTGGCGGGACCATCGGCTCTGCCGGCGTCATGGAGCCAGAACTGTGCTTCTTTTCAGCCCGAATTGATCCACATTCAACGTCCGGCTAGCCCAGCAATCCGGCCATTCCATGCGTTCGCGTGGAGCGTCGGCTCGCCACCCATTGCTGCCGCTTGGTCGGCTGAACGCTTCGGCAGATCTTAGGCCCAGAGCGGACGTTAACCCGGCGCAAGATTTGGCGACGAGGGCGGCCGCGTCATCTACAGCTTCTGCCCGGATTGCGGCACCACCGTCCATTACCGGATCGACACCGATGTGGGTCGAGATCAGCGCCGAGCCTCTGGCGACGTTCGGCTGACGACGCCGGCCGCGGCCGCTCTGGAACCATGATCCCGAAAAGTGGAAACCGGTTTGCGGATAAGATCGTGGTCAAACAGCAAGATAGAGCCCCATTTCGATTCAATCGAAATGGAACAGGGGCGCAGCTGAGGCTTCGGCGCCACGCTCCGTCAGCCTCCCGACCCGGCCAGATCCACCGGAAAGCGCATCTACGGACTAATCCAGAGTACAGGCGCCTCAGCTGCGTGACGGGCTCGACTTGACCATTTCTTTGCGGGGATGACTTGCGAAGAACAAAGATTTGTTTGATCAAGTTGGCACAAGGCCAACAACCTGTAATTGTGATCAAATCCTGCTGATGTTTGGTGGGCGGCTAATCGAACGGTTGAATCAAGGAGGGCGGCGGGTGCTGGCCGGTCTCATCGTGCTGCTTGCGCTTTGTGCTCCCGCACTGACCGAGGATAGCGACGATTGCGGTGGCGCTGCTGCAGGCTTACAGCGGATCGCCGCCTGCACGCGGATCATCGAGGACAGGACGCGAAGCCCGGGCAGTCGCGCCATCGCTTACCACGGCCGGGCAATCGCCTGGACTGACAGCGGTGACGATGACCGGGCTATTGCAGACTATGACAACGCCATCGCTCTCGATCCGGACGACATCGATGCCTACAACGAGCGCGGACAGATATGGCTCGACAAGGGCGAGAACGACAGCGCCATCAGTGACTTCGATCGGGCGATCGAGCTCGATCCAGGAAAAGCTGAGACCTACTACAACAGAGGCCGCGCCTGGGCTCATAAGGGCGACGACAGTCGCGCCATCGCCGACTACAGCCACGCCATCGAGTTCGATCCGGCATATTTCCAAGCCTACAACAACCGCGGCTTCGTCTTCAACAGGATGGGCGAGTTCGACCGCGCCATCGCCGATTTCGACGAGACGATCAGCCTCGATCCCCAACACCCCTACGCTTACAACAACCGGGGCATTTCCTGGGGCGCAAAGGGTGATGCAGAGCGCGCCGTCGCCGACTACAGCCAGGCGATCACGCTCGATCCGACCTATGTCAACCCTTATGGAAGCAGGGGAATCTACTACTTCTACGATCGCGAACCGGCCAAGGCGCAAGCCGACCTTGCCGCGGCGGCGGAACTTGCGCCCGACAATGCCTATTTTGCGATCTGGGTGGATCTGGCTGAGCGGCGCAGTGGTGGCGCGAGCCATTTGCGGCAGGCAGCCAGCAGGCTCGACATGGCCAGATGGCCGGCGCCGCTGGTTCGCATGTTTCTTGGCGAACAGACGCCCGAAGCAGCGTTGGCCGCAGCCGACGATCCCGTCCCGGCCAAGAAACGCGGAAATCTATGCGAGGCCAATCTCTATGTCGCGGAGTTTTACCGGCTCGACGGCCGTGACGATGAAGCCTTGCGGCGGTACCGGCTTGCGGTACGCGACTGCCCCCACGACTTCATCGAATATGTCGCGGCAGGCAAGGCACTGCGCGCGCTCGGTGTGTCGCCATAGTGCGCCGCTGCGGATGATTCATTGTAGGCTCGAGCGCAACCTCGGCGCAAAGGCGACGGCAGGTTCGGTGCGTATTGTCGCTGCTGTCAATGCCGCAGGATCTTGCTGAGGAAGGCGCGGCTGCGGTCGGTCTTCGGGTTGGAGAAGAACTCCTCGGGCGTGCCGCTCTCGACGATGGCGCCGGCGTCCATGAACACCACGCGCTGGGCGACCTTGCGGGCAAAGCCCATTTCGTGCGTCACCACCATCATGGTCATGCCTTCCTCCGCCACCGCGACCATGACGTCGAGCACTTCCGAGATCATCTCGGGGTCGAGCGCCGAGGTCGGCTCGTCGAACAGCATGATCTTGGGGCGCATGCCGAGGCAGCGGGCGATCGCCACGCGCTGCTGCTGGCCACCAGACAGCTGCGCCGGATAGGCGTTCACCTTGTCGGCGAGGCCGACCTTGGCGAGCAATTCGCGCCCGGCCATTTCGGCCTCGGCGCGCGGGATCTTGCGGACATGGATCGGCGCCAGCGTGACGTTCTCGAGCGCCGTCTTGTGCGGATAGAGGTTGAACGACTGGAAGACGAAGCCGATCTCGGTGCGCAGCCGCGTCATGTTGGTGGCGGGGTCGCCGAGGCGCTGGCCGTCGACCGTCAGGTCGCCGTCGCGGATCGTCTCCAGGCCGTTGATGCAGCGGATCAGGGTGCTCTTGCCCGAGCCGCTCGGGCCGCAGACGACGACCACTTCGCGCGGCTCGACGCTCAGCGTGATATCCCTGAGCACGTTGAGCTGGCCGAACCATTTGTTGACGCCGCGAAATTCGATCATGCCAGTGCCATTTTTGCTGGGATTCGTCACAGTTGCACCTCGCCATGCGCAGCGCCCATGCGTTGCTCCAGCCGGCGGGCCAGCATGATCAGGGGGTAGCAGACGATGAAGTAACCGAGGCCGACGAGGAAGAAGACCAGCAGCCCATTGGGTACACGCTGCACCACCAGCCAGCCGACGCGGGTGAGGTCGGTCAGGCCGATGGCCGAGACGACCGAGGAATCCTTGATCAGCAGCACATATTGCCCGACCAGCGGCGGCAGCACGATGCGCATCGCCTGCGGCAGCACCACCTGGCGCATGCGCTGCCAGCGCGACAGGCCGGACGCAAGTGCTGCCTCGACCTGGCCTGATGGCACCGAGCGGATGCCGGCGACGACGATCTCGCAGATGAAGCAGGCGGCCAGGTTGGTCAGCGCGATGATGCCGGCGGTGAAGGCGTCGAGCTCGATGCCGAGTTCCGGCAGGATGAAGAAGATCAGGAAGATCTGCACCAGGAACGGCGTGCCGCGGATCAGGTCGACCCAGGCGCCGATCGCGCCGCTGATCAACCGGTTGCCGCCGGTGCGCAGGATGCCGAGGCCGAAGCCGAGCAAGGTGCCCAGCACCAGGCTGATCAACGACAGCACCACGGTCATGCCGAGACCGCGCAAGGCGAGCGGATAGCTGCCGGCGATGCTTTGCAGCTGCTGCCAGATCATGTCCGTGCCCCCGCGAGGCCGAGCCAGCACCCGGAGAGTGCCGCCAGACCCTTCAGCCCGTAATAGAGCAGGAGGTAGAAGGCGGCGATGGTGATGAAACCTTCCGCTGGCATGAAGCGGTCTGAGGCGAGCAGCTGGCCGGCGCGCGTCAGTTCGGCGACCGAGATCAGCGACAGCAGCGCCGAATCCTTGACCAGCACGATCGCCTGGCCGAGCAGCGGCGGGATCGTCACTTTGAACGCCTGCGGCAGGATGACGAGGCGCATGCGCTGGACATAGGTCATCCCCGAGGCGACGCCGGCCTCGACCTGGCCGCGCGGGATCGACAGGATGCCGGCGCGGATGATCTCGGCGACATAGGCGCCGCTATTCAGCGACAGCGCTAAAATGCCGACGACGAACTCGGGCAGGATGAGGCCGAGCCGCGGCAGGCCGAAATAGAGGAAATAGAGCTGTGCCAGCAAGGGCGTGGCGCGCACCGCGTCGATATAGGCCTTGGCCGGGACGCGGAACAGCCGGCCGCGCTGCAGGTTCATGGCGGCGAGCACGATGCCGACGGCGAGCGCGCCGGCAAAGGAGAGGACAGACAGCCACATGGTCGTGACGAGGCCCTGCCCGAACAGGGGCAGATATTCGACAATGGTGCGGAAGCTGAAGTTTTCGAGCATGGTGGGGCGGTGAATGGCGAGTAGCGAGTAGCGAGTAGCGAGTAGCGAGTAGCGAGTAGCGCTTTACTACTCCCTACTCACTATTCACCCTACTCAGTGATCCTTCTTCCAGGCGTCGGAATTGACCCAGTAATCCAGGTTCTTCTGCAGGCGGCCGTCGAGGCTGACCTGGTCGAGGAACAGGTTCATCCAGGTCAGCAGGTCCTGCTCGTCATAGCGCGTGGCGAAGGCCAGCGGCTCCTTCGACAGCATGTCCGGCATGATGGTGAAGCTGCCGGCCGGGTAGGCGGTCGACTGGCCCTTGACCGCCGAGACGTCGTTGACGCCGCAATCGGCCTGGCCGTTGTTGACGGCATCGAGCAGCAGCGGGCCGCCGCCCTTGTAGCTCTTGATGTCAGCATCGGGGAAGGCGGCCTTGGCTTCCTTCTCGCCGGTGGCGCCGAGCAGCACCGCGATCTTGGTGCCCTTGGCCTTGCAGTCCTCGGTGGACTTGAAGGCGGTACCAGCCTTGGTGAAGACGGTGCTGCCCGTGTACATGTAAGGCCTGGTGAAGGCGACCTTCATGCCACGCGCCAATGTCGGCGTCATGTCGGCGACCAGAAGATCGGCCTTGCCCGACAGCAGCGCCGGGATCAGGCCGTCCCAGTCGAAGTCGAGGAAGGTGATCTTGACGCCCATTTCCTTGGCCATCAATTCGGCGAGTTCGACCGAACTGCCGGTGCGCTCGCCGGCAGCACCCACCAGCGAGAAGGGAGGTCCTTGCGTCTGCACGGCAACGCGCAACTCGCCGCGCTTGGTGATTTCGTCGAGCGTTCCGGCACTGGCGGCTGCTGTGAGGCCGGCGAGCGCGAGACCGGCGATGAAAAGCTTGGCAATCTTCATTTGGGCATTCCTCCTTGTTGTCGTTTGTCGTTCCACTTTGTTGTTTCACCCCGTTGGAGGTGCTTTTTGAGCGGCAGCGCCGTTGCCGGCGGCAACCACCGTTCGAAAAATTTCAATCCCAGCTCACCGTTTCGGCGACCTTGATGCCGCGCCTGGCCAGTTCGTCGAGGAAGCGGCCGTCGGGCACATGCAGCAGCGGGTTGAGCAGGCCAGGCGTGGCGATCTCGCGCCGCGCCAGCATCTGCGCCACGATGCTAGCGGGATAGCCGACGCCGAGGCTCATGCCGAACAGGCCGGTGGCGAGATCGCGTTCGATGACCAGTTCCGAGGTCACGGTCTTGCGTCGGCCGCCTTCGCTGCCGACAAAGACATTGCGCATCACGCAAAGATCCTTCTCGTCGGCGCCGTATTGCAGTTGCGGGCCAAGCAGCCGGCCGAGAAATTCGCGTGGGCTGGCACCGATGCCGGGCACCTTGTCCTCGGACAGGAAGCCGAGCTGCTTCAGCGGCGCCCAGAATGCCGACCACCCCGGCCAGCGCAGCGAATAGCGGCCGGAGCGCTGCAGCCCCTTGGTGGCGGCGAGCATGCTGGCATAATGCGGTGCGTCGCCATTGGGGAAGGCTTCCAGCCCGCCGAGCCCCGCGACCTCGATCTCGTGAATGAAACGATTGTCGTGCTGGCGGGCGGCCGGCACATCGACCCGTTTGCCGTCCTCGACCAGCACGCTGTCGCGGTTCTGGCTCATCAGAACCATGTCGAAGTTCCAGCTCACCTTGTAGCACAGCGGCTCGACCACCGCCTTCGGCTCGGGGATGCCGCCGCAGTAGGAATCGATCGCGGTGATAGTGTCGAACTGCCTTGCGGCGCGTGCGTAGAGCACAAGGTCGATGCCGGGGTCGAGCCCGCATTCGGTCACGATCGACACGCCGGCCTTTTCGGCTTCCGGCGCGAGATCGGCGATGGCCTTGCCGTAATTGGTGGTGACCAGCGGCGTGCGCGTCGCGATCGCCGCCTGCACCGCCTCGCGCATCAACGGCTGCGGCAACAGATCGATGACGGCGTCGACGTCCTTCATCACATCGGCCAATGCCGGGCCGATTGCGCCCTCCGGCACGACAAGACGCACCCGGGCAAGGTCGGTCAGGCCGCCAAGCCGCGCAGCGCCGTCGGTTGCGGTATCGACGCAGACCACTTGCTCGACGCCGACGCTGGCGACGAGATCGGCGATCGCCGCCCGGCCTTGCAGGCCGAGCCCGCCGAGAACCGCGATCTTCATGCCATTTCCTTTCGCGTCTCGTCCGACCAGCAGCCTTCCGGCAGGCTGACCCATTTGTTGCAGGAGGCCATGACGACGAAGGTCTCGCTGCGCACGACCTCGCCGGGTTCGCCAGCGCCGGGGATCAACTCGCTGGTGACGCGGTAGAGATCGGCAACATCGCCGGCCACGGTTACGTCGACGATGATGTCGAAGCGCCCGGTGACGACAGCGGCCGAGTTCACGAAAGGCAGTTCGGAGATGCGCTGCGCCAGTTCCCGGGCGCGGCCGCGTCCCTGCGCATTGATGCCGACGATGGCCGAGATCAGCTCGGGGCGTTCGGTCAGGTTGAGCAGCCCGACGATCTTGAGCAGGTTGCGGTCGAGCAGGTTGCGCAGCCGCATGCGCACCGTCGGCACCGAGATCGCCATCTTCTCGGCGAGGCGGTTGACGCCAAGCTGCGCGTCCTGCGACAGCAGCTTGACCAGTCGCCGGTCGGTCTGATCGAGATGTTCCCGCAAACGCTCAGGCTTTCATAAAAGGAAAGAAACGATTGGATTTTCTTTCAGATATGAAAATACCTTATGAGAGATTTTTAACAACGGCAAGAGCCATGTCATCCGCCATGGCTCTGTGCCTGTCGGCAATTTTCGTCGAGTGCGCCACATTTTGTTCTTGCTTTGTGCCGGCAGCTATGCTATTAATTTGGATATGGTGCCAATTTGGCTCCAACGACCCGTCCTCCCGAGGCGGGTTTTTGTTTCCGGATCTTTTGAAGGTTCAGCGCCGCCGGTCTAAGATTGGCGGGACAGCGTGGTTCCGCGGAGCGCAGCCGCAACTCATGCCTTCACGTGACGGGCGGAAAGGCTCATCCGCGAAATGGCCAAAATCGGCTTTTCAACAAAACTGTAGCTGGCCAGGGAGACGGCAATGCAGGCGGTGACAATAACCATGCCAGCAAGCCATGGTGATACGCTGACGCTTGCAACGACAGGAGCGGTCGCAAGCAGCACGATAGGATGCGTCAGATAGAGAGAGTAGGAGGCATCGCCCAACCTTGCCAGCAGGCGAGGAGCAAAAAAGCCGGAAGTAGCTTTCCAGGCTGATGCAACCGGCGACAAGGATCAAGGCCGGGATTCCCTGAGCAAGGGTTCGCGGCAAGTTGAAGCCAAGTACCATCACCAGCATGGACACGATGGCGAACACGAGCGCCGAGACACCCAGGACGGTAGGCAAACGCGCCAGTCTGCCGACCAGGTGGCCGAGCGCCATGCCGGCAAGGAACTCAAACAGGATTGGCGTGGTATAGAAAAACAGCACAGTGTCGGCGGCGGGTTTGAAGACGATGCTCGCCGCTACGGCGATTGCAAAGACAACGCCGATCATGGCCATTTGCGTCAACCTGCCAAAACCCAAAGTCGCCGCGAACAGAATGTAAAACAGGATTTCCAGATTGAGCGTCCAACCCACGCCAAGCACTGGTTGGACATAGCCTGTGACCGTATCGAGGTAGGGTATGAAAAGCAGGCTATTGGTGATCTGCTCAAGAGATACTGCACGACCGGCAAACAACCAAAGTGCGGCAACCATGAGGAAGGTCATAACCCAATAGAACGGAACGACGCGCGTGAATCGCGCTGGCGAAGGCTCCTGACATATGGACGCGGCACAGCCTGAATCAGTCTGGCAGAATGCACCTATATCGTGTTGTTCGGCTTAGTCTTCTTAGCAAACGAACATCCGTCGGGCAGAGTTACGGCGAAAAACCCAACTCGCGTAATGCAGCGTTGGCGGCACGGTATTCGATAAAATTCTTTGGACAATGGCTGATGGTATGCCTGTAAAGCCATAGGGCCTGATCGCGTTGCCCTTTGAGCCGGCTGAGTTCCGCGCCGTAGAAACCGATCTCGCAAAACTTGCCGTGTTTCTTGGCTGGGTCCGGGTCATCGGCGTCGTTCAATGTCGCGGTGGGCGTCTTTTCGCCAAGCAGCATTCGAACCACAGGCGCTGGCCACTTCGTCATGTCGAGCTTGGAAGCTGCCTCCCGCAAATGGCTCGCCGCGCCGTTGCGTCGCTCAACAATATCCAGCCACATGGCAAAATAGGCGTAGTCGGGCTCGAGAGCGGCCGCCTTTTCAAAGTCAGCCTGCGCCTTGGCCAGCGAGCCGGAATAGAAATAAAGAACACCCCTGTTTGAGTAGCTGTACGGATAATTCGGATCGAGCAGGATCGCCTGATCGAAGTCAGCAATGGCGCGACCATCGCCGGCCTTTCCCATCCAGGCAATGCCACGGTTGTGGTAAATTCTTGCATTTTTCGGATCGAGACCAATCGCCCGGTCGTATTCGGCGATGGCCCGATCGTACTCACCTCGGTTGTTCCAGAGAAAGCCTCGGTTGCTGTAGGCGATGGCAAGTGTTGGGTCGATATCGATTGCGTGGCTGTAGTCCGCGAAGGCGCGAACATCGTTCTCTTTTGCCACCCAGGCCAAGCCCCGATTATTATATGCGAGGGCTTGTTTCGGGTCGAGCTTGATCACCTGGTCGTAGTCGGCGATGGCGCGATCATTGTCTCCCTTGCCAGCCCAGGCGATACCTCGATTGAAGTAGGCGTTGGGGTCTTTCGGATCGAGGCTGATTGCCTTGTCGTAGTCGGCGATGGCGCGGTCATTGTCGCTCTTGCCTGACCAGGCCACCCCTCTGTTGTACCAGATGCTCTCATCGTTCGGATCGAGGCTGATCACTTGGCTGTAGTCGGCGATGGCGCCGTCAAAATCGCCGGCCATCAGCCGGGCATTGCCGCGCCGGTAGTAGGCATGCGCGTTTTTCGGATCGAGGCTGATCACCTTGTCATAGTCGGCAAGCGCGCGCTCCTCATCGCCCTTGCTGGTCAACGCATCGGCTCGATCGTTCAGGGAACCGGCGTCGTTCGGGTTGAGCCTGATGGCCCGATCGAAGTCGGCTATCGCGCGGTCGTCGTCGCCTTTGCGTGACCAGATCAGCCCGCGATTGTGGTAATTTCTGCCGTCTCCCGGATTGAGGCTGATTGCCCTGTCATAGTCGGCCAAAGCCCGGTCGTTCTCGCCCTTGAAGGTCCACGCGACGCCGCGGTTGTAGTAGGCATCGCCATATTTCGGGTCCAGGCTGATCGCCTTGTCCAGATCGGCGATTCCCTTGTCGTAGTCGCCCTTGAAGACCCAGCTGATGCCCCGGTTATAATAGCCGCTGGCGACGGTCGGGGCGATGCCGATGAACGCGCTGTAGTCGGCAATGGCGCGGTCATAGTCGCCTCGTTCCGTTAGGGTATTGCCGCGCTTGAAATAGGCAATACCACGGTTTTCGACGGGCTCTGTCGCATCCTCGATCATGCGCGTGCAGGCGGCGATCCGCGTGCTTGCCTCGACCTCGTCATCGCTGACGCAGTCGCTGCTGGCCGCGAACGCCGGCAGGGCCGAAACCGTCAGGACGATTGCAGCGGCCAGTGCCCACCATGAAGGCTTGAGCCACACTCGAACCGGTCCGGTCAATTCGCTCCTCGCATCATCAAATGTCTCGGAAGTTATCTTCACGGAACCACGCCCAGCTCGTGCAGAGCGGCCTTGGCCGCAACGTATTCGTAATATTCCGCGGGGCAATCGCTGGCAGCGACCCGGTAGAGCCGCAAGGCTTCGTCGTCATGTCGTTGCAGCCGATCGAACTCGGCTATGAACAGGTTCGCCTCGCACAGATTGCCGCGTTTCTTGGCCGGGTCCGGGTCGTCGGCTGCCGCCGATACCTCGGCCGGCGTCAGTTCTCCAAGCAGCATGCGAACCGCTGGCGCCGGCCATTTGGTCATATCGAGCTTTTCAGTCGCTTCCTGCAAGTGGCCCACCGCACCGCTGCGCCGCTCGGTCATCTCCAGCCAGATCGCAAAATAGGCATTGTCGGGCTTGAGCGTGGCCGCCTGTCCGAAATCGGCTTGCGCCTTGGCCAGCGCGCTCGAATAGAAGGAGAGAATGCCGCGGCCAAGATAGGCATAGGCATATTTCGGATCGAGGCTGATTGCCTGATCGTAGTCGGCGGTCGCGCGGGCGTAGTCGCCCTTTGCCGACCAGACGAAGCCGCGGCCGTCGTAACCAGGGGCACCTTTCGGATCGAGGCTGATCGCCTTGTCGTAGTCGGCGATGGCGCGGTCGTCCTCGCCCTTCTTTTGCCAGATCCGGCCTCGGTACCTGAAGGCTTTGGCATGTACTGGATCGAGCATGATCGCCTGGCCGTAGTCGGCGATGGCACGGTCATTGTCGCCCTTGCGTGTCCAGGCATTGCCTCTGTTGTCGTAGGCAGTTGGGTCTTTAGGATCGAGCGTGATTGCCTGGCTGAAGTCGGCGATGGCGCCATCATAGTCGCCCTTGTCAGACCAGACGAGGCCCCGGTTGTACCAGGCATTAACGTTTTTTGGGTAGAGGCTGATTGCCTGCGTGTAGTCGGCGATAGCGTGGTCGTCGTCACCCTTCTTCTTCCAGGCAATGCCACGGTTGTTGTAAGCGGTGGCGTCCCGGGAATCGAGGCCGATCGCTTGGTCATAATCCGCGATAGCGCGGTCGTAATCGCCCTTGTGTTTCCAGGCAACGCCTCGATTGTTGTAAGCACTAGCGTCCTGAGGATTGAGGCCGATTGCTTGGTCATAATCCGCGATGGCGCGGTCGTAGTCGCCCTTGTGCGACCAAGCCACGCCTCTGTTGTAGTAGGTGCTGGCGTCTTTCGAGTCGAGGCTGATCGCTTGGTCGTAATCGGCGATGGCGCGGTCGTAGTCGCCCTTGCGTGCCCAGTCGATGCCTCGACTTTGATAGGCATCGACATCGCGAGGATCGAGGCCGATCGCCTTAGCGTAGTCGGCAATGGCTCGGTCATAGTCGCCTTTTAGTACCCAGACAGCACCACGATTGCTGTAGGCTTTGGCGTCTTTCGCATCCAGACTGATCGCCTGTTCGTAGTCGGCGATGGCTCGGTCGTATTCGCCCTTCTGTTTCCAGGCAACGCCACGGTTGTTGTAGGCTCCCGCATTTTTAGGATCGAGGCTGATTGCCTGGTCGTAGTCGGCGATGGCACGATCGTAGTCGCCCTTGTCTGCCCAGGCGTTGCCCCGGTTGCTGTGGGCATCGGAATGCTTCGGGTCGAGGCTGATGGCCTGACCATAGTCTGTAATGGCGCGGTCGTAGTCGCCCTTGTGCTCCCAGGCGACACCTCGGCTGTTGTACGCCTCGGGGTTTGTCGGGTCGAGGCTGATCACCTGGCCAAAATCGGCGATGGCGCGATCATTTTCGCCCTCCTCGACCATTGTGGCGCCTCTGGCATAGTAAGCACCGGCGAATTTCGAATCGAGGTCGATCGCCTGGCCCAAATCGGCAATCGCACGGTCGTAGTCGCCTTGTGATGCCCGTGCCTCGCCGCGCTTGTAGTAGGCAGTCGCGCGGTTGGCCACAGGCTCCGTGGGATCCTCGATCATGCGCGTGCAGGCGGCGATCCGCGTGCTGGCCTCGACCTCGTCGTCGCTGACGCAGTCGCTGCTGGCGGACAAGGCCGGGAGCGCCGAGACCAGCATCGCGACGAGGCAAACGAGGAATTGCCGGACTGCCCCGTCCCTTTGTCGAACCCGTCGGATCAATTCGCCCCCCATCGCGGCAAGCCCAGCTGCATTGTATTCAACGAAATCCCCGAGACAATCGCTAACGAGCTCACCCGGCAAGAAACGGGTGGTCCGCGCGCGCCGTTTCACCCATCTCAATGACAGAGAAGCCACAGGAGGCGAAGCCATGACCATCGATTCGATAGGCGCGAAAGCGGCGGTGAAATCGGCGGAGGTGCGCGTTGCCGGATATGATTGGCGGACGCTGGCCGATGAGCTGAGCGGCTATGGCTGCGCGGTGATGGAAAAGCTGCTGACGCCGCAGGAGTGCCGGCAGATTGCCGGACTTTATTCGGACGAGAGCCATTTCCGCAGCCATGTCCATATGGCGCGGCATGGCTTCGGCAAGGGCGAGTACCGGTATTTCCGCTATCCCTTGCCCGACTTGATCGGCGGCTTGCGCATCGCGCTCTATCCGCGCCTGGCCGCGGTCGCCAACGACTGGAACCAGCGCATGGGTATCGCGCAGCGCTATCCCGACGAACACGCCGCGTTCCTCAGGCAATGCCACGAGCAGGGCCAGACGCGGCCGACGCCGCTCCTGCTGCAATACGTTAACGGCGACTTCAACTGCCTGCACCAGGATCTCTACGGCGATCTGGCGTTCCCGTTGCAGGTCGCGATCCTGTTGTCCGAACCAGGCAAGGATTTCACCGGCGGCGAGTTCGTGCTGACCGAGCAGCGTCCGCGCATGCAAAGCCGCGCCGAGGTGGTGCCGCTGCGCCAGGGCGATGCAGTCGCCTTCGCGGTCCACAATCGTCCGGTCCAGGGCAGCAAGGGCAATTACCGCGTCAATCTCAGGCACGGCGTCAGCCGGCTTCGCTCCGGCATGCGCCACACTGTCGGTATCATCTTCCACGACGCCAAGTAACCGAGCCGCCCGGTCGAGGCCCGGCGGCGGTTACCTGGAAAAATCGCTGCGCACGATGCCGTGGCGCTGGAGCTTGTCGTAGAAGGTCTTGCGCGGAATCCCCAGCGCTTCGATCGTGCGCCTGACGTCTCCGTCGTTGCGGCCAAGCGTCTCGCGGATGATGTCGGCCTCGTAGCGCTCCAGCCGCTCCGGCAGCTTCATGGCGGTGTTCGATTGGGTCGGGGCAGGGGGTTGTGCTTCGGCGCCTTCCTCCAACCCAAGCACGAACCGCTCGGCGAAATGCGCCAGTTCGCGCACATTGCCCGGCCAGTCATGGTCGCTCAGATGGCGATGCACCGAAGCCGGCACTGCCGGCACCTGGCGGTGGAAACGGGCGGCGGCGCGCTCGGCGAAATAGAAGAACAGCAGGGCGACATCGTCGCGGCGCTCGCGCAGCGGCGGGATCGAGATCGTCACCACGTTGAGCCGGTAATAGAGATCCTCGCGAAACGTGCCGCGCTGGCGCGGATCGCCGAGGTCGACCTTGGCGGCGGCGACGACGCGCAGGTCGACCGGCCGCACCTCGTTGGTGCCGAGCGGGGTGACCTCGCGCATCTCCAGCACGCGCAGCATCTGCACCTGTGTCGAGACCGGCATGCTTTCGATCTCGTCGAGGAACAGCGTGCCGCCGCTGGCGTGCTCGATGCGGCCGATCCGTTTCTTCTGCGCGCCGGTGAAGGCGCCGGCCTCATGGCCGAACAATTCGCTTTCGATGACGGTCTCCGGCAGCGTGCCGCAATTCAGCGCGACGAAATTGCCCTTGGCGCGGCGGCTCCAGCGATGCAGAAGGCTTGCCACCACCTCCTTGCCGGAGCCGGTCTCGCCGGTCACCAGCACATCGACGTCGGTGTCGGCGATCTGGCGTAGTGTGCGGCGCAGCCTGTCCATCGCCGGCGTCTGGCCGATCAGCGGCAGGCCGTCCTGCGCCTCTCCGGCCGCCTCGCGCAAGGCCCGGTTCTCCATCACCAGGCGGCGCTTTTCCGCTGCGCGGCGCACGCTCTGTACCAACCGGTCGGCGGCGAAGGGCTTGGTGATGAAGTCGTAGGCGCCGTCCTTGATCGCCTTGACGGCCATGGCGATGTCGCCATGTCCGGTGACGAGGATGACGGGAATGTCGGTATCCAGCCGCAGGATGCGGTTGAAAAGCTGCAAGCCGTCGATCTGAGGCATGCGGATATCCGACACCACGACGCCGGCAAAACCGGCGTCGAGCCCGGCCAGCGCCTCGGCCGCCGCCGCAAAGGCCGAGACCGAGAAGCCGGCAAGCTCCAGCGTCTGCACGGTGGCCTTGAGGAGATCGCGGTCGTCGTCGATCAGGATCACCGGCGCGGCATTGTCGTTCGTCATGATGGCTTACGCTGCTGTCTGGAGATGAATGGTGAAGCGGGTGCCGCTGTCGTCGCTCGAAACCTCGATGCGGCCGCCATAATCGGCGACGATGTCCTTCGAGATGACGAGGCCAAGGCCAAGGCCTTTTTCCTTGGAGGTGTTGAACGGCGTGAACAGCGATTTGAGGATCGCGGGTGGAATGCCCGGTCCGTTATCGGACACGCCGACCGTCACGCCGTCCGCGGTCTCCTCGACCGACACCTGCACATGAGCGTCGTCGCGGCCGTCGAGTGCTTCGAGCGCGTTCTGGAAGAGGTTGATCAGCACCTGTTCGAGCCGCACCCGATTGCCCATGACCTTGAGGCTCGGCGGCGGCAGGTCGATGACCAACGCGTCGAGCCGGCCGGCAAAGCGGCTTCTCAAGAGCATGACGGCGCCTTCGATAACACCACGTAATTCGACAGGCTCGGCGGCGGTGCGGCCCTTGCGGGCAAATGCCTTCAACTCCTCGGTGATTGAGCCGATGCGTTCGGTAAGGGCTGCGATAGCGCCGAGGTTTTCCTCGGCCGGCCCGGTCTGCTTGCGGTCGAGGAAGGTGCGGGCATTGTCGGCATAGGCGCGGATGGTGGCGACCGGCTGGTTGATCTCATGGGCGACGCCGGCAGCGACCTGGCCGAGGATGGCGAGGCGGTTGGCCTGGACCAGATCCTGCTGCACGATTTGGAGCTTGGCTTCCGTGCTGCGGTGGCCTGTTATCTCGGCCTGCAGCCGGTCGCGGGCGCGGCTCAAATCCTCGGTCCGTTCGACGACGCGGCGTTCGAGTTCGGTGCGGGCTGCCTGTTCGGCGGCAATCCGCATCTGCGCCGACTGCCGGCGCCACAACAGATACGCGGCAAGGCCGAGCAGCGGGACGACGACGCCGAGCGCAAGAAGCCGCATTTCGCGGACGGCGGCGGCGATCGGCGCTTCAGCCGGGATCAGATAGTCGAGCCGCCAGGGGGTCGAAGGGATCGGTGTTGAAAGGCTGAGATACTCCGCGTCGCTGCCGCCGGGCGTTACTGCGTGGACGATCGACACATCCGGGCTGAGCGCCTGCGCGTGCATGATCGGCAACGGCACAAGCGGCGCGTCGCCGAACTGTTGGCTGTCGCGGATCGCGGCTTGCTTGGGTGCGGCCAGCGGTGCGGTTGTCATGAAACGCCAGGACGGCACGCTGGTGATCAGCACGACGCCATTCTCGTCGCTGACATAAGCCGGGCGATTCGCCTCGCGCCAGTCGGCTTCGAGCTGGTCGAACTCCATCTTGACGACGACGACGCCGAGCGGTGCGTCTGTGTCGCCGACGCGGCGCGAAATGTAGAGGCCGGGACGCTTGCTGACATTGCCGAGCGCAAAATACTCGGCGGTTCCGGCCTGCATCGCGCCGGAGAAATAATCGCGGAAACGGTAGTCGTTGCCGACGAAGCTGATCGGCTCGCGCCAGTTGCTGGAGGCGATCGCCAGTCCATCGGTGCCGATGACATAGAGCACCGACGCCTTGGTGCCGGAGACCAGCCCCTCGAGCTTGCGGTTCAGCACATCGATTGCCGCGGCATTTTTCTGCGTCAGCGCGTCACGCACTTGCTGGTCTGCGGACAAAAGCAGGGGCAGGGCACGCGGGCTTTCGAGCACGGCGCGCAGCAGCGCGACCTTCAGGTTGGCGTCGGTACGCCCCTGCGCCGCCAGGGTCTCGACCTCGGCGGTGCGGCCGTAGAGGCCGGCGCCGTAGAGCGCTGCGGTGACGATCAGCAGGGCGACGGCCGCAAACAGCAGCCAGGCTCGGCGCGCCCGCCTGGCGAGTTGCTCGGGCGTCGAAGACAAGGCACCGGCGGGGCGTTGCAGCATCGCCCATTTGTGCATGAACTCGCACAAAACGCAATTCGACCTATGCGGAGAGTCGCACTTGGCCATGCGTCCGGCAGTGCGGACGTTTGCGAATGCTCAATAAAATCAATGCTGAAGCACTCTTCTGCGTATCTGGCACGGCTGTTGCAAACACGAATTCAGCAGTCGCGAGGCTGCTGGTCTCAAAACAACTGCCCCGGGGAGTCGAGCTTTCGATCGGGGCGCCATGGAGGACGTCATGCAGACAGCAATCGCTGCCGCCGAGCCGCGCGGCAAACTTCCCTTATACCGGCATCTTTATGTGCAGGTGCTGGCGGCGATCGCCGCCGGCGTGCTGCTCGGCCATTTCTATCCCGAAACCGGCGAGGCGATGAAGCCGTTCGGCGATGCTTTCATCAAGCTGGTGAAGATGGTGATCGCGCCGGTGATCTTCCTGACGGTGGCGACCGGCATCGCCGGTGTTTCCGACCTGCAGAAGGTCGGCCGCGTCGCCGGCAAGGCGATGATCTATTTCCTGGTGTTCTCGACGCTGGCGCTGGTCGTCGGCCTGGTCGTCTCCAATGTCGTCCAGCCCGGCGCCGGCATGCACATCAATCCAGCGACGCTCGATACCGCCAAGGTGGCGGCGTATGCCGAGAAGGCGCACGACACAACCATCGTCGGGTTCCTGATGAACATCATCCCTGACACCATCACCGGCGCCTTCGCGCAGGGCGACATCCTGCAGGTGCTGTTCTTCTCGGTGCTGTTCGGCGTCGCCCTGGCGTTGGTCGGCGATCGCGGCCGTCCGGTTGTCGATTTCCTGCAGGCGCTGACCACGCCGATCTTCCGCCTCGTCGCCATCCTGATGAAGGCCGCACCGATCGGCGCGTTTGGCGCCATGGCCTTCACGATCGGCAAATACGGCATCGGCTCGATCGCCAATCTCGCCATGCTGATCGGCACGTTCTACTTGACCGCGCTGCTGTTCGTGCTGGTGGTGCTCGGCGCGGTTGCCCGCTACAACGGCTTCTCGATCCTGGCGCTGATCCGCTATATCAAGGAAGAGCTGCTGCTGGTGCTCGGCACCTCGTCCTCGGAAGCGGCATTGCCAGGCCTCATGGCCAAGATGGAGCGCGCCGGCTGCAACCGCTCGGTGGTCGGTCTGGTTATCCCGACCGGCTATTCCTTCAACCTCGACGGCACCAACATCTACATGACGCTGGCGGCGCTGTTCATCGCGCAGGCGACCGACACGCCACTCACCTACGGCGACCAGATCCTGCTGCTCGCCGTCGCCATGCTGAGCTCCAAGGGTGCCGCCGGCATCACCGGCGCTGGCTTCATCACCCTGGCGGCGACGCTTTCGGTCGTCCCTACGGTGCCGGTCGCCGGCATGGCGCTGATCCTCGGCGTCGACCGCTTCATGTCGGAGTGCCGGGCGCTGACCAACTTCATCGGCAATGCGGTAGCGACGGTCGTGGTGGCACGCTGGGAGGGAGAACTCGACCAGACGAAGTTTGCCGCCGCCATGGCCGGCGACTTGCCGGAGGAAGTCGACCTGTCGCTGCCGGGTTTGCAGGCCGCCTGACTGTTTAGGCTGCATGGTCATAAGCCCCGGAGGCGGTTCACCGGCTCCGGGGCAAAAGGGCCGGCGGTCGCGGCATGCCGCCTGAAACGCAACCTGAAGTGGCCCTATTTTCGACGCGGGGCTTGTTCCAGCCGCATTTGCAGGCCAGTATCCGCCATGCCTTCAGGGCACCCGTCCGCTTCGCTCCCGACCTGATTGCGAGGCGAGACATTTCCGTCGGGCTCGGTTGCGACATCACCTTGGCCGAACGTCGGAGCTTTTGCTGCCGACCGCGTTCTGACTATGGCGGCAGCCCTCGAAGGCAATGGCGGCCTCACTGCGAAGTCGCAAGCGAAACGTGACCCGTCTCCTGGTGGAAAGCGCAAGCTTTTCTGAGGGGAACTCGTCGCGCCTGAAGAGGGCCACTTGAAGAGGGGCAGGCCCATGAGGGCCTTTGCCGAACCAAAGCAAGATGCGAGGTCAAACGCGATGCAGCCTGTCATTCCGGTATCCATCATCATCCCGAACTACAACTATGCGCGGTTCCTCAAACGCAGCATCGACAGCGCCCTCGAGCAAGACTACGCCGATGTCGAAGTCATCGTCGTGGACGATGCATCGCAGGACAATTCCACGACAATCATGGAATCCTATCGCGATGAGATACTCGCATGCCCGCGAGCGCAAAATGGCGGACACGCGGCGGCATTCAACACCGGCTTCGCGGCGAGCTCGGGCAAGATCGTCCTGTTCCTCGACGCCGACGATTATCTTTATCCAACCGCCGTCTCTACCATTGTCGAAACCTGGGACGAGGCAACCGCCCAGGTCCAGTCCAGACTGCATATCGTCGACGAGGGGCAACGCATCAAGGATGTCTTTCCGCCGCCCGAACTGGCTTTCGACAGCGGCGACGTCATGCCGAAACTCCTGCACAAGGGCCGCTATCAGACGACCGTGACCAGCGGGCTCGCCTTTGACCGCGCAACGCTCGAATCGATCATGCCGATACCGGAGCCGGAGTTCCGCCAGGGCGCCGACGGCTATCTGGCAACGCTGGCGCCGATGTACGGGCATGTCCAATCGATCGACGAATGCCTCGGCGCCTACCGGATCCATGGCGCCAACCATTCAGTCTTCGGTGAAAAGCTCGCCGAGCGGGCACGCTGGCGGGTAACTCACGATTTCCGCCGCATGCAGGCGCTGTCGGACCAGGCTTCCGGGATCGGCCTGACCATCGTGCCGTCGAATGCCGTCCGCCACGATCCGGTCCACCTGGAAGAGCGGCTGGCATCGCTTTGCGCGGACAGAGACCGACATCCCGTGGCCGACGATTCCCGGCTGGCGCTCGGGGCGGCCGGCGCCGTCGCCAGCCTCGAAATGACCGCATCCCTGCGGCGGCGTGCAATCCTTGCCGCCTGGTTCCTGTCGGTCGGAGTGTTGCCGCGGAAAATGGCGACCGCGGTGCTGTCGTGGAAGCTTGATGCGTCGTCGAGGCCGGCATTTTTGAGCCGCCTGTCCAAGAGAATCCGCCATGCCATGGGTTAGTGGGTGGCGCTGTGCCACAACTCCGCCAGGTTTTTGGGAGGTCTGGCAACCCGGGTAGATTTCGAACAATATCATTATGGGTACGTGGCGCCCCAAGCGAAAGGACAACCAGCCCATGACCTCTTATGAGCCGATGCGTCCGATGGAGCGCTGCCCATCCCACCCTGGAGCGCTGCTTGACGACATTATCCCGGCAACCGGAAAGACCAAGGTGGAGATCGCCAATCTGCTCGGAATCTCGCGCCAGCAGCTTTATGACATCATCCGCGAAAAGAAGCCGGTGTCGCCGGCTGTCGCTGCCCGTCTTGGAAAGATGTTCGGCGACGGCGCCGCGATCTGGCTCAGGATGCAGGCCGCCTATGATGCGTGGCACGCGGAACGCGAGGTTGACGTCAGCGCCATTCCAAGGCTGCATGCTGCCTGAGATGCAATAGATCGGCCGAACCACCGAGGCTCTCACAAATCGATCACGGTCCCGCCTGCCTGGACCGGTCCTGCGGTTCGACGGCTCGCTCGACCAGGACATGCGCTTCCCGCGCGGCCTCGATGAACGCGTTCCTGGCGGCTTCGGTCCAGCGATCGTCGCTCATGGCGCGGCGGCATGTGCGCAGTGCCACCCCGTGTTTGGCGCTGCCGGTGTCACGCCAGTGGGCTTCCAGCAATGCGACAGCCTGCCGTGCGTTGGAAATGTTGCGGATATCTCCCACGATGCCGACCGCAACCGCAACCGGCTTGGCAAACCATCCCTGGTTCATGGCGGGGCCTTCGACCTGTTGAACCATCTATAACGAAAATCGTAGCCCAAGGTTTCATTCGCGCCAGTCACCTCGGCGTGAGGCGGCGTCTACAGCGCTGCGCGCAGCCTGACCACGACGCTTCGCGCCACAAGCACCAGCACGGTGATGACGATCAGGATCACCGAGAGCGCTGCGATCGCCGGGTCGATGTTGTCGCGCAGGCCCATCCACATTAGCCGCGGCAGCGTGATGGCGTTGACCGAGGTGATAAACAGGGTGACGCCGATCTCTTCCCAGGACAGCACGAAGGACAACAACGCCGCGGTGACGATGCCGAACTTGATATTGGGCATGATGATGCGGGTGGCGCGCTCCCACACGGTGGCGCCGAGGCCGCGGGCGGCGAGGTCGATGCGGCGGTCGAGCTGGCTGAGCGACACCAGGATCAGCACCGTGGCGAAGGGCACCGTCATCACCGCATGCGCCATGGCGACACCCAGCCAGGTGTCATAGCCGAAGAATGAGCTGACGCCAGAGATCGAGGTCAGCAGGAAGTAGAGCGTGATTGCCGAGACCACCGGCGGCACCACCATCGGCAGCAGCACGAAACCGACCAATGCTGCCGTGAAGCGCGGCTGGAACATCCAGATGCCGAGGCTGAAGCAGAGCGCCAGCACGGTGGAAAAGGCGCTGCTGACGATGCCGATCCTGATCGAGAGCAGGATCGAACTGATCCAGCGCGGATCCTCGATCAGCGCCCGGTAATGGCGCAGCGACAATTCGCCCGACGGCATCGCCAGCATGCGGCTCGGCGTCAGCGACACCGGGATGACGGCGAGCAGCGGCAGCAGCAGGAACAGCGCGACGAGGGCGGCGAGGACCAGCGAGACGGGACCGGGGCGGTAGGTCGGCATCGCGCTACACCAATTGCTTGGGTCTGATATAGCGGAAAAGCAGCGCCATCAGCGCGCCGACGAACAGCACCAGCACCACGCTGATCGCCGCACCCAGGCCCCAGTCCGGGCTCTGGAAGATGCGGAGATAGATCAGCTCGGCGATCATCACGCTGCGGCCGCCGCCGAGGATCGCCGGCGTGACGAAGAAGCCGAGCGAAAAGACGAAGACGATCAGCGCCGAGCCGATGATGCCGGAGCTGGTCATCGGCACGAATACCGACCAAAAGGTGCGCATACGGCTGGAGCCGAGGCCGCGCGCCGCCAGCAGCACACGGTCGTCGAGGCTGCGCATCGATGAGGCCAGCGGAAACACGGCGAAGGGAATGAGGAAATGCGTCATCCCGACGATAACGCCGAACTCGTTGCGCACCAGCGCCAGCGGCTCTGAGATGAAGCCGACCGCCTGCAGCCAGGTGTTGATCAGGCCGCGATTGGACAAAAGCGCCACCCAGCCGAAGGCGCGCGTCAGCACCGAGATCCAGAACGGCACCAGGATGCAGAACTCGGCCACGACGCGCTGCACCGGCGTGCCGCGCACCCAGACAACGGTGATGGCGTAGGCGGCGGCGACCGAAACGATCGTCACGATCGCGGCGATACGCAGCGTGCGGATGAAAACCGACTGCACCAACTGATCCGTGAGCAGCGCATTGTATTGCCCCAGCCCCGGCGTGGGCAGCGTAAAACTCCATTTAACCACGCCAAGGAATGGCCAGGCGTAAGCCAGCACAAGAAAGAGGAGCAGCGGCGCCATCAACAGCGCCGCGCCCATCCTGTCGGAGAGGTATGCTCTCATCCGGTTATCCCGGCTTATCAGGCGGAGATGATCTTCGTGTATTCGTCGAGTGCCGCCCCGTAGTTCTTGGCATACCAATCCATGTCGAGCGGGATCTGCTTCTTCATGTTCTCGGGATCGACCGGATTGATGCGCTTCTTGTCGGCGGGGATCAGCGCATCGGTGGCCGGGTTGGCCGGACCCTGGCCGAGCTTGTCGAACATGATGAGTTCCTTCTCCGGGTCCTGGGTGCTTGCGATGAACTTCATCGCCGCGTCCTTGCCGCCGGGATTGCCCTTGAGCACGGCGAGCGCGCCGGGCGAGATCAGGCCCTGGTCCCAGATGAACTTGATCTTGCCGCCGGAATCCTGCTCGATGAGGGAAGCCCGGGTCGACCAGACGATCGCCATCGAGGCCTCGCCATTGAGCAGCACGCTCTGGCTTTCGGCGCCGCCACCCCAATAGGCGACGACGTTTTCCTTGAAGGCGGCGATCTTGTCATGCGCGCGCTTGAGGTCGAGCGGGTAGAGCGAGGCCGGCGCGACGCCGTCGGCGAGCAGTGCCGCTTCCCAGCTCGACACGCCCCATTTGTAGAGCGAACGCTTGCCGGGGAATTTTGCCACGTCGAAGAAGTCGGCCATGCCGGTCGGTGCCTGGCTGCCGTATTTCTCGGCATCATAGGCGATGACATAGGAGAAGAAATAGGTCGAGGCAGCGTACTCCCAGCCGAATCCCGGCCGCATCTTCTTCTTGTCGACGACCGCATAGTCGATCGGCTCGAGCATGCCTTGGGCGCCGAGCGTGATGGCCGAGAACGGATCGACGTCGACCAGATCCCAGGTCGGCGCGCCGCTCTTGAACTGCGCCGCGATCGCGCCTTCGGTCGGGCCGGAGCCGTCCATCTTGACGGTGATGCCGGTCTCCTTGGTGAAGGCCTGGCCATAAGCGGCGTCATAGGCGGTAATGGCGTCGCCGCCCCAGTTGACCAGCACCAGTTCCTTCGCCGCAGCAAAGGCGCCGGTCGAGCGCAGCAGCATCGGCGTGCCGGCCAGCACCAGTGCGGCCAGCTGCGTGAACTGCCGGCGCGAGATCTCGCCGCGCACTGCCCTGGCGGATAGCGCCTCGATGGAATTTTTCTTGGTTTGGTTTGTCATGTCAGTTCCCCTTTTTTGTCGTTGGTATTTCCTGAATGTCAGCTTGGCGAATTCGCCACGCCGATCGTCATTGCTCTCCATCCGGAAGGAGGAAGCCTTTCTCCGCGGGCCAGGTCAGCCAGACGGAATTGCCCTTGCTGAGCGCGGAAGCGGCAACCTCGTTCGGCACCGAGACCGTCACCTTGGCGCCTTGCCGCGTCGTCAGATCGAGCCGCGTCGCAGCGCCGAGATAGGTCGAGGCGACGGCAGTCGCGGCAATGCCGTTCTCGCCTGCCGCGGCTTCGCGGGCGATCGACATGTATTCCGGCCGGATCGCCAGGATGGCATCGCCACGGACCTTCTCGGCCCTGCAGCGCATGCTGATCGCGCGGTCTTCGCAGAGGCCTGTCGAGCCATTGTCGGCCGGGCGCACGCCCTTCAGCGGCAGCATGTTGATCTCGCCCAGGAACTCGGCGACGAAGCGGTTGTCCGGCCGGTCGTAGACCTCGTCCGGCGCGCCGACCTGCAGCAATTTGCCATGGTTGAAGATGGCGACGCGAGATGACAACGCCAGCGCCTCGCTCTGGTCATGGGTGACGAAGACGAAGGTGGTGCCGGTCTCCTGGTGCAACCGCTTCATCTCGGCCTGCATCTGGCCGCGCAGGCTCTTGTCGAGTGCCGAAAACGGCTCATCGAGCAAAAGTACGCCCGGCTCGAACACCAGCGCCCGCGCCAGTGCGACCCGCTGCTGCTGGCCACCTGACAATTGCGACGGCAGTTTCTTTTCGTGACCCTTGAGCCCGACGCGCTCGATCATTTCGCCGACGCGGCGTTTGATCTCGGCCGCCGGTTTCTTTCGCACCTTGAGCGGAAAAGCGATGTTGGCCTCGACGCTCATATGCGGGAACAGCGCATAGCCCTGGAACACCATGCCGGCGGCACGCTGCTCGGCCGGCCGCTCGGTGATGTCGACGCCGTCGCTGTAAAGGCGACCGTCGGTCGGCTGAATGAAGCCGGCAAGGATCATCAGGAAGGTGGTCTTGCCGGAACCGGAGGGGCCGAGCAGGGTGAGGAACTCGCCACGGCCGATATCGAGCGTCAGATCGTCCAGCGCACGGAACGAGCCGAAGCTCTTGCCGATCCCGATTGCCTTGATCTCTGCGGCCCGGCCGGGTTGCTGCATCCTGCCCTTTCCTTAGCGTAGCCGAAATCGTAGGCAGGGCGGCGGCTCACCGCAACCGAATAGTTTTCGCCTGATCGGCAAATTTGATTCATCTATGCGCCAATCTCCCCCTCAAGGGGGGAGATTAACGCTGGTTCTCCGACAGCTTCGACCTCAGCCACCGCCCAAACGCCTCCAGCACCGGATGCGCCGCCTTGGCGTGCTCGGAAACCAGAAAATACGAGCGCGGGGAGTTGATCGCTATGTCGAAGGGGCGGACCAGCCGGCCTTCGCTCAGTGCCCGGCCGCTGGTCAGCTCGTCGCCCATGGCGATGCCCTGGCCGGCGATCGCCGCCGAAAAAACCAGGTTCATGTCGGAAAAGAAGATGCCGCCTTCCGGGTCGGGGTTCTCGACCTTGGACAGCGCCAGCCAGCGCGCCCAGTCCTCGGTATCGCCGAGATGCAGGAGATTGGCGCGCAGCACGTCGGCCGGCTTGGAGAAGCCGCCGATCTTGTTGAGCAGCGTTGGGCTGCACAGCGGCGTAAAGGAGATCCCGCACAACAGCTCGACCGCGCGGTTCGGCCAATTGCCGACGCCGAAGGCGATGAAGGCATCGGCCTCGGCATTGCTCACGTCGTCGAGACGGCGCGGCGTCAGGATGCGCAGCGCGACATCGGGGTACATCTGCCGGAACTCGCCGATATGGGTGCACAGGAACAGCGAGGCGAAACCCGGCGTACAACTGACGCTGAACGAGCCGCCGATGCCGGTGCCGGCATGGCGTGTCACCGCGTCGCCCAGCACCGTCAGCGCCTTGCGCACGTCGCTGGCATAGCGTTGGCCGCGTGGCGTCAGCGCCACGCCCTTGCCGATACGTTCGAGCAGATCGAAGCCGAGATCGCGTTCGAGCAGGCGCAACTGATGACTGACGGCACTGCGGGTCAGATGCAGTTCGTCAGCGGCGCGCCAGACGCTGCCGTGGCGGGCAAAACTGTCGAGGGCGCGCAGCGCCTGCGTCGAGGGAATTCTCAAGAGGTGAACCGAATTTGCATGAGCCGGGAAAACATATCACTTTTTGGCGGGGCGCTTCACTGCTTTCTTTCCGCCATGGAGAAACCGGTGACCTCCGCGCAAGCGACCGCACTTGCCTGTCTGGACGACATCCAGCCGTCGCTATCGGCGTGGACGCGGACGATCTTCGATTTCGGCGAGACCGCCTGGCGCGAATACCAGTCGGCCGCCTGGTATGTCGAGCATCTGAAACACGAAGGATTTTCGGTCGAGGAAGGATCGGGCGGCATGCCGACCGCCTTCTGCGCCCACTGGACCAACGGGACCGGCCCGACCATCGGCATGTATGCCGAGTACGACGCGGTGCCTGGCAATTGCCAGGATGCGGCGACGGTGAAGCGACCGCGCCCGGGGCTGGGCGAACAGGCCGGCGGCCACACCGATCCGCATTCCGGCCTCGGTATTGCCAGCCTCGGCGGGCTGCTGGCGACCAAGGCGGCGATGCAGCGTCACGGCATATCAGGCACGCTGCGCTTCACCGGCGAGCCGGCGGAGAAGGTGAGGGGATCGAAGCCGATCCATGCCGCGAAGGGCTATTACGATGGGCTGGCGGGCATGGTCTCCTTCCATCCTTTTTATATGCTGCCGCTGTGCAACACGGCGCGCTGGGACACGCATTGCGGTGCGGCCTATGCGATGATCTACCGTTTCATCTGCGACGAGCCGGAACATTGGGCGAGGGCGGCAGGCGACGCAGCGCCCATCCCGCAGGCGCATTCGGCGGTCAGGGCGCCCGGCGCCAACGACGCGCTGATGATGATGTACATGGCCTCCAAGGCGCTACGCGATTCCATGCTGCCGCACCAGGGCGGCTGGTCGATCAGCGAGGCGATCCTGACGGCGGGCCAGGCGACCGCCGACAATCTGCCGGCCGGGCTGGCCGAGATCCAGTACATGATCCGCGTGCCGACGCTTGCCATGGCCGAGCAGGTCACCGCCGTGCTCGACCGCAATGCGGAAGCCGCAGCCAGGATGAGCGGCTGCCGCCATGAGCGGCACTGGGTGTCGAAGTCGCGGCCGGGGCTGGCCAATCACGTCATGGCCGGCATTGCCTTCGACGCGCTGGCGGCGGTCGGGCCCCCGTGCTGGGACGAGACGGCCAAGGCGATCGCCCGCGAAGTCCAGGTCAATGCCGGGGGCGAGGCGACCGAGGAACCATTCATCGACGAACTGGAGCGGCTGATTGCACCGCAGGATGCCGAGGCGATCCTGCGCCGTGACTTGCCGCCATCGCAGCTCAATTCCACCTCCGACGATTACACCGACATGTCGTGGCATACACCGACGGCACGATTCTACGTCGCCCGGCCGGCGCTGCGATCCGAGAACGGCCACGCGTTTCCGTCCTGGGCGATGAATGCGCTGGGCGGCATTTCTGCCACCATCGACCCGATGGTCATCTGCGCCGCAAAGTCGGCCGCGCTGGCAGCACTTCGCCTGTTGGAAGACGAGGCTGCGCGCGACGCTGCGATGGATGAATTCGTCACCCGCACCGGCGGCGGCATCGGTGGCTCGAACTGGATCGCGCCGCTCTGCGACTACGATCCGCCAATCGGATTTCGCTGGCCGGAATACATCACCACCCCGCGCGGACGGGATTGGTGGATACCAAGCAACCAAGCCGCATGATCAACATCAACCAAGCCGCCCTTCACGAGGAGAAACCCCATGACCGTCCATGACCGCATCGTCACCGAGCCGTTTTCGCTGCAGCGCCGCAACCCGGCCGGCGGAACCAAGCCGCTGACCGCCTGGGGCTTCGCCAACGAGACCGACGTGCTGACCGACGTGCTGCTCGGCTCGCCGAATTTCCTGCGTCATCTCTCGACCAGTTCGCTGTCGCGCAAACATCTGCGGGAGGCGCCGTGCAACGTCCAGATCGCGCAGGCGCAGCACAAGGACCTGGTCGCCGCCTATGAGCATTTCGGCGTCAACACCCACTGGCACGAGCCAACGCCGGAGCTGCCGATGCAGGTCTATTCGCGCGATTCCAGCGTCATGACGCCGTACGGCGCCATCATCACCGCCATGTCGCAATGGTGGCGGCGCGGCGAGAACTACGCGGCGATCCGCACCTATGAGAGGCTCGGCATTCCGATCTACGACATGGTCACCGCCGGCACCTTCGAAGGCGGCGACTTCAACGTCATCGAGGACGGCATGGTGCTGATCGGCTGCGGCGGCGCCCGCACGCAGGAGGAGGGCGCGCGCCAGGTGCAGGCCTGGTTCGACAAGGAGGGCTGGGAGACCCGGATCGCCTTCATCGACGAATATTATGTCCATATCGACCTGATGGTGGTGCCGATCGCTGAAAAACTGACCGCTGTCTGCCTCGCCTGCACGGAGCCGGGCATCGTCGACTGGCTGAAGGGCAAGGGCCACGAGATCATCGACGTGCCGTTCCCGGACACGATGGCGCTCGGCTGCAACTTCATGTCGCTGGGCAAGGACCGGGTCATCGCGCCGACCTCGAGCCAGACGCTGATCGGTCAGCTCAAGGCGCGCGGCTTCGAGGTGGCGGCCATCGACATGAGCGAGATCTCGAAGACCGGCGGCGGCATTCACTGCATGGCGCAGGCTCTGAAGCGCGAGCCGGCCTGAGGGGCCGGCCTTTAGCCCGGCCGCTTGTGCGAAAGCGCCATTGTCAGCACCGTCGATCCCGCCTGGCGCGCGGCGCGCGCCTACAGCACGATGAGCTTTCCCTTGCGCAGACGCCGGGCGCAACGATAGACGAGGTCGGCAGCGACCATGTCTTCCATCGCAATGCCCATCGCCTTGTAGGTGGTGATCTCTTGATCCGAAACGCGGCCCGGCGCGCGGTCGAGCAGCATGGCGCCAAGCTCGATGCCGAAATCCGGGTCGAAGCCGGCAAGCTCGCAAGATCCGACCGGGGTCGGTTTGAATGCATCCCTGGTTTCGACAAAAAGACTGGATCTGCCGATGAGCTCGATCGGCATTTCACCGCCGGGCGGCGCCACCCCGACCGACGAGACATGCGTGCCTGGCTGGACCCAGCCTGCGTCGATCACCGGCTGGTAGGAGTGGGTCGCCAGGCACACCACGTCGGAACTGCGCACTGCTGCCTCGAGGTCGGCGACCGCCACCACCGACGGATGCAGCCGGGCAAGCGCTGCCGCATCGTCGAAACTCTTTGAAGCGACACGGATTTCGGCAAAGTCGCGCACCAGCGGCAACAGATGCAGGTGCTGGTTGGCCTGCACGCCGGCGCCCACCACGGTCGCTATCCTGGCATCCCGGCACGCAAGCGCGCGCACCGACAGCACGGCGGAGCCGGAGGTCCGCACCGCGGTTATGAAGGTGCCGTCCATGATACAGACCGGCAGGCCGGACAGCGGATCGAACAGGCTGATGGTGGCGAGGTGGCTGGGCAGGTTCTTGGCCAGGTTGCCTTCGAAGACGTTGACGATCTTGACGGTCAGGTTCATGCCCTCCATCCAGGCCGGCATGGCGAGGCTGTAGCCGGCCCCGGGGATGTCGAGTTGTGGTCGGGGTGGATTGACGACCTTGCCTTGTGACAGCGCCTTGAAGCCGTCTTCCAGAACATCGAGAAGCTGACTGAGGTCGATGCATTCCATCACGTCGGCTTCGCTCAGCACCAGGATCTCGGTCGCTCCCTTGCTGATTTCCGCCGCACTCCTGCCGGCTGGGCTGAACGCTTCCTTGGTCATCCTGCACTCCTGTGTTCGAAATCGGCTCACCACGTTTGCTTTCAGCGGTGAGGGAAGCGCAGGCTATTGCGAGGTTTTATGTTATGAAATACGTCGATTTCGGCATCTCTGCGTGAAATCAACACGCAAATCCCTCAGATAGCGTGGATTGTGAAATGAGCGACCTCGACCAGATAGACCGCAGCCTGCTCCGGTTGCTCCAGGAAGACGGACGCCGGACGACGCTTGATCTTGCCGGGCGTGTCGGGCTGTCTCCGACCGGAACCAGCCAGCGGGTTAAGCGCCTGTTCCGCGACGGGTTCATCACCGCGGTCAGGGCCGTGCTTGATCCGCGCAAGGTCGGCCGGGGAACACTGGTGTTCATCGAGGTCCGGCTTGACCACACGGCGCCGCATGTCTTTGACCGCTTCGCCGAAGCCGTGGCGAAAGCTCCGGAGGTTCTGGAGTGCCATATGGTGGTTGGCGGTTTCGATTATCTGGTTAAGGCGCGGATCGCCGATATGGCGGTGTTCCAGGATTTCCTGCAGCGGGTCATCCTGCCGCTGCCCGGCGTGCGCGAAACGCACACTTTCGCCTCCATCGCCGATGTCAAGCCGAACGCCCTCTTGCCGGTGTGATCAGTGGAGGAGGATCAGAGCGACCTGCATCGCATCTTCGCCCAGGTGCAGAGATGCCGGAGACCGGCTCTAGCCTTGCACGGTCAGCAGGTTTGCGTCGCGCGCGAGCCGCCACTCACCATCCGCCTCCTTGCGCAGGAGCGTCAGCGCATATCCCGATCGATGGACCGGCTCGCCATTCGGCGGGGTCGCGGTCATATTGATGCGGCTGCGGATGAAGGCCCAATTGCCGAGAAGCTGTAGTTCCACGATATCGCTCGTGCCGTCGATATGAACGCCGGCCGTCTCCCGCGCGGCTGCCGCGAAGATCTCCTTGTCGAAGGGTTCCCGGCCGGGAACCATGAAGATCGCGTCGTCCGTCATCAAGCTGAGGACGGTCGCGATGTCTCCACGCTTGCTCGCATCCATCCACGTCTCGACCAGCTTTCGGATTGCCCTTTCGTCGTCCGTCATCCGTTATCTCCCTGGCTTCTCGCCGTCATCGATGGCGCACGGCGCTCCTCCCTCGCTGCTACATAGGGCTTGGATCGCACCCGTCATCGATTGCAGTGTTTTATCGACGTCGCGCTGCGTGGGGCATGGTCCGTGAAAACGGCGGTCCGCGCCCTCCATGCCTATCGCCAGCCACCGGAGGCGGTGATGCGCTCGCCGGTCAGCCAGGACGCTTCGTCGGACGCGAGGAACACCGCGACGCGGGCGACGTCGTCGGGCAGGCCGAAGCGACCGAGCGGCGTCATGGCTATAATCTGCTTCTCGAATTCGCTGCCGACGATGCCGATGCGCGCGAGGCCCTCGGTATCGATGCCGCCGGGCGCGATGGCGTTGACGCGGATGTTGCGTTCGCCGAGCTCCCGCGACATCGACAGCGTGATCGTGTCCACCGCACCTTTGGTCGCGGCGTAGACGAGCGAGTTCGGTTGCGGATTGCGGCTGGCGACCGAGCTTATGTTGATGATGCTGCCGCCGCCCGCGCCAAAATGCTTCACTGCTGCTTGCGTGGTCAGAATGATGCCCAACACATTGGTGTCGAACTCGCGGTGAAACTCGGCCTCGGTAACCGCTTCCAGCGGCTCGAATGCGAAGACTCCGGCATTGTTGACCAGTATGTCGAGCCCGCCAAACTCCAATTTCGCCTCCTCGAACAGGCGGCGCACATCAGCCGCTTGCGACACGTCGCCCTGGACGGCGACGGCACGGCCGCCACGGTCCTCTATCTCGGCGACGACGCGGTCGGCGCCTTCCCGTGACGAGGCGTAGTTGACGACCACTGCGGCGCCGGCCGTGGCAAGACTCTTGGCGATGGCGGCACCGATACCCTTGGAGGCGCCGGTGACGATGGCGACCTTGCCGTTCAGCTTGCTCATCAAATCTCTCCTTTGTTGACGATGAGCGGTATTTAATCATGATCGAAACGCGTATTATGGTGCCCACAATCCGTTCTTTCGTGCCTGGAATTCCGGAATGACCACCATCCTCGAAAAGACCGCCGGTCTCGTCGCCTTCGTCCGCACAGTCGATGCCGGCTCGTTCCATGCCGCCAGCCGGCTGGTCGGCTCCAGCCCGTCGGCAGTGTCGAAAAGCGTGGCGCGGCTCGAGCGTCGGCTCGGCGTCAGGCTGATCCAGCGCTCGACGCGCCGGCTCGGGCTCACCAGCGAAGGCCTCGCCTACTACGAGCGCGTGGCGCCGCTGCTCAGGGCGCTGGACGATGCCGAAGACATCGTCCAGATGGCCGATACGGCGCGCGGCCTGCTGCGCGTTACAGCGCCGGTCGAGCTTGGGCGTGGCCTGATCGCGGCATGGGCGCAAGCGTTCCTTGCGCAGCACGGCGAAGTGAAGGTCGAGCTCAGCGTCACCGACCGTCACGCCGATCTGATCCGCGAAGGCTATGACGTTGCGGTGCGCATGGGGCCGCTCTCAGACACCGGGCTCGTCGCGCGCAAGATCGCCAATCTGCCGATCATGCTGGTGGCCTCACCGGCCTATGTCGAGCGGCGCGGCCGTCCGGCATCGGTCGAGGATTTACGGGACCATGAATTCGTCCGCCACCAGATGGCTGGCCGGCCTTATCCGGTCACGTTTGCCGACGGTACGATGATCGTGCCGGATGGGCGGCTCGATACCGATGACGGCGGCGCCATCCGCAATGCGGCACTTGCCGGCGCCGGCATCGCGCATCTCATGCAGTTTGCGGTGCAGGACGATCTCGACGCGGGCCGCCTGGTCCGCATGCTGCCCGAGGTGGCGATGCCGACCATGCCGGTGCACATCGTCCATGCGTACGGGCGACAGCTGCCGGTCCGGGCGCGGCTGTTCGTCGATTTCCTTGCAGGCCAAATGGCTGCGCTGACGCGATAGGGCAGACGCATGGTCTATGACGCAAACACCCAGCTTTTGGCAGAGACCAACCGTGCCGGCCGTTTGCGCAAGCGAACCACCCTTACCCGAAGCTAGAAAGTGATCTTCACTGAATCGGCGCTGCGGTTGGCGGCGCCGTGGTGGACGGCCTCGATGTTGTTGTCGTCGGGGTCGAGCAGGAAGGCGGCGTAATAGCCGGGATGGTAGGATCGTTCGCCGGGCGCGCCATTGTCGGTGCCGCCGCCGTCGAGGCCGGCCCTGTAGAATGCGTCGACCATGGCGCGGTCATTTGCCTGGAAGGCCAGGTGGTGGCGGCCGGTCAGCTTTCCCAGGGCCGCCGGGCTGTCGGGGCTGGAAATGAACAGCTCGTCGGCCCAGAAATAATCATTGCCGGCGCCACCGATCGGTATGCCGAGCACGTTGAGAACCGCCTCGTAGAAACGACGGCTGGCCTTGAGATCCCTGACCACCAACTGGAGGTGGTCGATGAGACGGCCGCGATGAAGTTCCTGATTTGCCATGCTTGACAGCTCCTGATCGCCGGTTGGAAATCTAGCTTCGAATGGTGCGCGGTCAATCCAGAAAGCCGTGGAATGGCGCCATCGCGCCGACTGGATAAAAAATGCAACCAGATTGTCGGATTCAAGACATGTCCAACGTCCTTCGGACGCAAGCGGCTCGGCGGAGCTCGAAAAGGTCGTGCCGTATCAACGCTTCCGGCATGGGAGAAAAGTGAAATGAGCCTTCCCTATCGTTGGGTTATCGTCGCGGCTGGCGCGCTGATGACCTGTGTCGCCCTCGGGGCGATGTTCTCGCTGGCGATCTTTCTCGAACCGATGGCGCTCGACACACAATGGTCGCGCGCCGGCATATCGAGCGCGATGACGCTGAACTTCCTGGTAATGGGCCTCGGCGGCTTCGCCTGGGGCGCCATTTACGACCGCTTTGGCGCCCGCATCGTCGTGATGACCGGCGCCGTGCTGCTCGGCCTGGCGCTGGTCCTGGCCAGCCGCACCGGTTCGCTGCTCGTTTTCCAGTTGGCCTACGGCGTGCTCGTCGGCCTCGCGGCAAGCGCCTTTTTCGCGCCGATGATCGCGCTGACCTCCGCCTGGTTCGACACGAACCGCAGCCTCGCCGTCTCGCTGGTCTCGGCCGGCATGGGCGTGGCGCCGATGACCATCTCGCCCTTCGCCCGCTGGCTGATTTCGGCCTACGACTGGCGCACCGCGATGTTCGACATCGGCATAACCGCGTGGGTGCTGCTACTGCCGGCCGCGCTTCTGGTGCGCCAGCCGCCCAAGCCCGCTGCCGACGGCGCTGCCCCAAGCGTTGCGGCCGAGGGTGCCGGCATGACGGTTGCGCAGGCGCTGCGCTCGCCGCAATTCATCGTGTTGGGACTGACCTTCTTTGCCTGCTGCGCGGCGCATTCCGGGCCGATCTTCCACATGGTGAGCTATGCGATGCTGTGCGGCATAGCGCCGATGGCGGCGGTCAGCATCTACAGCATCGAGGGCCTGGCAGGGCTGGGTGGCCGGCTGCTTTACGGCGTGCTTGCCGATCGGTTGGGCGTTAAACCGGTGCTGATCACCGGGCTGGCCATACAGGCCGTGGTTATCGCCGCCTATCTGGCGGTCAGCGAGCTTGGTCAATTCTACACGCTCGCCGTCATCTTCGGCGCCACCTATGGCGGCGTCATGCCGCTCTATGCGGTGCTGGCGCGCGAATATTTCGGCCAGCGCATCCTCGGCACGGTGTTCGGTGCAGTAACCATGCTGTCCAGCCTCGGCATGGCTTTCGGCCCGCTCGCCGGCGGCATGGTGTTCGATGCCTATGCCAGCTATTCCTGGCTGTTCATCGGCTCGGCCCTTGTCGGGCTTGGCGCGATGGCGATTGCGATCGCCTTCCCGCCGCTGCCGCGCAGGGAGTTGCAACCGGCTTAAAGCACGATCGGTGGAAAAGGGCGGCCGCTTGGATGGCAAGCGGCCGCGATCCAAAAATAGCTGGCAGTGTTTGTTCGGCATTATGAAACGCGAATTGCTATGCCCGCAGAGGCATCACCTCGGCGCCATCAAGCGTGTAGCGCGCATAGCGGAAATCGCGAATTCTCGCCAATCTGTCGCCGGCCCATTCCAGCAGGATAAAGTATTTTAGCCCTCCGGCCGAGTCGTCCGGATCAATCACAAGAATGGCTGGCTGCCGATCCACCAGGCCTGGAAGCAGCCGCCAATCGTGGATACCCGCGTAATTGTGGAAGTACCGGCCCACTTTCGTGCGACCACTCGCCCGGAGCCGGTTGACGAGGTCAAGCCGGACGTCCTCGGCCAGCATGTCGCGGATCGCATCGAAGTCGCGGGCGTTGAACCGCTCTACATAGGCTGCCAGACGCGCCCGCTCCGGCTCGGCCAACAACGGCACGGGCCTATCGTCAGGCTCGCCGGCGACCTCGCGCAGGCGCAGACGGCCGCGATGCAGTGCGGCTTTCACCGCCGGAACGCTGCTGTCGATAATGTTGCCGATCTCTTCGATCGTATAGCCGAGCACATCCATGAGGATGACGCTGCTGCGCTGCGCCGCGGGCAGGCGCATGAAGGTCTGCAGGCTTGCGGCTGCAGTGTGCCGACCCTCGGCCGATATGCCGGGGTCAGGTATCGTGTCGATATCCTCGACGGCATGCGCGGCATCCACCCTGGCGCGACGGCGCAGGTGGTCGAGCGCTGCATTGTGCGCGATGCGAAACAGCCAGCCCTCGACATTGGCTATCGGCCCGGTCCCGGGGAACGCCTCAAGGGCCTTGACCGTAGCTTCCTGGACGACATCCTCGGCATCGATCACCGAACCGGTCATGCGGGCACAATAGCGGTGCAGTTTCGGCCGCAATTCGCCGAGCAGCCGATCAAATGGCTCCCGTCCTTCTGGGGTGCCGGTTGCGGATCCGGTCATCGCACAAGGATCAATTTCATGCGTATCTCCCAGGCAGGCGCCCGTCATCGGGCGCAGCGTCTTATAGACGCTCGACGATGGCAAAAGGATTCGGTCGAAAAAACTTTCTCTTGCTGGAATCCTTTGATGGTTCCTACGCGTCTCTGGATCACGGGCCCGTAACCTGGCGGGCCCTTTGTTCAAGCCGGAGGCGCCATAGTCATGAGCAAGCAAAGTGCGGGATCAACGAAGGTCTGGGTTCTCGCCCTCACGTCGATAGGCTCCTTGATGGTCGTTCTCGATGCGATGGTTGTGGCGACGGCATTGAGCACGATGCGGGTCGAGCTCGATGCCTCGCTGGAGACGCTGCAATGGACGATGAACGCCTATAATTTGAGTTTTGCCGTCCTGCTCATGACCGGGGCTGCGCTCGGTGACCGGTTCGGCCGCCGCCGTACGCTCGTTGCCGGGTTGGCGCTGTTCGTCGCAGCGTCGGTTGCCTGCGCGCTCGCTGGCAATGCCGGATTGCTGATTGCGGCCCGTGCGGTCCAGGGCGCAGGTGCCGCAATGGTCATGCCGCTGGCAATGGCGCTGCTGAGCGTCGCTTTTCCTCCGGAGGAACGAGGCAAGGCGCTGGGTATCTTCAGCAGCATCACCGGCCTGGCCCTGATCATCGGCCCGATGGCGGGCGGTGCGATTTCCGAAGGCCTCTCCTGGCACTGGATCTTCTGGCTCAATGTGCCGGTCGGCATCGTTCTCATCCCGCTGGTGCTGCGTCGGATTCCGGAGAGTCACGGGCCGGGCACGGTTATCGATGTCCTCGGCGTCGTGCTGGTAACTGCGGCGGCATTCGGAGTGGTCTGGGGCCTCATGCGCGGCAACATCGTGGGCTGGAGCAGCTCTGAAGTGCTGACGGCGCTGACGGCCGGGCTGCTTTTCGCCATCGTGTTCGTCCTTTGGCAGCTGCGTACCCGTGAGCCCATGCTGCCTTTGCGGTTCTTTCGGGCGCACGCGTTCTCCTCGGGCGTAGGGGCGAACTTCCTGCTTTGCGCCGCCATGTACGGCCTCGTATTCCTGTTGCCGCAGTTTCTGCAGTTTGCCCAGAGCCGTGGGCCGTTCGGCGCCGGCATGGGATTGCTGCCCTGGACCGCGACGCTTTTCGTGGTCGCACCGATCTCCGGCAGCCTGATCAACCGCGTCGGCGAGCGCTGGCTTGTGGTGGCCGGACTGATCCTGCAAGCGGCTGGAATGGCCTGGCTGGCGCAGATCGCCGCACCTGATCTGCCCTATATCCAGCTAGTCGCCCCACTGATCATTACCGGTGCCGGCGTGTCGATGGCCATGCCTGCCGCGCAGAACGCGGTTCTCAATGCGGTCGCCCGGCCGGAGGTCGGCAAGGCTGCCGGCACGTTCAACACATTCCGCTTCCTTGGTGGCGTATCCGGGATCGCGATCGCCGGTGCGGTGTTCGCCGGCACTGGAAGCTTCTCGTCCACCGACGCGTTCAGCGATGGCTTCACCTCGGCAATCGACGTCTCCGCTCTGCTCTCGCTCGCCGGTGCGCTCGTCGGAATGGGGCTCCCGGAGCGTCGCACAGTGGCGCTCGCGAATGCCAACAAGGAGGCGTAACTCGGGAGTGGGAAGCTCGCGCTTGCTCCACTGTTGTCGCGTTAACAGCAGCCGCGCCAGCGCAGCAAAAAGGTCGCCGAGCGTCGGTTGCCGGCCGGTCCTGTGGGGGGCATCTGTGTCCAGACCCAGATCTTGCGCGCCCGTGATGGCGGCGAACATGCTGCATCGCAGCACCCTGCCGCCGATATCGGCGGGCCAAGGCAGTGCGAGAAAATCGTCAAAAATGGACAATTCGGGCTGGTTCCTGCTGTTTTTTGGCTTTTATTAGCCGTGCCTCACGTTCCTGTTTCAAATGTGTCAACTTTTTGTGTTGCGTTGCACAATGGTGGTCCTATTCTGCGCAAGGGGGGCGCTTCCGATTGGAATGCGCCGTGAACGAAGCCGCTATATTGACCGATTGGCAGTTTCGCCGTCCCGCCGGCGTACGTCACTAATGGGAAATGCGCGCGACACCCAATTGGACGCGCTGAGGGCCATCGCCGTGACGATGGTGCTGTATTCCCATTTCTTCGCGGCTGGAGGGTCCTCGTTCTGGGGCCATATCGGCGTGCGTCTGTTCTTCGTGCTGAGCGGCTTTCTGATCACCCGCCTGCTGCTCGAAGCCCGCTCGACCGCCGAATTCGAAACCGGACCGGCGCTGAAATCCTTCTATATCAGGCGGGCGCTGCGGATATTCCCGCCTTATTTCGCCGTGCTGGGTTTCGTCTGGCTGGTGGACCTGGAGCAGTCCAGAGGATCGCTGGCCTGGCATGCGTTCTATCTGTCGAATTTCTGGTACGCGGCGCAGAATGAATGGACGCCCTGGCTGCTCTGCCATTTCTGGAGCCTGAGCATCGAGGAGCAGTTCTATATCGCCTGGCCGCTGATCGTCCTGCTGGCGCCGCGCCAGCGCCTCGAAGCGATCTGCATCGGCGTTATCGTGCTGTCGCTGGCCTATCGGTTTTATTGGCCGATCGCTGGAACGCCTGGTTTGGCGCGCGACCTGCTGCCGCCGGCGTCGATGGATGCACTGGCGTCAGGCGCGCTGCTCGCCGCCTACCGGTCAAGAACAGCCGGCTTGCCGCAATGGCTTCGAAATGGCTGGCCGGGGCTCGCGGTGGCGTTTTTCGTTCTGCAGTGGTTTGCGCCGGCGCCGGCAAATCCGGTGCAGGAATGGGGCCTCTGGCTGCTGTTGCAGATACTGCCTCTCGTACCGCTGGTGGTCATCGTTGCAAGCTGTTCGACAGGGGTTGGCGGCTATATCGGAAAACTTCTCGAACTGCCGCCGCTGCTTGGCCTTGGCTGCATCAGCTACGGCGTCTATCTCTACCATCCGATAGTGCTGGCGTTGGTCGTTAAGTCCCAGCCCTGGATCCCGCTCAACGTCTCGGAGCAAGGGCCGGGGCGGTTCCTGGTCGCGGGAACTGCGACGCTCATGCTGGCTTCGGTTTCGTGGCTGCTTTTCGAAAAGCCGCTCAACAGCCTCAAGCGCCACTTCCCCTATGTTGCTGGAAAAGGCCGCGGCGCCATCTCGGCAGGCATGGACGTGGGCAATGCCGGATGGCTCGCGGCGGGAGCATATCCGGGCAGGCCACTTGATGGTGGCACGTCACCCTTGCCGCGCAAGCTGCACCGAACCGATCGGAGCTGATCATGGCTGCTGCTCCCTTGGTTTCCGTTCTGCTGCCGATCTACAATGCGGGACCTTATCTCGCCGCTGCGCTGGGCAGCGTCCTGCGCCAGGATTACGAGCGTCTGGAGATCATCGCCATCGATGACGGCTCGACCGACAACTCGCTGCAGATCCTGCAGAAATACCGCCAGGCCGACAATCGCATCTCGATCATCTCACGCGAAAACCGTGGCCTGATCGCAACTTTGAACGAAGGCCTGGCCGTGGCGCGCGGCGATGTGGTCGCCAGGATGGACGCCGACGACATCGCCTATCCCCAGCGCCTGTCGCGGCAGGTCGCGCTGTTCAACCAGCAGCCTGACCTGGCTCTATGCGGCGCGGGTTTCGATACCTTGCTCGGCAACCGCATCGTCAGGGGTTCGCCCGATCCGATATTCCAGGACAATATCCTGCGAATACTGTCGATGTTCTTCACGATCTTCATGCATTCCACGGTCGTCTACAACAGGAAGGTCATAGAAGAAGATGTTCTATATTACGATACCAGATACAAGCATGCCGAGGATTTCGACCTGTTCAGGCGGCTGACCGACCGCTACCCGGCGGCCATGATCCCCGAAAGCCTGATCGCCTATCGTATCCATGACGACAGCGTGACCAACAGGCACAAGCGCGAAATGCGCAGGACCCATTTGAAGATCGTCGCCGAGAACCTCGAGCGCGAAGGGCTCGCACAAGAGACGCAGGGCCTCCGCGACATCGGTGAGGTCCTGTCGATGGACACGGTTCGCCGTGCCGCCGAATGGATCCTTGCGCTGGAAGAAAGGATTTCCGCACTGCCGGCCGAGACGAGGCCGAGCTACCAGGCCGGCACGCTGAACCTGTTCTATTTCCTCTACCAGCTGATATCGGGGGAAAGGCAGCCGCTGCTGATGCACGAATTCCTGACGCGGACGGCGAAATGGAAACTCATCCGGCGGCGCGAGCAGTACGTGTTTCGCACCGGTGCCTTCGCGCCGCGCTTCAGTCTCGCCTCGATGTCGGTCACCAGGCAGGTGGATGCCTTGTCGCGGTATCTGCAGTCCGTGCCGGCCGCGGCGGTTTTGCCTTCGAACCAGTTGAGCTAGCAGCGCATGTTCGTCAAATCCCATCAGCTCCAGCAGCGCGGCCGCTCGACGGTGCCGGCGGCCATGTCGCCCCGGCCGCAGCACGGGCCGGCACCGGAGGTCAGCTTCATTGTCTGCACACGCGACCGCGTCAACGTGCTCGAGCCTTGCATAAAGTCGATCCAGGCCGCGTGCCGCGCCTACGCCGCCTTCTCTGCCGAACTGGTGGTTGTCGACAATGGCTCGACCGACTGCACAGCAGAGCGGCTGGCCGGCATAGCCGAACTTTCTGACATTCCGTTCACGGCCATTCGCGAGCCGCGACCCGGATTGGCGGCCGCGCGCAACGCCGGGCTGGAGCGCGCGCGGGGCCGCGTGCTGGTCTTCGTCGACGATGATTGCGCTGTCCACAAGGATTATTTGCGCGATCTGCAGCGGCACTATGCGGCCGGCGAACGGGTCATCCGCGGTGGGCGGGTCGAGATCGGCGACCCCCGCGACCTGCCGTTCACCATAAAGCGGTCGCCGGTGCGCGCGCGGCTTACCCCAGACGTCCATCCCGGCGGCTTCGTGCTTGGCTGCAACATGACGATGCACCGCGATGTTGCCACCCGCATCGGCCGTTTCGACGAACGGTTCGGCGCCGGCGGCCCGCTGCGCTCCGCAGAGGATACGGACTATCTAGTGCGGGCGGTGCTACTTGGGATCCCGGTCGAATACGTGCCCGACATGACTATCTATCACCATCACGGCCGGCGCGACCGCAAGGCCATCGAGAAGCTGCACCGCGACTACAGCATGGGCAATGGCGGGCTTTGCCTGAAACATATCCGCCACGCGCCGTGGCTGCTTCGCCATTGCTACTGGTCGATGAGGGCGGCCTTGCGCGAACTGGTGAAAGGCCCTCTGTTCGACCGTGAACTCAAGCTGTCGCACTGGCCGATCGTCGGCATGAATTTGCTCGGCGCGGCCAAGTTCGCGGTGCTTTTGCTGGCGAAATCGCCGCAGCCGGCGCAAATGCGACAGGAGCAACAGGCAAATGCCGAGGCAAGGTGATCGGCCATCATGCGACTGATGCCGCCCAGCCTGCCGATGCTGCGCCGCGCGCTGGGGAGAAAGCAGTTGCGCCTGCTTCCGGCCGTGGTGGTGCTCGGGCTGCTCAGCGCCGCGCTTGAAGGCTTCGGCATCGGCCTGATTATCCCGTTGCTGAACATAATCATGGGGCAACAGGGGCAGACCGGCATGGCTGGCTTCTCCGCCGTCTTCCAGCATGTCGGATCGAGCTTGAGCGAGCGCGACCGGCTGATCGTCATTTCGGTCGCCATTCTCGGCTCGATCGTGCTGAAGAATCTGTTCGCCTTTGCCAACACGCTGCTGACCACCTTTATCTATGGCAAGGCAAGCCATTCGATCCGCAGCGCGCTGTCGGAGCAGCTGCTGCGGGTGGGCTACCCGTTCTTCCTACAGCAAAGCCCCGGACGGCTGCTCAACATCATCTCCAACGAATCCTGGCGGGCCTCGGATGCCATCCAGATCACGTTGGGGGCAATCGTCAATGCATCGGCCGCAATCATCCTATTGGCCTTCCTGCTGCTTCTGTCGTGGCAAATGACGCTGCTGGTCACGCTGGGGCTGGCCCTCGTCCAGGTCGCGCACGCCATGCTGTCGGCCAATCTGAAGGCGCCGAGCCGCAGCGTCGCCTCCCGCAACAGCCAGCTCGCATCGCAGATGCTGCATCTGGTGCATGCCGGGCGGCTGATCCGCATTTTTGGCCAGGAGCAACGCGAGAAGGCGGCATTCGACCAGGCATCGGATGCGGTGCGCCGGGCGGCGTTCGTGCTTTTGACGCGTCAGGGAGCTTTGCCGCCGCTGACCGAGGTTCTGCACGCCATGCTGTTCCTGGCGGTGGTGATCGGCGCCTGGTTCGCCAATGTTTCCTTCCCGCTGATCGTCGCCTTCGTCATCCTGCTCTACAGGCTGCAGCCCTATATGCGGTCGCTGCAAATGGCCTGGAGCCAGCTGCAAGGCCTGAGCGGATCGCTTGAAGAGGTGACGTGGATGCTGGACCCATCCGGCAAGCCCGCGCCGCCGCAAGGCAGCGCAGCGTTCCCTGGGCTCAGCCAAGGCATCAAGTTCGAGGACGTCACCTTTACCTATTCTGGTTCGGAACAGCGCGCGGTGGTGCTGCATGCGGCGAGCTTCGACCTCCGCAGCGGCCGCTCGACCGCGCTGATCGGCCGGTCGGGCGCCGGTAAGACGACGATCGTCAATCTTTTGTGCCGCTTCGTCGAACCGAATAGCGGCAGGATTCTCGTTGATGGATCGCCTCTGGACCATATTGACCCCGGCCAATGGCGAAAACATATCGCGCTTGCCAGCCAGGAGCTGGAGCTGGTCGACGGCACGATTTTCGACAACATAATCTATGGCCAGGACACCGCCTCGGCCAACGACGCCGAGCGCGCCGCAAGGCTGGCCGAAGCGCATGACTTCATCGAGCAACTGCCGCAGGGTTATTGGACGGTCGTCGGCTATCGTGGCGTCAATCTCTCGGCGGGACAGCGGCAGCGGATCGCGCTGGCCAGGGCCCTGGTGCGCGATCCCGACATCCTCATCCTCGACGAAGCCACCAATGCGGTGGACGGCCTGTCGGAAGCGGCAATCGTCGAGACGCTCAAGTCGCGCGCCGGCCGCCGCACCACCATTGTCATCAGCCATCATCGCAGCACCATCTCGTTCTGCGACGACGTCGTGATCCTGAGCCACGGCCGCGTGAAAAAGCAGGCGCCGTTCGCCGCACTTGCGACGCTCAGCATGGACGAGCTTTACCAGCACGAGGCGCTGGAAGGCTGAGGGCGACCCCGCTGCGTGCGCGCTGGGAGGTCGTCTCGGATGTCAATTCAGGTCAAGCATCTCAGGGGCGAGGAAGACCTCCGCCATACGTCTCTACGGGATTTCTGGGATGATGAGTGATCCCGAGCTTACCCGCTTTCCATCTGGAGCGTACAGAACCAAGGGTCCGCCTGCCAAATCCAGCAATGGCAGACGGACCCTAATCAGCGCATGAAGGGACTGATTCTGCGCCGATGTCTCCTCGAGGAGGTGACGCCATCAACTGAAGACGGGCGCAGTTGTTCCCGACGCCGGCCCTACACAAGACCATTGCGCAGGCAGGTCAGACTTAGGTCCCTGTAAACGCGCATCGCTGGCTGGAGTGAACATCGGATCGGTTCGGTGGTAGCGAAACTTCGGCCGGAGATAGATGCAGCCATTGGGTTCCGGGGCATGACCGGCTCGGCGCTGATCATGGGCGGCGATCGATCCCCGCACGACTGATGCCGAGGGAATACGCATCCACCGGCGCCAGTGAAGTTGTCCAAGCGGTACGCAGCGGTCGTCAAGCTGTTGCTAATATGCAGCACAGGCAGCGCTCTATGAACGGCGTCGCTTGGAACCGCTACCTCCGATCAACCGTTAGTGTCACAATGACAAACCAAAAAGTGAGGCTGATGATGGACCCGCTGCAAAACAACACGTTGGAGATCTGGTGTCTTGCGGCCGTTCCGCTGTCACTACTCCTTACGGTGTTATTAGCCGGATTTATCCTTTAGCCGGACCCAACGAGGCCGGCTGCGGACCGGGGCCTGGAAGATGAAAATGCCGGCTATTTAGGCACGCTAGGCGTCGCGGACACCCCGTAGCACCAGGCCGTGGCAGCCTTTCCAACATTGCCATCATAATCGGCACTTTCGACCGGTCCGGTCCGCGGCGATTGCTCGCAGGCCCGTTGCGAGGGCGAGCATGCGAGCTCGTACGTTTTTTACACAATCTCTGATTGGTGGACTCGCCCGCCGCCATCGACGTTAATTTTGCGTTAGCGACAGGAGGGGGGAGATCGCTAAAGGGAGGAAGAAAATGAAAGAAAACTACGATCTGACGATCGACTACGACGACGAACCTTACGACAACAAGCCTTACGATCTAGCCACATTCGCAAGGAAGCACGGGCTCAACATTCGAGCCGCCGAGCTTCTTCTTTTCGCCAAAGGCCCGTCTCGAGCGGCCTGCGATGCCGCGGCGAGGGCTTTTCTCGCGGCAGTCGCCGCACAAGCTATGAGACAATCGGCGCGGTAGGTCTCACAAACCATTGCTGACACGGCCTGCCGTGTCAGCAACCCGACGCACAGCGCTGGAAATTCCAGGCCGTTTCCAACAAGATGCCTGAGCATCCGGGAACGGCCTGAAATGTGCAATCTCTACAACATCACGACCAGCCAGGAGGCCATCCGCCAGTGGACCCGCGCCTTGCGCGACATCCTCGGCAATCTCGAACCCTCCATCGATATCTATCCCAACCAGCCCGGCCCTGTGGTGCGCAACACGCCGGACGGCGAACGCGAATTGGCCAATCTGCTGTGGGGCATGCCGACGCCACTGGAGCGGGTGAAGGGCAAGGCCGACTATGGCACCACCAATATCCGCAATCCGCAATACGGCCATTGGCAGCAATATCTCGGCATTGAGAACCGCTGCGTGGTGCCCGTCACCAGCTTTGCCGAGCCCAGCCCGACGCCCGGCGACAAGGACCCCGAGACCGGCATCCAGCGCAACTACTGGTTTGCACTCGGCGAGGACCGCCCGCTGTTCTTCTTTGCCGGCCTGTGGACGCGCTGGCATGGCCTTCGCAAGGTGAAGGACGGCCCCGCCGATCACCAGGTCTATGGCTTCATGACGACCCAGCCCAACGCGCTGATCGCGCCGATCCACGAAAAGGCAATGCCGGTGATCCTGACCACGCCGGAAGAAACCGAGGCCTGGCTCACCGCGCCATGGTCCGAGGCAAGGCACCTGCAGCGCACGGCGCCCGATGATGCGCTGGTGATCGTCGATAAGCCGGCGACGCAGATCAAGTTTCCGCAGCAGACGCCGGTGCAAGGCTCGTTGTTTTAGCGCTTGAACTTCTGCAGCACCCAGATGTAGCCCTTGGGCGGATGATCCTGGTCGATGAACTGCGTCTTCACCGTCGTGTCCTTGCGGCTGCATCGCTTGCACCTGAACCTGATCGCTTCCAGCGGCTTGCTCCAGCCCACCACCTGGGCCACGTCATTCGCCCTGAAGCGTCCGACGTGGTAGCAATGGCCGCACTCCACGATGAGCAGCATGTTGGCCTTGGCGGCACGCCCAACGCTGTCCATCGGCCCGGCCATGGCTCATTTCCGGGTCGAGTAATCCTCGGGCAGCGGAAGCAGGCCAAGCTCCGCCATCCGATAATCGGGCTCCTTCTCCGCGACGCTGGCCAGCACCTCGTGCAATTTCTCGACAAACCCGCAAAGCTGCCAGAACAGCTCGCCATGCGCCTTCAGATGCAGCTGCGACGACAGCACCGTCCGGCGCAGGCTCAAAGTGTCCCTGATGATCGCCTCCGCATCCCTCGCCGACAGCCTGTCGAACCGGCTTTTTCGTCTGCCCATCGCGGCTCTCCTCGATTTGTGAGCAACCGCCCCGCCTACTGACAAATAGGAAGGCATTCCTCGCAGAGTCAATTCGCTCTTGACGTTTTTGTTCCCGTTTTGTTCAATTTCAACAGGAACGATCGGAGCCGTCGTCATGGACCACATCGTGAGGCTGGACAGCCGCCAGGAGGCAGCCCTGCAGGCCATCGCCGACAAGTTCATTGCCCAGCACCAGGGCGATGCGGTGAAGGCGCTCAAGGAGATGATTGTGCTGAATGGGCATTTGCAGGAACGGCTTGATACGGTGGAGGGCCGGCGCCGGGCGGTGCGCTGAGGAGTGGAGAGTGGGCCAGAACCCAAGCGCCGTTATGACTCCTAATCAAAGAGGCGGTATCCTAGCCGCCGGCCAGGCCATTTAAGCTGTACCGGTTTTGCGCATGATGCGTCACTAGCCGCAAAGCGATGACAACGCGTCGGTTTGTCATGGCGTGAATCCGAGATCACGACCGGCCAACAGCTGTCGTAACTTTGCTGTCGTGATCCGAAAGATCGACTGTGGAGGATGGGCACCAAAGACTCCCATCTGTCTGAGCCGAGCGATCGGGATTGCGGGCTCCATGTATGCGGCTAGGAGATAATTAATCACCTTAACGGGACGCGTTGGCGTCGCCTGCCAAGCCTCAAGGTCCTTCTCGCTGTAGACGGAGCGACCACCAGTCATCAATAAAAGATCGCGGGTCGATTCCGCGAGCCTCATATCTTCCAAAATGCCAATTGCCGTAATCGCCTGTGATGGCTTGAGGTCGGATTTTCCCTTGTAGAACATTAGCAGTGCCCCAGGGGCACCCAGGTTGGACGGCGCGCGGCAAAGATAGACCTTGCGGATGGTGTTTCCAGGTCGTTTGGGGCCTCCACCGCGGCCTTGTGGATCGAACAATTCAAACTGCACAAGCTGGCGAAGGTCCGGATAAAGAACGTCGTGGTAGGCTTCTTGTATCGGGATCCCGAAGGCCTCGGTCTCCTCAGTAACCACAAAGCGAGGATAGTTCAGGCGGTGTGTGTCAAAGCTGCTTTGGCTGGGAACGGGTGGGAGTGCAGCAGGCGACAGCATTTTCTCGTAGATCCGCTCCTCATCTTCCTTTGTTGCGGTATGCTGGAACCCAAAATATTCCAGGAGATCGATCAGAGTGGGTTGGGTCTCAAAGGTCGTGACATAGATGAGATTGTAACGATTCCGCTGGGCGAACCAGAAAGCCTTTTTGAGCAACAGCTCACCGATCTTGAAGCCGCGTTTCTCCGGCCGGACTTTGAACGTGCAAATCTTCAGGATCTTCGCAGCTTTTTGGGTTGCATCTGTATCCGCGCCGATTTCATCTTTCCGTACGAGAATGCCGGCCACGCCGCCATCGTCTACGATCCAGCATGGACGGTGCTGTTTGACGCATTTCTCGGTCCACCAAGCATCGAAGTCTTTATAGTCTTCGCGCAGGCTATCGAAAATCGTGTCAGTGAGCGGGATGGAATGGGCTGAAACCTCTTCGACATATCGGACTGGAGCCTCGACAGGCTCGAAGGTTGTACGGAGCAGCTGCACGGCATCTGCCACAAAGAGTACTCGACGTCCGAGCTCGGGCGAATGACGACGCGCACGATCATGGAACCCACGGTCCTGCGTAACAACAAAGTCGGCAGCCCTAATGGCTAGGGCATGTAGCAGCGTTGCATCGACCACGTCATTCGGGCGCGGCAAAGAGCCGAATTCGGCTTGAAGCTGTGCGGCTGTCAGACCGCGAACCTTAACTTGCGTCTGGAACTTGTCGAGCTTGCTTAGGGAGATACGGCGGCGCCTTGCATCAGTGTCCCGGCCAATATCATCTCGCGCGGCCTCATGGACAAATATGTCCACTTTATGCTTGGCGGCGAGACTAGTGAACGCAGCGAAGGCCGGTTCGACCGTTCTGTTATCTTCTAGAAAAATTATGACATTAGTATCAATTAGATAAGTTTGACGGCTCATTCTGGAGCGCTCTTTGCAGACTGGGCTTTGCGTACAAAAATGACTGCGGTGCCTTAAACCCAAATCGCTCCCTCAATTCCGCTAAATCGAGGGGCCGAGAAAACAGCCGTGGCTTCACCATCGTCAGAGCGTAGCCTTCATCCAGCCCCCCAAAATAGGAGTCGAAATCGGCCTTACGAATCGAGGCCGACCTGCCATGGCGTTGCCACAGGGTTTTGATCGGCAACCGTTCGATACCACGGATTTCAGCGGCGCCAACAAGCGCGCGCACTGGCGACGTCGAATAGATATAAGCGACAGTTCCTCGAGGGGTAGCTAATGGAAACCTGCGCCGAAGTTCGACTGTTTTCTTGCCGACCAGAATCTTTTTGGAGTACTCGGGTTTAATACTTAGAACAAGATCGCGACGCGACCTGAGGTCATCGTCGAAGATCGGCAATACATATTGGTCATGATCATCTTGGTATGCTCTCAAGGTATCGGCGAGAGCGTCGGACACAGCTGGGAAGACAGCATCGATACGCAAGCGCGCGCCCAATGCTTCGACATATCGTTGAAGGGAAGAAATCTGAACATCGCCCCGCTGTTCGATTTTCGAGACGGCGGCTTGGCCTACGCCCAACCGTTGTGCAAGCTCCAATTGGGTCAGTCCGAGAGCCTGCCGCAAGGTTTTCAGTGATATGCCAACTACACGGCCAGCCTCGCCGCTGCCGACGCGAACTGCATCGACGAAGGTGCCATCTTTCGATGCAATATTGTCTCTCTGATTCATGGGTATAATGATAGCAGGTATATTCCCTATAAGGAATTATTGTATATCGCCGGAGACATTCGCGCCGGCATAGTCCCGCCTGACCAGACTGAGGTCATGCACATGGATCAAGTCGAAATGCCTCGAGATCAAAACTGGGAGGCACGCCGCAACTGAAATGAGTGTGGTTCGAGCATCAGCTTTCGGCCACTGTCGTGATCGTCGGAGCGACTGCGTTGAGCGACAGAGCGATAAGCTGGCTGGCGAAGGGGAACAGCGTTGCCGTTGCCAGGGCAGAACAGCCAAGCCTTAAGGCGCCGACGTCGCAATCGCAGCCCACGCAGGCCGAACTTTGCCCACTGCACGGCATCGCCCTATTAGGCCAGCCGATCGCCTGATAACGCTGTAGCGGCTTCGCGACGGCTTCTTACGAGCTGGAATTCAGGTTCCGCCAGGGGCATGCCGCGCGACTGGCTGGCGGGCACCAACGCCCCCTCAATGCCTCTTGAAATACTGCACCTCGCGTTCGTGCTTTTCGGCGGCCTCGCGGGTATCGAAGGTGCCGAGATTGCGGCGCTTGCCGGTCTTTTCGTCCTTCTTGCGCGAATAGAGGCGGTATTTTCCGTCTTTGAGTTTTCTGATCATCTGTCACTCCCCGAGCCGCTGCTTCCCCTTAAGGTTGCGCGCGGCTTGTTCGATAGCCGCCCTGTCGTTTCCCAGCCTGTCGATCAGCTCCTGCGCCTGTTCGCCCGATATGCCGGTGCGCACCGCCAGGGCCTCCACCGTCAAAACGTCGGAGCTCGCGACCTCGCGGGTTTCCGGCAGGGCATCGCCTGCCGTCAGTGGCAGGGCCGCCTCCCTGTCGATCTCGGCCTCGGCCCGGTGCCAGTGCCGCTCGGGATCGCCATCGATCCCGCCTTCGCGTTCCCAGATCTGGTATGCGCGCTCACGAATCTTGTCTTCCCGGTCGTCGCCCATGTTGATTTCTCCTTTGGATATCGGATGAACGCCGCGCCAACCCGAACGATCCAAGAAATCTGCGTGATCGTTGGGTGGGGTCGCGCAAGGCGCTATGCACTGCGGCCGCCAGCCACCCCACGGCCTGCCTACTCGCACTGCCTGCGCGGCCCGCCCGAATACGGCTGATAGCTGTTGTCCTCCGGTCGATATGACCGGTAGCGGCTGAAGCAGTATTGCACGTGGTCGAATGAGAGCTCGGCGGCGCCGGGTTCATCCGATGGCGGGTAGCCCTCCACCGACGACCTATCGCTCGCCTCGAAATAGCTGCCGTCATCGGCGGCGCCGAGATAGGGCGAGATGCAGGGGCGCTGTTGTCCGCTGTAGGATGTGTAGTGGTTGTCGTCCGGCCTGTAGGAGCGGTAGCGGCTGGCGCACCATTCGACATGAGCGGCGGGCAGCGTCTGCTGCTCTTCCGCTGGTGGCTGGATAGAGCCGGTCGCGGTGATGTCGGTTGTCGACGCTGCGGCGGCATCGGCGGGTTTCGAGGTGCGATCGACTTCCGAGGTGCGAACGGGGACCGGGCGGGCCGGGAGGCGCTCGAGGCGCTGCGAGGCCGGGTTCACCGGTCGCGGGTCCCTGGTCCACAGTTCGGCGACGCTGGAGACCGGGGCGGCCGGCCGTACCGGCTTGGCTATTAGAAGCCAGGTGGCGAAGGCGAGGCCGCTGGCGAATACGGCAAGCGTCAGCACGAAGCCGCCAAAGATTGCGAACAAGGCTTTCATGCCGCGCTCCTTCGCCTCCCGGTTAAGGAAATGCGGGGGCGGGGAATCCGGTTCCAGGAAAGCGCGGGGCGGGGATCTTAGGCGGCTTTCAGTGCAGGCCGAATTCGCGCAGCAGTTCCTCGCGGTAACGTACGAAGCGGCTTTCGCTGCGCTCGCGCGGGCGGGGCAGGTCGATGTCGATCAGCCGCGCCGCGCCGCCTTTCTCCTTGGGCAGGATCAGTACCCGGTCGGCAAGGTAGATCGCTTCCTCGAGGTCGTGCGTCACCATCACCATGGTGACGTTCTCCTCGCTCCAGATGCGCGCCAGTTCCTCCTGCATGCCGATCTTGGTCATCGCGTCGAGCGCGCCCAGCGGCTCGTCGAGCAGCAGGATTTCGGGCTGCACGGTCAAGGCGCGGGCGATGCCGACGCGCTGTGCCATGCCGCCCGATAGCTGCCGGGGAAAGGCATCGCTGAATTCGGCGAGGCCGACCAGCGCGATATAGAAGTGCGCCCTTTCCTCGGCCGCCGCCTTCGGCACGCCGCGCACTTCGAGACCGAAGGCGACATTGCCGAGCACGGTCAGCCAGGGCAGCAGGCGCGGCTCCTGGAAAATCACCGCACGCTCGGCGCCGACGCCGTGCACCGGCTTGCCGTCGATAGCGACGCCGCCGCTGTCGGCGGCCTCCAGCCCGGCAAGTATGCGCAGCAGCGTGGTCTTGCCCGATCCGCTGGCGCCGACGATGACAAGGCATTCGCCCGAGCGGATGTCGAGGTTGAGGGTCCTCAACACGGCGAGCGAGCGCCCACTGATGCTGAACGATTTGGACAGGTCGCGTATGCTGACCTGACCGCCGCTTGTGCTGCTCATCGCGCGCGTCTCCCAACTGGTTGGTCGGTTGCTTTTGTCAGTTGGTCTTGGTTTCGCCCGGCCGGTAGAGGATGTCCGCTGCCTTCAGCTTGCCCTTTGGCAGGCGGCCGTCGCGCTCGAGCACGCTGACCCAGAAGTCGATGTCGCGGTCCGTCGCCTTGGCCCCCTGGCGCAGGCCGAAGCCGGTCCAGTAACGCGCCAGCTCGCCGTTCTCGCCGCGCTTGTCGAGGATATTTGCCAGCACCTTGCGCGCTTCGTCGGGGTTCTGCAGCGACCAGTCGGAGGCGCGCGCCGATTGTTCGACGAAATTGCGGGCGGCGTCGGGATGCGCGGCGATGAAGTCGCGCCTGAGCACGACGAAGCCGCCGGCCAGCTCGCCCAGCACGTCGGTGTCGTTGAACACGCCACGCACGCCGCCGTTGTCCACGAGGGCGCCGGCAAACGTCGCCTGCCAGTAGCCGAGCGCCGCGATGTCGACCTGACGGGAGCGCAAGGTCTGTTCGAGCTGCGGTCCGGGCACGACGACGAGATTGGCGGCATCCGGCGGCAGGCCGACGCTGTGCAGCGCCTCGCGCACGGTGTAGTCGAGATGGGCGCCGAGCGTGTTGACGGCGATGGTCTTGCCGGCGATGTCGGCGATCGATTTGATCGGGCTGTCGTCCAGCACGTAGAAGACGCTACGCACCTTGCTGTTGATGCCGTTGCTCGGATAGGCGGCGACGAAGTCGTTGCCGCCGGAGATCGAGTTGATCACGGCTGCGGTTGCAGCCGAGCCGATATCGACGCTGCCGGAGGCCAGCGCAAACAATGATTCCGGGCCGCCGCCGGAATAGCCGACATTCTCGACCTCGATACCGAGGCCTTTGAAATAGCCGAGCTCGGCGGCCAACTCATGCGGAGAGATGCTGCCACGGCTGGCGAGTGAGCGGAAATTGACGGGTGCCGCTTCGGCAAAGGCGAAGCGCGGCAGGCCGGCGGTGAGAACGCCGGCGGCGAAGGGCGCGCCAGCAAGCAGGGAACGGCGGGAGATTTTCATGGTCCGGGTCTTTCCTGATTTGAGTTCTGGCCTGGTTGAGATTGGTAAGGGCGGGTGGTCAGTCGACGGAATTGCTCCAGCGGCAGAGCCGGCGCTGCAGGCTGACCAGCGCCTGGTTTGCAATCAGGCCGAGGCCGGCGAGGATGACGATTGCCGCAAACATCAGCGGGATCTGGAAATTGTATTGCGCGTTCATCACCTGGAAGCCGATGCCCTTGTTGGCGCCGATCATTTCGGAAGCGATCAACAGCAGCAGCGCCGTGGTGGCGCTGAGCCTCAGTCCGACGAAGATCGACGGCACGGCGCCGGGCAGCACGACGCGACGGAAGACGGTGAGCTGCCTGGCACCATGGACGCGGGCCATCTCCAGCAGTTTCGGATCGACTTGCTTGACGCCGCCGATGGTGTTGAGCAGCAGCGGGAACAGCGTCGCCCAGAAGATGACGAATACCTTGGACGCTTCGCCGAGCCCAAGCAGCAGGATAAAGACGGGATAGAGCGCCAGCGCCGAGGTCTGGCGGAAGACCTGCAGGATGGGATCGAGCGCGGTCTCGACCGTGCGCACCTGACCCATGAACAGGCCAAGCGGGATGGCGACCAGCACGGCGGCCGCGAAAGCGAGACCGGCGCGCTGCAGGCTGATGGCGATGTCGCTGAGCAGAGTGCCGCCGACCAGCCCCTTCCAAAGTGCCGCGACAATCATGTCGATCGGCGGCAGCACGGCCGCGTTGACCCAGCCCGCGCTGCTCGACACTTGCCAGATTGCGAGGAAAGCGATGAGGACGCCGTAGCGCGACAGGAAGCGGATGCCCGCCCGGCCACCGAGGCGCAGGAAGTCCGTGCCGAGGCTTGTCGTGCTGTCAGGCGTGCCGAGGCTGGCGGCCTGTTCGATGTGCTGCAAGGTCATCGTGTTGCCTCCTGCTTGGAAAATATCGGGCTTCTCGGGATTATTCGGCGGCCAGCACCGCCGAGCGGGCGGCGGTCCAGGGGTTTTCCGGCCGCCTGAGGCCGAGGTTCTCGCGCAACGTCCTGCCTTCATAGGCGGTGCGGAACAGGCCGCGGCGCTGCAGCTCGGGAATCACCAGCTCGACGAAGTCGTCGAGCCCGCCGGGCAGCCAGGGCGGCAGGATGTTGAAGCCGTCGGCGGCTTCGTTGCCGAACCATTCCTCCAGCTGATCGGCGACCTGCGTGGCGCTGCCGATGACGGTATAATGGCCGCGGGCCGTTGCCACCCATTGGTAGAGCTGTCGGATGGTGAAGTTGTGCTCGTCGGCAATCTGGCGGATCAGCGCCTGGCGGCTCTTCATGCCTTCGGTCTCCTTGCTCGGCGGCAGCGGTCCATCGAGCGGATAGCCGGTGATGTCGAGCGTCTGGCCGGCCAGCCCGTTGAGCAGGGCGACGCCGTCTTCGGGCAGGATGAGATCGTTCAGTTGCTGGTACTTGGCGCGCGCTTCTTCTTCGGTGCGGCCGACGAAGGGTGCCACGCCCGGCATGATCAGCACCTGCTCGGGATCGCGGCCGACGGCCGTCACGCGCGCCTTGATATCGCGATAGAATTCCTGCCCCGACGCCAGGTTCTGATGGGCGGTGAAGATGACTTCCGCCGAGTGGGCGGCGAGCTTGCGACCGTCTTCCGATTGCCCCGCCTGCACCACGACCGGGTGCCCCTGCACCGGGCGCGGCACGTTGAGCGGCCCTTTCACGCTGAAATGCGCGCCCTTGTGGTCGATGTCGTGGAGCTTGTCCTTGTCGTAGAAGCGCCCCGATTTCTTGTCGCGGATGAAGGCATCGTCCTCCCAGCTGTCCCACAGCGCCTTGACCGTCTCGACATGCTCATGCGCGCGGGCATAGCGCTCGGCGTGGGCAGGCTGCGTCTCGCGATTGAAGTTGCGCGCTGTTTCGTCGCCGGCCGAGGTGACGACGTTCCAGCCGGCGCGGCCATTCGACAGATGATCGAGCGAGGCGAATTTGCGGGCGAGCGTGTAGGGCTCCTCGTAGGTGGTCGAGGCGGTAGCGATGAAGCCGAGATGCGTAGTGAGCGGCGCCAGCGCAGCAAACAGCGTCACTGGCTCGAAGCCAGCGATCTTGGCGTTGCCGCCTTCGCGGGCGCCGAGCCCGACCGTCAGATTGTCGGCGAGGAAATAGGCATCGAACAGGCCGCGCTCGGCGATCAGGGCGAGCTGCTTGTGGAACTCGAAATTGGTGGCGCCGTCGGCCGGCGCCTCGGGGTGGCGCCAGGCGGCGATATGTTGTCCGCCGCCGGGCAGGAAAGCGCCCAGTTTGATTTGCCTGGATTTGGTGGATCTGGTCATCGCGGCGTGCTCCTGGACGGATCGGAAAGGGGATCTCGGGTCAGTGGTGCGTTCAGGCGGCAAGGCCGACGCCGTAGGGCACCCCGGTTACCCGGCATGCCTCGGCGACCGCCTGCCGGGCGCGGGCGTGGATGGCTTCCGACACCAGAACACCATTGGCAAAGTCCTTGTCGGAGGCGTAGATCGCGGTCGGTACGGTCAGCGCCTCGAAGAAGCCGAACAGCGGCCGCAGCTGGTGCTCGACGATCAGCGAATGGCGCTCGCCGCCGCCGGTCGCGGCGAGGATGACGGGCTTGCCCCTCAGCGATGACGGATCGAGCAGGTCGAAGAAGTGCTTAAAAAGCCCGGTATAGCTGCCTTTGAAAGTCGGCGAGCCGGCCACCAGGATGTCGGCGCCCAGCAGCCGTTCGACGATGTTGCGCGCCGCGGGGTCGAGGTCGCCGAGGCGCCTTGCCTGCGGCAGGGACGCGCCGAGATCCTCGATGTCGAAGACGGCCGAGGCCGCGCCGATGCTTTCGGCGGCCTGCCCGACAATGTGGCTGACGAACGCCTTGGTCTTCGATGGCCGGGTCAAGTTGCCCGACAGCCCCACCACGAGCTTTTTCGACATTCCTGGCTCCCTCTCAAGCGCTCTATTTTAGGATCTTGGGTCTAGCGATCTATGTTAAATCTAGAGAGTTTGTAGAATTAAGAGAGTGAGAAAATTTCAAAAGTAGCGCATTGGGCGAACGGAGTTTGCGGCACATCGCCTGCAATTGGTTCATTCAATGCGCCGCAGCGCGCTGAAAACCCGCCACAGCGCCTTCAGCCGCGATGGCGCAGCGCGTCGGACAGAGCGCATGAAGCCGGCCGGACATATAAGGCAAGTCGCCCTCGGACGCTCTCGGCGCGACGTCGAGGAACTATGTCCCGATACCACAATCCTCGACGGCCTAGCGGTCCTCGGGGAGGATGCAAGCGAGGCACAGGCCACGGCGCTGGAGCGGCTCCGCGGCATGCAGTGAGTCAGGTCAATTTGATTCAAATCCGGCTGTGGATATTTGCTTTTGGCTAAATCGAGGCGGTCATCTTGCCGGCGGGCGGGCAACAGGGAGATGCCTATGACAAGCGACTTTGCCGCCGCACACCTGCACCTTGAACGAGCCTGCCACTATTTGAGCGGCGAGGACGAGACGAGCCGCACGGCTCGTGCGGCTCTGGATCTCCTGATCGATGCAATTGTCGCAGCGCAATACAAGCGGCCGGTGGGAGATGTTGTGGAGTTTCCAAGGCCGGCAAAGCTGGGGCAATCCGCAAGCGGGAACGGGTAATCCAACTAGCGGCGTCCCTTGTCCTGCCGGATTTACATGAACCAGGTGGCCACCAGGCCGATCGTCGCCGAGAAGATGGCGGCGGTCGTTGCCCAACCGAGTATGTTGGTGCTGCGGCTGTTCACCTGCTCCCCCATGATCCTGCGGCTGTTCGTCATCAGCATGATGAGCAGCAACAAGGGCGGCGTCGAGAAGCCCTGAACGATGCCGGACCAGACCAGCGCCTTCATCGGATTGAAGCCGAGGAAGTTGAGGCCGGCGGCGATCGCCGTAAAAAATCCGATGGCGAGATAAAATTTGGGTGCCTCTCGAGCCCGGGCGTGCAGGCTGTTTTTCCAGCCGATGGCTTGCGCCACGTCATAGGCAGCGCCGGCGGTCATGACAGGAACCGCGAGGAAACCGACGCCGATCACGCCAGCGGCGAACAGGACGCTTGCGGCCTGGCCGGCTAGCGGGCGCAGCGCCTCCGCCGCTTGCGCTGCCGTGTCGATATCGTGGTGGCCCGCCTTGTAGAGCGTAGCACCCGTCGACAGGATGATGAAATACATGATGAGATTTGAAAACGTCATGCCTATGAGGATGTCCCGGCGCGAGCGGCGGAGTTCGCCGGCGGTGGCGCCCTTCCTTTGCCTGAGCGTCGTTCGCCCCTGGGCAATCTCCTCCTCGACCTCCTCATTGGACTGCCACGTGTAGAGATAGGCGGACAGCGTGGTGCCGATGATGGCGACCAGGATCGACAGGAACTCGCGGTTGAATTCGATCCTTGGAAGCAGCGTTCCGCGCAGCACCGCCGCGGCGTCCGGTTTGGCCAGAATGGCGGCACCGACATAGGCGAGCAGCGCCAACGCCAGCCAGCGAAAGATGTTGCGGATCAAAGTATAGGAGCCGAAGACCTGGAGGGCGAAGATGAGGGCGGCGACGAACAGCACGATCAGCGGAATGGGAAGCGGCACGAATATGTTGATCGCCGCCGCCATTCCACCAAGATCGGCCGCTGCCTCGATGGTGTTGCCGACGAGCACACCCAACAGCACCGACCAGAGCAGCCACCGCGGGTAGAAGTCCTTGATGACGTGGAACAATCCGCGCCCCGACACCTGGCCGAGCTTCGACGACAGGTAGACGACCGCGTACATCATCGGCAACGTCACCGGAGCCGTCCAGAGCAGGTCGGGTCCGAAACGGGCGCCGGCACTGGCATAGGTGCCTATAGCGGAACAATCGTCGTCGGCCGCCCCTGTTATCAGGCCGAGGCCGAGCGCTCGTCCTATGCCGCCCTTGCCCTCCTTCGGTGGGATGGAATGATCGGAACCGGCCTGCCTCATTGCGACCGGACCGGGTTGCGAACGAAAGACGCGGCCTGCCATGCAATAATGGTAAGGATCGGTCGCGGCGCTGGTCTCATTTTGCTTCCTTCAACAACTTGCCCAAACCCGGCGTGCCATGACTTGTTCCGCGACGACCGGACAGGGGTTTTGTCTCAGGCAAAAAAGTTCGGGTTGACCGCTTCCGAACGCGAAGCGACTATCCGTTCGAGGCGAAGATCGCAGGAGGAAATGCAATGGACGAGCCCGGTCAGTGGCGCCACATGTCGAGCGCGCCAAGGGACGGCAGCAGAATCCTTGTCACGGTTCGGCCGTCCGAACAGGGTCCGGCCGAGGTCGACATGGCTTACTGGGCCCGCGCCGATCAGTTCGGCAGCGAAGGCTGGCGCGCCTCCGACTCGTCTCCAGGACGCATCGTCGAATATGCCGAACCCGAACTGAAGTGCTGGATGCCGCTGCCGTCGGCCAATCTCAGCAAGGGATCGATGCCGAGCCCCTGGGAGGGCGAAGATGTGCCGCTGGTGGATGGCTCGGGGATATGAGCTAGCGGGAAGGGTCGTTTTGATCGCTGCCGGGACAGCGCCCCCCTCTGTCCTGCCGGACATCTCCCCCACAAGGGGGGAGATTGGCAGCTTCACTGTCGGCCCTCAGAACAGGAATGCGGCTGTAGCGGGGTTCGGGCCGGTGCGGCCGTCGGGCGAATCCATGCCCCGGATAAGCTCGAGGTCCTTCGCTTCCAACTCGAAATCGAAGACATCGAAATTGGCGGCGATGCGGTCCTGGTGGATCGACTTTGGAATGACGATCAGCCCTTCCTGAAGGTGCCACCTGACGATCGTCTGCGCCACCGACTTGCCGTGTTTCCTGGCGATGCTTTCAAGCGTCGGATCGCTCAACAGCCGGCCGCTGCCCAGTGGGCTCCAGCTCTCGATGCGGATGTTGTGCCTGTCGTGGAATTCACGTTTGTCACGCTGCTGGAAGCGGGGGTGGAGCTCGATCTGGTTGACGGTCGGCGTGACGCCGGTCTCGCCGATGATCCGTTCGAGGTGGTCCTGGTTGAAGTTCGAAACGCCGATCGACTTGATCCGGCCTGATTGCCTGAGTTCGATCAGCGTCTTCCAGGCCTCGACATATCTGTCCTGGCTGGGCACCGGCCAGTGGATCAGGAACAGGTCGATCTGTTCGATGCCGAGCTTGCTCATCGTCTCGTCGAAGGCGCGCAAGGCGGCGTCGCGCTGATGCGCGCCGTTGCGCAGTTTCGAGGTGATGAACAACTCGCTTCTCGGCACGCCGGCCGAGCGGATCGCCTGCCCGACACCTTCCTCGTTCTGATAGCCTTCGGCGGTGTCGATCAGCCTGTAGCCGGCCTCGATTCCCCAGCGCACCACCTTGGCGGTGATGGCTGGATCGACCTGCCACACGCCGAGGCCGATTTGCGGAATGGCGGAGCCGTCGTTCAATCTGATTTGTTCAGGTCTATTCAGGGTAATCTGTTCAGGCATGTTCAGGTCCTTCTGCATCGTTCCGCCCGGCGCAGGCTCTATCTAGTCTGAATGGCCGCCAAAGCCAGTCGATATCAGGAGAATGTGAGGAGACGGACGTGAAGCGCTGATCCTCCGCTTCGGGCCGACAGCTCTCTGTGACCCACGGACTCCAGGGAACTCTATACAGGACGACCCCACTATCGCGGATTCTGTGGTATTCTGTGGACTATCCGAGGAGGCGACTGCGTTGACCAACAGCTTGGAAGCCGAAGGGGCAAGAGACTGGTCGCCCCTGCTGGTCGCGGCAGAACAAGGCGATGCGGAGGCGGTTCGATCGGAATTGGCGGCTGGCGCCGACATCAATCAGTCGGACGACGGCGGCTGGTCTGCACTTCACCTTTCAGCCCTCAATGGCCGCACAGCTGTGGTGGAGGCGCTGATCGAAGACCCGGAAATCGACGTGAATGCCAGAAACAAGTGGAAGAGCACGCCCTTGAGCCTTGCGTCGGCCAAGGGACATTACGCGTGTATCGCAGTCCTCGTGAGACACCCCCAAATAGAGATCAACGCGCGAGCTGACTACTACGGCAGAACGGCTCTTATCGAGGCGGCGAAGAACGGGCATCTCGAAGTCGTCAAGTTGCTCGTGGAGAATGGCGCGGAAGTAAATCTGACCGACAAGACAGGGAGAAACAACGCGCTCATCGAGGCTATCAAGGGGCGGCACTACGAGATCGCGGAATACCTGCTGGATTCTGGGAAAGTGAGCTTTATCAACAAAGAGATGAGGCTAAACGCCCTGATCTGGGCTGGCAGCTGCCACAACCCTCAGCTTATCGAAAAGCTGGAAGCCGCGATCCACAGTTTCTTCGACGGCAAATAAGGGCCTCGCCCTTACTGTCGCGGGGCGCGTCCGTATCTCCCGTCACGTCGACACGTTCGACGGCGCAAACGGCCCCGCGGCGCTTCACATAAATTATTCAACCAAACGGTTGACTATCTCAATGCATGCGTCTATATTCAACTACATGGTTGAATTAGAGACACCCCAGATGGACGCGGTTTTTCACGCCCTTGGCGACGCCACCCGGCGGCACATGCTTCGCGATCTCGCCGATGGCGAGAAAACGGTAAGCCAGCTGGCGGAACCCTTCGCGATGTCGCTCGCGGCGGCCTCCAAGCACATCAAGGCGCTGGAGAACGCAGGGCTTATTCGTCGAGAGGTGAGGGGCCGCACGCATCTGTGCCGACTAGCCCCTGGACCGCTGGCCAGCGCCCATCAGTGGCTCAGCTTCTACGAGCGCTTCTGGACCGGTCGTCTCGATGTTCTCGAACGCCTTCTTCGCGAAGAGGACGCACGCAAAGCCCAGGATAAGTCCAGGAAATCGCCCAACCCGAAAGAAGGAGACGAGCAATGAGCCAGATGAGAACCATCGACGCCTATGGCGAGCTGAGCGAGCCCGCCACGTTCACCATCCAGCGCCTCTTGCCCGGCCCCATCGAGCGCGTCTGGGCCTATCTCACCGAGAGTGACTTGCGCCGGCAATGGATGGCCGCGGGCCAGATGGAAATGAAGGCCGGCAGCTCGTTCGAATTGGTCTGGCGTAACGACGAGCTGACGGACCCGCCTGGCCAGCGCCCCGCGGGCTTTCCCGAAGAGCATCGGATGGAGGGCCGGATCACCGAACTCGATCCGCCGCGCAAGCTTTCCATCACATGGGGAAACACCGGCGTCTCCTTCTTGCTGGAGGCGAAGGGTAACGATGTGCTGCTCACCGTCGTTCATCGCCGCCTGCCGGAACGTGCAATCCAGCTCAACATCACGGCCGGCTGGCACATACACCTCGACCTGCTGGCCGCCCGCCTGGCGGGCAAGACGCCGACCTCGTTCTGGGACGGCTGGAGCCGCCTGCGGGAAGAATACGACCGCCGCCTGCCGGCCTGATGTAACTCGCGGCGGCCATCCCTGAGGTCGCCGCCAGCAACACGAAGCAACGCTGAAACGATGAAACGTGCTTGCATCCGGCAAGCCTGATGGAGGAAGTCATGCGCAAATTGATCGCTGGAATGAAAATTTCCGTCGACGGCAAGATGGAGGGGCCCGAGGGTTATGCCGATTGGGTCGACGCGTGGTCGGACGAATACGGCCTGACGCCGCAAATCGACGCTTGCCTGCTTGGCAGCGTCATGTATGCCGGCTACGAGCGCTACTGGAGCGCCATCCAGAACGAGCCCGACAAGCCGCTGCCGATGACCGGCAAGTTACCGAAGCCGGCCGAGCTCGAATGGGCCAGCTTCGCCGCGCAGACGCCGCATTATGTGCTGTCGAACACAATGACTTCGGCGGCCTGGCCAAAGACGCGCTTCGTGCGGAATTTCGAGGATATCGCTGCGCTGAAACAGCAGCCCGGCAAGGACATCTACCTTATGGGCGGCGCCCGAATTACCGCGAGCCTTATCGATGCCGGGCTGGTCGATGAACTCAGGCTGATCGTCTATCCGCTGCTCGCCGGTGACGGAAAGGCGCTGTTTGGGACGGCGAAAAATCGTCGTGGGCTCGAACTGCGCAAGGTCGAACAGCTTTCGGACGGCCGCGTCGGGCTGGTCTACGGGATCGGCTAAAGCGCGTCGCGTTCGATCGGCCTCATGCGATGCGCTTTTTGCGCGGCATGCATTAGCGCCAACGTCAGGCAACGACGCCGCGGCAGGCCCAGGCGACATTGGCAAAGGACCTCGGGCCGTCGGGCCGGCCGGCCTCGTAAGCGTCGCGCATGGCGGCGTCGGTGCGCGCCCGCTCTTCCGGGTCGAGCGCGGCCACATATTTGCCGAGCGGCCCTTCGCCGGCGGCAATCGGCGCCCAGTAATCATCGAAATTTTGGTAGTTCATGCGGATCATCAACTCGGTTTCCGTAACGTCGCGGAGACCCTGTTCGACAAAGGTCCGTTTCATTTCACCCGGCTGCATCATCGGCTGCGTGCAATAGCGGGCACGCAGCTGGCGTCCGCCTTCACTGAGCACCGCCACCGTGTCGATCATCATGCGCATCCCCGGCATGCCGCCGAGATGGTCCCATACCGTCGCCGCGACGACGCCGCCCGGCCGCACGACGCGGCGCATCTCGGCGACTGCCTTGCCGGCTTCGGGCACGAAATGGAGCACGAGCAGGGCCAGGGCACGGTCGAACGCGCCATCCTCAAAGGGCAGGGCGCAGGCATCCGCCTGACGGATTTTTATCCGCGGATCGGTGTTGCGCCGGATTGCCTCCTCGACGAAAACGGCCGAAAAGTCGATCGCCGCGACCTCGCCGAGGTCAGCGGCCTTGACGAGCGCGAAGGTCAGGCTGCCGGTACCGCAACCGACGTCGAGGATGTTTTCGCCGTCGGCAAGCCCCACGAAGTCGATGAACAGCGGCGCGAGTCTTTGGCTCCAGCGGCCCATGAGCTGCTCATAGCCGGCAGCATGATGAACGTTGAAACTTGAAGTCATCGAAGCCTCCTCCCAAAGCCGTATGCTAGACTTCGGCGGCCGCTGACGAAAGCCACTTTTCGCGCGTGTTGGTTCGGCAGCCCGGAGCGCGCGAAGACATCGCCGGCCGGATTTGATGGCGCCGGCCAGCCAGCCTCCGTGGCCTCGACCACCTATTCGGCGGGTAGCCCGCGGCGCTTCCATTCGCTGCGCGGCACCGGATCTCCGACACGGAAGGCGAAGGAAATGACTTTCGTCGCGTCCGGATCGACCTCGCAACGATAGCTCAAATCGTACCACTGCCCGTTGGCACGGAAGGCGGTCCTGGGAACTTGCATGATAGTGCCTTCCTTCAGCCTGAATGAACGCAAGAGGTCGGGAAAATAGGGGGGCGAGGCGCGGCGCAACTGTTCGCGCAATTCCGTGAGGCAGAGCTGACCGATCCGCACGGGGCGGGGTATATTGCCCATTGCGCTTGTCGCTATCGGATCACCGGTTGCTGCTTCCGAGAACAACGTCTTGGCTTGCTGAAGCTTCAAGGGTTTTTGCTCCTTGACGTTCGCTGGCTTGGGCTTAGGCGGCGCGGATGCGCCAGGCGACGGAGCCTGGTCTTTCCCCTCGACCGCTGTCACGGCAGGTGGCTGTGCAAGATCCTGGTTACTGGGAACTTGCGGCGCTAGCGATTGTTCCGAACCATCCTCCGCACTGTTGCCGTCCAGAGACTTGCGAGGACCGGCGTCCTTCTCACCGAATTGGAAGACAGGTCTCTGCGCGGTGACCTCACGGCTCGTCGGCGTCTCGACCTTGGCTTCCGGCTGCTTTTCCGGCTTGGGCGGTTCAGCGGGGGAAGGAGGTTTGGTTTTTTCCGGCGGTTTAGGCGGCGGCACGATATCCACTGCGATGGCCTGCTCCTTCTGCGGCTGCGGGGGCGACAGCGGCAGTGCGGACAAAAGAAGCGCGGCGGCGAGCAAATGCACGACCGCGGAGGCAGGCAAGGCCCACCCGAATACCCGGCGCTGATCCCGTATGTCGTCTCTCATCGTGACCGGTGTGTGGAATGAAATATTGGCGGCATCAAGCATCGATGCCGCCGGACGTCGAAATAACCCGTTGCGAATCGAAAGTCGGCGGCTGCAATACGGCGCGTCATCCAATCGTCTGGCGTCGGCGTCCGTGCAGGGGACCGGGCCAGCAGCGGATGCAGCAAGTCGTCATTTCAGGCGGCTAGCAGGCACGCCCTGCCGGCACGGTGTCACCGGTTGAAATCACAGGGAAACCGATAGCCCGCCGTCAACCGCGAGCACGTGCCCGTTGACGTAAGCGGCAGCGTCGGAGGCGAGAAACACCACGGCTCCGCCGAGCTCCTCAGGCTGGGCCCAGCGGCCCGCGGGGGTTCGTGCCTCGACCCATTTGGTGAAGGCCTCGTCGCGCATAAGTGCGGTGTTGAGCTCGGTGGCGAAATAGCCGGGGGCGATCGCGTTGACGGTGATGCCGTGACGGCCCAGCTCAGCGGCAGTGGAGCGTGTCAGCCCGTGCAGCCCCGCCTTTGCCGCCACATAGGCGTGAATGGTGGGACGGCCAAGGATCGCTGCGACCGATCCGGTGTTTATTATGCGCCCGAACTTGCTTGGCAGCATCAGGCGCACCGCGTCGCGCATCATGCGGAAGCAAGCCGACAGATTGACGGCAACCACATGGTTGAAATCCTCGTCCTGCCATTCGACCAGCGGTTTCCGATGCTGGATGCCGGCGTTGTTGACCAGAATATCGAGGCGGCCGTGGCGTTCGACGATTCCTTCGAGCGACGCCCTTGAGATCGCCGCGTCGGTGACATCGAACGGCAGGGCTTCTGCACCGATCCTTTCGGCGGCCGCGGAAAGGGCGGCCATGTCGCGCGCATTGACGATCACCGTCGCGCCGTTTTCCGCAAGTGCCTTGGCCATGGCAAAACCAAGACCACGCGAGGCACCCGTGACCAATGCGACACGGCCCTTGAGCGAGAACAATTCCGGCATTGAGATCCCCTATGAAAAGGGCGGGAGTTTCCTCCCGCCCAAAAGCACTATTTGGCGACGCAAGTGTCGGCTGTCTCCGGAGTGCAGACATCGAGGCCTGTGTAGGTCGGGTCGGCCGGCGGAGCCTTGCCCTCCTTCATTTCCTTCAGCGCCATCATCGTCTTGTAGCCCATCTCGAACGGCCGCTGGCCGACCTGGCCAAGGGAGAAACCTTCCTTCATCTGGTCGATCTGTACCGGAAGCGTGTCAGCAACGACAAGGGCCAGGGCTTTCGAGGCGATCTTGTCCTTGTACGGTGCGACCGCGGCGCGGTTGGCATCGGGAATGAACTGCGGGAAGCCACCGGTCGGGACGAATGCGTCGAGGTTCGGGTTTTTCGCCATGATATCCTCGAACTGTTGCACCGAAAGCGGGAAATCATCGTTGGTGTAGAGCGGACAGCCTTCGATTTCAGTCCAGCCGTTCTGGCCCGTCAGCCGATCCCCGGGCGAGGCCGCCGATTTGGTGCCCGAAAGTGTATCGCGAATGCCCTGCATGCGCTCGTTGTGGTTGGCCGCCGCGGCGCCGCCGGACTGGATGCAGATCGTGCCGCCTTTGGGCTTGATCTGCATGACAAGCTTGGCGAGGTTCTCGCCGATCTCATAATTGTGCGTGCCGATATAGGCGACGCGAAGATCTTTGTTCTCGGGCAGGAGGTCGGAATCCCAGGTGAGGACCGGGATGCCGGCTTCCTTGGCGGCCTGCAGCGCAACCGCCATCGCCGCGGCGTTCGATGGCGACACGGCGATGCCGTCCACCTTCTTGGCCACGAGGTCCTGCACGATCTGCACCTGCTCGTCGCCACCACCATGCTCGCCGGGGCCGATATACATGCACTCCACGGCGCCATTGGATTCGGCCTCGGCTTTCTTGCAGCCGTCGCGTGCCTGGTCGAAGAAAGGATTGTTCATGTTCTTCGGCACCAGGGCGAAGGTGTATTTCGCCTGGGCGCCGGAAACGGCGAGCACCATTGCGCCAAGCGCGACGGCGGCCGTGAGCAGATGTTTTTTCATGTGACGTTCTCCTCCTTGGTGTGATGTCCCGCAAGCCTCCCGCCGGCGGGTTTCTAGCGGCGTTTTTTGGGCATCAAGACTGCCAGCGACGCGGCGAGAATCGATTTGCCGCCGGTTTGCATGCCCAAAAGAACCGCAAGAACGATGAAGGCGCCGACGAAGGCACCTTGCCAATTTGAATCGATGCCGGCCATCAGCAGCGCATTCCTGATCACCTCGAGGAAGGCCGAACCGATGATCGCACCGAAGGCCGTGCCGGCGCCGCCCATGAGGCTGGCGCCGCCAATGACTGTCGCGGCGATAACGCGCAGCTCGTAGCCCTGGCCCATGGCATTGATGGCCGAGCCGTTATAGCCGAGGAGCAGGAGCGAGGCGAGCGCGGCGGTGAAAGCCGAGAAGACATAGGCCTGGAATTTAATCCAGTTGACCGGAACGCCGGTGAGCCGTGCCGCCTCCTCATTGCCGCCGATGGCGAAGAGATGCCGGGCCCAGGCTGTGAAGTTGAATACGAAGCCGAGAATCAGGGCCAAGATCACCATGGTCCAGAATTGTGACGACAGTTCTGGTATCCAATGCGGTGCCCAGTCGTTCGGACCATGCCGCGGCCATTTCCACTGACCGATTGCCTTCACGATCGGAGCATCGGGCCCGAACTGGTAGAGCATCTGGTTGGCCGAGAATACGACCGCCAGCGAGCGCGCGACGGACAGCATACCGAGGGTGACCACAAAGGACGGCATCCCGACATAGGCGACAAAGAATCCGTTGACCGCGCCACAGGCCAGACCGGAGAAAAGGCCCATGGCGAAGGCGACGTACCAGGGATAATGCCAGGTGAGGAACAGGCCGGCGACGATGACCACGAGACCCATGACGGAGCCGACCGACAGATCGATACCGCCGGTGATGATGACGATCGTCATGCCAAGTGCCATGATGCCGAAAGGTGCGAAATTGCGCGTCACATTGGCGACGTTTTCAGACGTGCCGAAGCTCGGCTCCATCGCAGTCATCAACATGACGAGCGCGATGAGCGCGATCATCACCCAGAAGGGCTGACTTGAAATCACACGTTGGAGAACTGTTTTTTCCTTGGTCGGGACGAAATCCGACATTACCGGCCGGCCATGTTCTTCGACTGAGCCCTGAACGCCAACTGACTCCTGAACACTATTCGCCACGGATGGCCCCCGTTATCAGTCCAGTGATTTCCTCGGGCGATGTTTTGTCGGCTGGCTTGTCGGCAACTTTCGAGCCCCGCCTGAGGACGATAATGCGATCTGCCACGGCGAACACGTCAGGCATTCGGTGACTGATCAGCATGACGCCGACTCCTTGTGCTTTGAGGCGTCGGATCAGTTCGAGTACTTCCGCCACCTGGCGCACGGAGATGGCGGCCGTTGGTTCGTCCATCAGCACCAGCTTGGCATTTGAAAGCCGGGTCCGCGCGATGGCGACCGCCTGGCGCTGCCCACCCGACATCTTCCTGACGAGGTCGCGCGGCCGGGTTTCCGATTTGAGTTCCTTGAACAGCGCTGCCGAGCGATCGATCATCGCCTGCTTGTCAAGAATCCTGATCGGCCAGAAGCCTTTCTTGATCTCGCGCCCCAGAAAGACGTTCTGCGCGGCCGTCAGATTATCGGCGAGCGCCAGGTCCTGATAAACAACTTCGATCCCCTTGGCGCGGGCCTGCACGGGCTGGTGGAAGTGGCACACCTCGCCCTCGACTACAATTTCGCCGTCGCTCGGAGGAAAATTCCCGGCCACAGTCTTGACTATCGTCGACTTGCCGGCGCCGTTGTCCCCCATCAGACCAACGACTTCGCCTCGCTCCACCTGGAAGCTGACGTCAGTCAGGGCCTGGATAGCCCCGAAATTCTTGGAGACGTGGCAAACCTCAAGCACCGGCATCGCGGTCCTCCCGGGACAACATTTATCGGTCTTGTCCCTGGTCAATGCACAGCAGCTAATCAGCGAAACGTATTCAACACAATCATTTATTAGGTCAGGCCTTCCTGCCGTAACGCGCCTCGTCCAAGTGTGACTTGTAGCTGCTGCAGAGCACCGAGGCGCTCGGCCGATCCTTACAACAGCCACCAGGCGATCCTCATGCTTGCGCCGCTTCATATCCGTTTCGGGTGAAAATGAGTGGGCATTTTTCGAGCGGTGCCAACGCCTCGGGTATGGAGCGCGGCAGAACACGGCTTTGCGTCATTCAAACACACGAGGACAGTGGCCAAGCCTGTCCCTAGCGTGCGTCGGCCAGAGCGCACGTCAGGAGATGAGCCCGCATTCGGGGGAGGCGAGGGTCAAGTGTTGAAAATCCGCTCCTTAACGGCGCTGCACGAGAGGGATATTCGATCATGAATTTCAAAGGTTTGATCAAGCGTGCCGAGACTGTGGAGAGAGCGTTCAAGGAGCTCGAAACCGATTTGGCGGATGCGTTTAGCGAATGTCTCAATGTGGACGATCAGTCGCCGCTGAACGACGTCACTGTGCCGGATGAAACTGTATCGGATGAGAATCTCCCGGCAACGGATGACAACTCGCAGCTCGAGGCCAATGCGGACGCCTTCGAGACCGCACGACGGCTGTCCCCCCATACGCAAACCCGGCTGGCTGCCTTAAGTGCGGTCGATGGGCTCTTTCACGACGCGCAGGAGTATCTGGGGGAGATCAATGCGAAACTGTCGGAGATCGCGACCTCGCATCATCTGACGGGCGAATTTCTAAAACTGCTCCACGGCGACATTCTTCGCGCCAACGAATTGGAGCTGGCAAATACCGGCCTGACCGCGCAGCAAAGAGTGCTGTCCGAACAGCTCCACGATGCAACCAGAAAGCAGCGCGAGCGCGACAGCGCTATCGAGGCCCTGCAGCAGCACGAGGCGAGCCTGGTCGAGGACAAGGAAGCACTTCGCGGCGCGCTGGCTGCGGCAAGGCTGGAACTCGTCGTGGCAGGCAATGCGAGCGCAAAACGCGAGGCCGAGTTCGGCGAGCTTGTCAAAACGCTCTCGGCCAGAGCGGTCGAGGCCAACAGACGCTCGCGCGAGAACGAGATGCTGCGGGAGAAGCATGTCAGTCTGTCGATCGATCTCGACAAGGCGCTGAAACGGGAGGCCGAGGCGCGGCACAGGCTGGACGAACTCTCGACCGTCCATGCCAATGACGCCGCGCAGGTTTCCGAACTGCTGGCCGCGCTTGGCAAGAGCGAGAAAGAGGAAATGCGGCTGCAGAAATCGCTCGATATGGCGCAGACGAAGCTGTCGGAAATAACGGAAGCGGCCCGCCTCAGGGACGGTGACAGGGAAGCCGAGCTTGCACGCAGTGTCGCGGAGATGACCGGCTTGCGTTCTGAAATCGAGGACCTTCGATCGCGGCTGGAAGCCGCCTCCAACCACAACAGCGAAGCCGTCACCGAGATCGCCAGGCTCAAGGCTCAAGCGAGCGACGCGGTGGCCGAAAAGCAAATTGTCGAGCAAAAATTGTCCGCTCTCACGAAGGAGAGCGAACACGACAAGATGAACCTTTCCGCGGTCAGCGCGAATTTTTCGCAGCTTTCCCTGCAGCAGGCATCCGAACAGATACAGTTCGACGTCCAGCGGCAGGAATGCGAGGATCTGCGAGCCGAAGTCGCGTCGCTTCAAGCCCGGGTCAAGGAACTGTTGCCCTATGAGCGGCTCCACAAGGCCACCAACGCCAGACCGCGTGAAGACGGCGTGGTCGAGATCACCGCCGCGGTGGCGGAGAAGGCCCGCGCCAGCAGGCGGCGCCTTCGCCTGCGCGCTGCTTCGTAGCTCAGGCGCGGCTGTCTGAATTTCGACTGGTGTGAAGCGGATATCCGTCAAAGGATCGCGGGTCGAGCGTGAGGCTGGCCTTCGCTGCGTCGGCCTGCAATAGTGCACGCCGGTGAAGCGGAGGGGCTGAGCATGCGGCTGTTCACAAACCGGAATCACCTCCGGTGGAGGATGTTGGCCTTCATCGCCCTCATTACGCTTTCGCCGAAAGCGGCGTCGGCCGATACCATCCCACCCGACAGGATCGCCGCGGCCATTGCGAAGCTCGAATTGCTGGCCGAAGGCGTCGTCGCGGATGGTAGCGTGCCCGGTCTGGCCATCGGCGTCGTGCACGGCGACGAGGTGATCTTCCTCAAGGGGTTCGGGCATCGCGAAGCCGGAAAACCGGAGATCGTCGATGCTGACACGGTCTTCCAGATTGCCTCGCTCTCCAAGCCGGTCTCCGCCACCGTCGTGGCGGCGCTGGTCAGCGACGGGATCGCTTCGTGGGATTCCAAGATCGCCGACCTCGATCCGGCTTTCCGGCTCGCTCAGCCCTATCCGACCAGCGAACTCACGGTCCGCGACCTGTTTGCGCACCGCGGCGGGCTTCCCGGCACCGCCGGCGACGACCTCGAGGACATCGGCTATGACCGCGCGGAGATCCTGCGCCGGCTGCGGTTCGTGTCGCCGTCATCGAGCTTTCGTGCGGGTTATTCCTACAGCAATTTCGGACTGACCGAGGGTGCCGTCGCGGCCGCGAAGCCGACGGGTAAATCATGGGAAAAGGTCGCCGAAGAGAAGCTCTATCGTCCGCTTGGAATGGCCTCGACCAGCTCCCGTCATTCGGACTTCATCAAGCACGCCAACCGCGCCGAGCTTCACGCCAAAATCGATGGCGCCTGGACCGCGAAAGTCCAGCGCTATCCGGATGCGCAGGCGCCAGCAGGCGGCGTCAGTTCCACCGCACGCGACCTCTCGCAATGGATGCGCCTTGTGCTCGGCAACGGGGTCTATGCCGGCAAGAGACTCATTGCCGCCGATGCGCTGGACCAGACACATATTCCCTTGACGGCTCGCGGCAAGAATCCCGTCTCCGGAGGCGAGGCCTTCTACGGCCTCGGCTGGAATATCGAATTCGGCCGGCACGGGCTGATCTGGGGTCACGCGGGCGCCTTCAGCGCCGGCGCACGCAGCCTGGTGATGCTCTTCCCCGAGGAGAAGCTTGGCATCGTCGTCGTCGCCAACGCCTTTCCGACAGGCGTGCCGGAGGGGCTGTCCGACAGCTTCGCCGATCTCGTTTTCGACGGAACGCTGGGGAAGGATAAGGTAAAGGCATGGAATAATATCTATGCGAGCATGTTCGGCCCGGTGATTGCGGCGGCCAAGGCTACCTATGCCGCGTCACCCTCTCCAGCAAGTCCGGCCGAGCCGGCCAGTGCCTATGAAGGCCGTTACTTCAACGACTTCTTCGGCGAAGCTATTGTGTCGGGCGAAGGAGACACTCTTGTCCTCAAGGTCGGGCCCGCCGGCGCGCGGTCCTATTCGCTGAAGCATTTCGACCGCGACCTCTTCGTGACCTTCCCCGATGCCGAGATGCCGGACAGGCCCTCGGCCGTCAGCTTTGCCCTCGGCCCCGACGGCAAGGCGTCGGCCATGACCGTTGATTTTCTCAACGACAATCATCTCGGTACGCTGCAGCGCGTGGGGGACTAGGGGTCAGCACCCAACCAATCCGAACGACCGAGTTCGACCCCATTGCGGACATCCAGTAATTCCGGCAAACGTCAGCCGGAACTGTCGTGCGCGAAGGTTGTGAAAGTTCCATGATGTTGAGGGTATGTGCTCTCTATGCCGTCATAGCTCTGTCCCTCTCTGGTTGCGCGGGACTCGGCTCGTTGAAATACCAAGGCGTGGTGGAAGGAAGACCCCCGACCAGTCTTGGCAAGCAGCTTCCATACGGAGAGTATTTCAAGGTGCAGGTGTCATCTACCATCGACATCACACAATATTTGGAAAGGTCGAGCAGAGAGCACGTCTATCTGCTCGCACGGCTATGCCCTGCCTCCGGCCAAAAGGACTCGAAAGTCATCGCATTCGGGCCGTTTGAAACTCGTCAGCGCCAACAATACGACATCTATCTCGTGGCACGACATCCTGAATCCGGCATCCGATACAGCGACACCTTCCTTGCAGAGTTCGGCGCCTACGACCTCAAGAGGGACAAGCGCGACGTCTGCATCAAATTTTCCGCTCCAGGGTATCCTGCCGCCGTACAATCCGAGGAGTTGCGAGTTCCTGCCGAGGTGTTCAGTCGCAATGCGAATGCCGAGTAGGTCCGCTTTCCATCCATCTCGGCCATTTGGCGGCAGCCAGTTGATCGAGTTTTGCTCCCAGGCCGCCGGACTCAAATTGAACCGTGCCGCCGGCGCGTTCTCAACTCACGACGCCGCGCTCAACTCAAAGACGCCGGGCCGAACTGGAGCAATTTGAAGCAATCGCCGCTTCCCGACTTCAACTGCGTCAGGAAGGGTTTCGACCGGTCGAGCCATTCCTGGTGCGATCTGGCATCGGCTTCGATTTCATTGGCCGGTGCAAGCTTGACGAAGCCGCGCCCGTTGCTGAAAAGCCAGCACGCGCGGCCGAGAAACCGCCTGCTGCGCTGGCGCAGGAGGTCGGCATCATAAAAGACGTCGAGCACCTCCTGCTTGATCTTCCGCTCCTTTTCGGGATTGGCGATCGCAACCTCGATCGGCCCGCCGCCGATCGCATCCTGCAGGTCCTTGTAATCCAGGGCGATCTGGGTAGTGGCATATTTGATATCGCTCTCGTCCCGGACGATGTTGAACCATAGCGTTGGGTTGAGCTCGTTGACGACGAACGATGCTTCGAAATCGCGTGACAGATTCAGGATATCGAACCCCTGAACATCGACGTCGCGCTCGACCAGAAGGATCTGCGAAACCTGCTTGGCGAGCGCCGTTCCGTGGGCGCTGACGGCGGCATTGTTTCCGCCGAGTTCCGGACTGACATAGGCGCCGCCATCATCCAGCAGCGCATCGAATTCGCCGAGGGCCTCCACGACAGCGCTGCCGCGGGCAACACGCGCCGCCAGTTTGGCGAGAACCTGCTGGAGCTCCGTTTCGCGTTTGCGCTGGTCCTGATAATTCTGCTGAAAAAAGAAGATGAACAGGGACACGCCAATCCCGATCAGGATCACGCCCAGCTGCGAAAAGATATTGCGATAATATTCCAGCAGCTTTTCACGATGGCGTACGTCGTCACGCACACTGTGCGCCACGCGAAGATTGACGATCAGCGAAACGACCAGGAGCCCGGCACCGACCAGGATCAGACCGCCGATCAGCAGGTAGCCATGCCGTGAGTTGAAGTCCATTCCTTTGCCGCGCTCCCCGAAACCCCAGACGGGCGCAGACTAATACCATTCCGCTTCAATACACATACGTTTCCTAGGAACGCCGGCGACAGATCCCCGCTGGTCGGCCACTGTTTCTTACAGCCAGGACTATGCTCGCCATCCGCCCTCGTTTCGTGGCGGTCTTCTCGCGGCCGGAATTCAGGCCGCGTGCTTGGAACCAATGAAGGGCGAGACTGTTCAGCTATGACTTTGATACGACGCCGACGTGCCCGGCCGGCTGGGCATGCGGCGATCTTGAGGAGTTCTCATCATGAAGATTTCGTCCAGATTTCGTTCAGTCGCAGTTGCCGTCATTGCTGCGGCGGCAGTTAGCTTTGCCAGCGTCGCGCATGCCGACAGCGGTACGATCCGCTTCGCCGTCTACAAGGCGGCCTTTTTCATCGGCGGCTCCGGAGGCGAGGGCACACTGACCTTCCATGGTCGCCGATATCCCATCTCGGTCGGCGGCATCTCGGGCGGCCTCGCCTTCGGCGCCTCCAAGACCTATTTCAAAGGTACCGTGCGCCACATACGCCGCGCCCGGGATGTGACGGGGGTGTACGGTGCAGCGGGCGGTGGCGGCGCGCTCGGCAAAGGAGCCCAGGTGATCGTCATGACCAATGACAAGGGTGCCCAACTCGAACTCACAGGCAGGCAGGTAGGCCTGCAAGTCAATGCCGATCTCAGCGGTATGAGCATCTCGCTGAAGTAAGGACAGTCACTGCATTCGTCATTCCTTGGATGGGCCGGATTTGGCCGCTCCAAACCGCAGCCCATCCATCAGCAGCGACACCAATCGGCGCGAGCGGTCGCGCCAGTCCTTGGTGTCCGGGGCCGAATAGATGCCGCCCAGCGCATGCAGCACGTCGGAGGCATCGACATCGCCGCGGATCGAGCCGTCGGCGACCGCGGCATCGATCAGCCGCCGCAAGGCGAGCGTCACCCTGCCGGAAACGTCGGAGAACAGGGTTGAGTTGGTCGTGAGCAGGATGCGCAGGCTTGTCGACAGCCCGCGCTTGGTGGCGATGTAGTCGACGAAGCGCTGCATCCATTGTTCGAGCGCCATGTCGGGCGCATGATCGCGGGCGAGTTCGTCGGCCGCCTGGCACAGTCCTTCCACTTCGCGCCGATAAACCACCTCGACCAGGTGCTCGCGGGTTGGGAAATGCCGGTAGAGCGTGCCGATGCCGACGCCGGCCTGGCGCGCAATCTCCTCCAGCGAGGCATCGACGCCTTGCGCGGCAAAGGCTTTTGCCGCGACCTCGACCAGCGCATCGCGGTTGCGCTGCGCGTCGGCGCGCAGCGGTTTTGCAACGGCGGCTTCGGTTTTGTCTCCAGAAATGACGGGCGGCTCCGCGGCCAATTTTTTCTCCAGTGTTGATCCGAAGCATAACCGAACAGGCAGGCCCCGTTTCAAGAACGCAGACGCTTCCACCTTCGTTACGTCTCCGACAAATATAATCGCAAGTAAATATAATCACAGGATCGAGTCTGGGCCGGCGTTCCGGCAGGCGAGGCATCTTGCCCGCCTCCGGTGCACGGCCGGTGGATGACGACGGAGAATATTTCCTCGCGGCCGGCACTCCTCATCTGTTCGGCCGATGCCGTGGGGCAAAAATGAGCCCACGTTGAGCACGATCCCCTCAGGATCATTGGACTGTCCTGCCCCTACAGACAGTTCAGAGAGCACCACCGGCTTGGGCCGGTGGTGCTTTTTTGTCTCCAGGCATGACGGCCGGCTGCCCTGCCAATTTTCTCCAATTTCGATCAATTTCGATCCGGGGCTTGAACAGGGCAGGGCAGGCCCTTAGGTAATAAGCGGAGGCGCCTCCGATTGTGGAGCGCCTTTCTCATGTAATCACGGGATCGGGTATGTCACGTCTTTCGACCTCCCAAGCCGCAGCCCTCCCGGAGCTCGCGCCAAGTCGAACCGACCCCCTCTGCCCTGCCAGGCACTTCCCCCAAGGGGAAGATAGCCTTCACCTAGCCATAAGCTGACCTTGCCGCTCGCCGGCCGGGCACCAGATCATCCCCTCCCGCGTCAAGCAACTGGAGCCAGACGCCCCATGACAAGCAAAACCCGAACTCCAATCCAACTTCGAATCAACGGACATCGACATGAGCTGGAGGTCGAACCGCGCGTTACCCTGCTCGACGCCTTGCGCGACCATCTCGGCCTGACCGGCACCAAGAAGGGCTGCGACCAGGGCCAGTGCGGCGCCTGCACCGTTCATATCGACGGCCAGCGCGTGCTGGCCTGCCTGACGCTTGCCACTCAGGCTGAAAGCAGGGACATCACCACCATCGAAGGGCTTGCCGGGGAGGATGGCACGCTGCATGCGGTGCAGGCCGCCTTCCTCGAACAGGATGCCTTCCAGTGCGGCTATTGCACGCCGGGCCAGATCATGTCGGCGGTCGCCTGCATTCGCGAAGGCCATGCCGGCTCGGATGAGGAGATCCGCGAATACATGGCCGGCAATCTCTGCCGCTGCGGCGCCTATCCGCATATCGTCGCCGCCGTGCGCCAGGCGGCCATGGAGGCCGCGTCATGAGGGACTTTTCGTATCTCCGCGCCGGCTCCGTCGATGCAGCCCGTGAGGCAGCAGCACTTCCCGGCGCCATGCTTCTGGCCGGCGGCACGACGCTTGTCGATCTCGCGAAATGCGGCGTTGCCGAACCCGAGACCGTGGTCGACATCACCCATCTCAAGGGACTGGACACGATTGCCGTTGATGACCGGGGCGCCACGATCGGGGCGCTGGCCAGGATGAGCACCGTCGCCGACCATGCCGGTATCAAGAGCCGGTTCCCTGCCGTTTCGGAGGCGCTGTGGCAGGCGGCATCGGCGCAGCTGCGCAACATGGCGACGATCGGCGGCAATCTGATGCAGCGTACACGCTGCCCCTATTTCCGCGATCCGGCGAATTTCCCCGCTTGCAACAAGCGCTCGCCCGGCAGCGGCTGCTCGGCGATTGGCGGCGTCACCCGCGGCCATGCCGTGCTCGGCACCAGCGAGGCCTGCGTCGCCACCTATCCCGGCGACCTGGCGGTTGCACTCGTCGCCTTCGACGCGATCGTCCATCTCGGCGACCGTCAGATCGCTGTCGATGATTTTTTCCTGTTGCCGGGCAGCACGCCCGAAAGGGAACATGCGATCGAGCCCGGCGAGATGATCACCGCGATCGGCATTCCCGCTTCGGCGGCCGCCCGCCGCTCGACCTATCTCAAGGTCCGCGACCGCCAGTCCTATGAATTCGCCGCGGCAAGTGCCGCGGTCGGCATCGAATTCGAGGCCGACGGAAGGACGATCCGCGATCTGCGCGTCGCGCTTGGCGGTGTCGCCACCAAGCCATGGCGCGCCCTTGCCGTCGAAGAGGCGCTGAAAGGCAAAGTGCTCGAGCCGGAGGTCGTCAGGCAAGCCAGCCTGCTCGCCGTCGAGGGCACCGTCGACCATGGCGCCAACCACTACAAGATCGAACTGGCGCCGCGCGTCGTCGCCCGCGCCATCCTCAAAATGGGAGAAACGGCATGACCGTTCACGAGTTGAGAACAAGACCAGGCGATGCCAAACGCGGCGACGCTTCGGACGGTGCCGTCCTCGCCGACCAGGTCGGCGGCCGGCTGTCGCGCGTCGACGGCCCGGCCAAGATCACCGGTGCCGCCAAATACGCCGTCGAGCAGCAGCTCGAGGGGCTCACCCATGCGGTGCTGGTCGAGAGCACCATTGCCGCCGGCCGGGTGCGTTCGATCGACACGACCGCGGCCAAGGCGTCGCCCGGCGTGCTGCTGGTGCTGACGCCCGACAACATCCTGCCGCTGAGAACCGCAACGGACTGGCTGGGCACGCCGCCGCCGGACGTCGCCTATTGCCCGCTGGCGCGCGACATCACCTTCAGCGGCCAGCATGTCGCGGCGGTGGTGGCCGAGAGTTTCGAGCAGGCGGTCGCCGCCGCGACGCTGGTCAAGATCGCCTATGACGAGGCGCCGGCGATCGTCGACCTCAGCGACCCAAAGGCCGGCGACGGCATCCCGGTCGATGCGATGACCAAGGAATGGGGCGAGGCGGAGACAGCGTTCGCCTCGGCTCCGGTCAGGATCTGCAACGCCTACAACACGCCGCGCGAATACCAGGCGCCGATGGAGCCGCATGGCCTGATCGCAAAGTGGCAGGGCGACCAGCTGACGGTCTGGGAGCCGAGCCAATGGCTCGACGGCATGGCCCGGACCTATGCCGAATGGTTCGGCGTGCCGTTCGAGAATGTACGACTGGTCTCGCCCTATATTGGTGGCGGCTTCGGCTCCAAGGCGTTTGCCTATGGCTACGGCGCTGTAGCGGCAGTTGCCGCCAAAATGCTGGGACGGCCGGTGAAGCTGGCGGTCACCAGGCCGCAGACCTTCACCGCCTATGGCGGACGGGCGGCGACCCGCCAGACGGTGGCGCTCGGCGCCAACGCGGAGGGTCAGATCCAGTCGATCGTGCATCGCGGCGTCAACGAGACCTCGGTCGACGGCATGTGGGTCGAGCCGCTCGGCTCGGTCACCTCGGTCATGTACGCGACGCCGAATTTCTCGTCGCGGCAGAACGTCGTGCGGGTCAACACGGTGGTGCCGGGGGCATTGCGCGCGCCGGGCGAGAACCCGAGCGCCTTCGGCATCGAAAGCGCCATCGACGAGCTCGCCTACGAGGTCGGTATCGACCCGCTGGAAATCCGTCTCAGGAACTATGCCGAGCAGGATCCGCATGCGAAGAAGCCGTGGTCGACACGGCAACTGCGTGAGGCCTTCGCGGCCGGCGCCGAAGCCTTTGGCTGGTCGAAGCGGAACCCCCGGCCGCGTTCGATGCGCGACGGCAACCAGCTGATCGGCTGGGGTGTCGCGGCAGGCACCTACCCGGTGCGGCGCGCCTATGGCGAGGCGGTCGTGCGCATTCTCGCCGACGGCTCGGTCGAGGTCGAAAGCTCATCGATCGACATGGGGCAGGGCACCTACACGATCCTGGCGCAGACCGCCGCCGAGGTGGTGGGCGTGCCGGCGGAAAACGTCGTCGTCAAGCTTGGCGATTCCCGCTATGCCCGTGCCGGCGTCACCGGCGGTTCGCGGCTGGCCGGGGTGATGACCGGCGCCGTCCACAAGGCGGCGAGTGCCGCGCTCGACCAACTGATCGGGCTCGCCATCAGCGATCCGGCTTCGCCGTTCCATGCACTGCAGGCCAACACGCTCGTCGTCGCCAATGGCCGCGTCGCTTCACCGCGCGGCAACGGCCCTGAAGTTTCCATCGCCGAACTGCTCAGCAGCGTCGGGCGCGAGCATATCGAGGCGAAGGGCGACACCATGCCGGCCAATTCGACGGTCGAGGACCGCTACAAGAACTACACCACCATAGCCATGGCGCTGCCGCACACCGAGGGCGACTATTCCCGCCACAGCTGGTGCGCGCATTTCATCGAAGTCCGCGTCGACGAGGACTTTGGCACGGTTCGCGTCTCCCGCGTGGTGTCGGCGCTGGATTCGGGCCGGCTCTACAACCCCAAGCTCGCCGAAAGCCAATGGAAGGGCGGCATCATCATGGGCATCGGCCAGGCGCTGCTCGAGGAGGGCATCGTCGACCGCCGCCACGGCCGCATCGTCAACAACAATCTCGCCGACTATCTCATCGCCACCAATGCCGACATTCCCGACATCGAGGTGATCTCGGTCGGTATTCCCGATCCGCATTCCTCGGCGCTTGGCGGCAAGGGGGTCGGCGAGCTGGGCATTGTCGGCGTGGCGCCGGCGATCGCCAACGCGGTATTCCACGCCACCGGGAAAAGGGTGCGGGACCTGCCGATCACGCTGGAGAAGCTGATTTAGGCGGAGGTCGGGACTGTCGGCGCATTGGCGATTGGCGAAAGCCGAGGTGACGACCGATCTCCCCACGAGAGGGGAGATCGGCAGCTTCAACGCTCTGCCTTTTTCAGGCTCACCACGACAGACTGAACGCGAGCTTGCCGAAATGCCGGCCGCCGGCCGCCATGTGGGCGTAGGCCTCGGTCGCCTGGTGCTGGCTGTAGACCGTGTCGATGACCGGATCGATACGGGCGGCGCCGATGGCGCGCGCCGCGTCGCACAGGTCGGATACCGAACCGGTGTTGTTGCCCACAACCTTGAGTGCCTTGATGATGATCGGCAGCAGGTTCGTGGTGGCCTCGGCGCCGGTGACGAAGCCGATGGCGAACACCGTGCCGCCGGGCGCCGCGGCATTGATGGAGCGGGCGAAGGTAGCCGCGCCGGCGGTTTCGACGATCAGATCGGCGCCGAGCCCGTCGGTCAACTCGAGCACCTTGGCGTCCCAGTCCGGCGTCTCACGATAATTAATGAGATGATCCGCACCCAAGGCCTTGGCGCGCGCCAGCTTTTCGTCCGACGACGAGGTGATGATGACCGTGGCGCCGGCTGCCTTGGCCAGCTGCAGGGTCAGGATCGAGACACCGCCGGTACCGAGCAGGACGACGACCGACCCCGGCCCGACATCGGCGGCGCGAAGCGCATTCCACGCGGTGGTGCCGGCGATCGGCAGCGTCGCTGCCGCTTCGAAGGACAGATGCGCCGGCATCGGCACAACGGCATTGGCCGGCAGCGCGACATATTCGGCGAGCGAGCCGGGCAGTGTCAGCCCGCGCATCTCTCTGGTCTCATAAGGCCGCGGACGGCCGCCGATCCAGCGCGGTTTTGCATGGGCGATGACGCGGTCGTTGATGGCGAGCCTCGACACGCCCTCGCCGATGCCGACGATCTCGCCGGCGCCGTCGACGACGGGAATGAGCGGAAAGCTCGGACCTGGATAGTTGCCGCTCGCTATCGCGACATCGACAAAATTGAGGCTTGCGGCGCGCAGGCGGATCAGCACTTCGCCGCGCTGCGGTTCAGGCGTGGGAACGGTGGCCGCGCGAAACGCGTCCAGTCTCGGGGCAGTCAGTTCGATCGCTTTCATGTCTCACTCCGGTTGATGGCCGATTGACGGGCCGGGATTGAGTGAAACTAGCTGCTGCGCTATTGGCATATAATCCTTGGCTTTTACATATGAGCTCTGCGCCTGATGCAGCAATCGCACGAACCGGCAGCATTGGTCGAAATGGCCGCCTTCGCGGCAATCGCCGAAGCACGCTCCTTCACCAAGGCGGCTGCTCGCATCGGTCGCGACGCGACGATCCTGTCGCGGCGCCTTGCCTCGCTGGAAGAGCGGTTGGGCGTGCGCCTGCTGCACCGGACGACACGAAGCGTGTCGCTGACCGAGGCGGGTTCGGAATTTCTCGTCCGCGTCCGCACCATTCTGGCTGCGGTCGACGAGGCCGAGGCTGTCGCGTCGGCGCATGCCGGCGGCGGGCCGCGCGGCGTGCTGCGGCTGGCGCTGCCCGGCTCGTTCGGGCGCATGTGGATCGGCCCGCTGCTGCCACAGTTTCTCACCGAATTTCCCGAAGTCCGTATCGAGGCCGAGTTCTCCAACCGTTTCGTCGATCTCGTCGCCGAGAATTTCGATGTCGCCGTCCGTCTCGGCGCGCTGGAGGATTCGCGGCTGGTGGCGCGCAAGGTCGCGACACGGCGGCGGCTGCTGTGCGCCGCGCCGTCCTACCTCGCCCGCCGGGGCACGCCGACTGAACCTGAAGCACTGCTGGAACACAGTTGCCTGGGCTTCTCAGGTTTCCAGACCTTTCCGGCCTGGGAGATGACCGACAGTTCGGGCCGGCGCGTCAGTATCGAGGTCTCCGGGCCGCTGGTCACCGACGACGCCGAGGTGCTGGTCGAAGCCGCCGTGCAAGGCGTCGGACTGATGATGAGCACGGATTGGCTGGTCGGACGCGAGCTCGCCGACGGCCGGCTGGTGCCAGTGCTGGAGGACTGGACGCTTGCCGACGAGGGCGCCGTCTATGTCGTCATGCCTTCGGCCAAGGGGCAAGCCGCCAAGACACGTGCCTTCGCCGACTGGATCGGCAAACGCTTTGCGCCGGTCCCGCCGTGGCGGAGGTGAGGGTGGGTCGCGGCGCGTGGAGCGTCAGCGCCGTCTCTCGTAGAGGAAGGCGTCGGCGATCTATGTGAGACGACCCCCTCTGGCCGCTTCGCGGCCATCTCCCCCTCGAGGGGGGAGATTACGCGCTCAGCCGCCTCCGCCTCCACCACCCTGCTTGATGAAATGACCGAGCAGATCCATCGGCACCGGAAACACGACCGTCGACGAGCGCTCACCGGCGATGTCATGGAGAGCCTCGAAATAGCGTAGCTGCATGGCCTGCGGTGCTTCGGCCAGCATCTTGCCGGCCTCGACGAGCTTTGCCGCCGCCTGCTGTTCGCCGTCGGCATTGATCACTTTCGCACGCCGCAGCCGTTCCGCCTCGGCCTGCTTGGCGATGGCGCGGACCATGTTCTCGTTGAGGTCGACATGCTTGATCTCGACATCGGAGACCTTGATGCCCCAGGCATCGGTGCGCTGGTCGAGAATCTCCTGGATATCGCTGTTGAGCTTGTCACGTTCGGCCAGCATTTCATCGAGCTCATGCTTGCCGAGCACCGACCGCAACGTGGTCTGTGCCAGCTGGTTGGTGGCGGTCATGAAGTCTTCAACCTGGATCACCGCCCGCTCGGCGTCGACGATACGAAAATACAGCACCGCGTTGACCTTCACCGAGACGTTGTCGCGCGAGATCACGTCCTGCGGCGGGACGTCCTGGACCACCACTCGCAGGTCGACCTTCACCATCTGCTGCACGAAGGGGATGAGGATGATAAGGCCGGGGCCCTTGACCCCGGTGAAGCGGCCGAGCGTGAAGACCACGCCGCGCTCATATTCCCGCAGGATGCGAATGGCCGCGGATAGGAACATGACCACGACGAGCGCTGCTGCCAGATAGGCCACATAACCGATGATCATTGCCTTGCTCCATCGCTTCTCACATTGCGGCGCCGTATCGTCAGCACAAGATCCCTGACATCGGCCACCTCGACGCTGTCGCCCACTGCAAGCGGTTCGTCGGCTTTTGCCCGCCAGCGCTCGCCCCGGGCGAGCACGTGGCCCTCGCTGCCCTGCCAGTCGAGGACCTCCGCCGGCAGCCCCTGCATGGCCTGTGCGCCAACACGCGGAACGTTCTTGCGGGCCGCCCACAGATAGCTGCCGGTCAACAGCGCCAGGCCGAGCGTCAGGACGGCGGCGGTGCCGATAACGGCCCACGACATCTCGAAGCCGGGCCCCTCGATCCTGAGCAACATTGCAGCGCCCAGCAGAAACGCAGCCACGCCTCCCAGCCCAAGGACCACAGTCGGGTTCAAGGCTTCGACGACCAGGAAGATGATGCCAAGCAGCATCAAGGCAAGGCCGGCATAGCTGATCGGCAGGAGATTGAGCGCATAGAGTCCGAGCAGAAGGCAAATCGTGCCGATCACGCCGGGCGCGACCGCGCCCGGGCTCGTGAATTCGAAGACGAGGCCATAGACGCCGACCAGCATCAGGATGACGGCGATGTTCGGGTCCGTGATCACGGCGAGAAGCCGGATGAGCCAGCCTGGCTCGAGCGTTTCGACCGGCAGTCCTTTCGTCGCCATTGCCTCTTTTTTGCCGACGATCTCGACTGTCCGGCCGTCGGCCAGTTGAAGCAGTTCGGTGGTGTCGCGGGCGACGAAGTCGATGACATGCTGCTGCAGCGCCGCGCCGGCCGACAGGCTGGCCGCCTCGCGCACGGCCTTTTCTCCCCATTCGGCATTGCGCCCGCGCAATTCAGCCAGGCTGCGGATCAGGGCAACGGCATCGTTCGTCGCCTTGGCGATCATCGCATCGCCCGCGGGTGCGTTCTTCTTGTCCTTGTCCGCCTCCGGGCCATCGTTCTTGCCGCCGGGAAACGATGGCAGCGGCCCGCCCATCTCGATCGGCGTTGCCGCGCCCAGATTGGTGCCGGGCGCCATCGCCGCCAGATGGGTGGCGTAGAGGATGTAGGTTCCGGCGCTCGCCGCGTGCCCGCCGGCGGGCGCGACATAGCCGATGACGGGAACCGGCGAGGCGAGAATGCCGGCGATCATCTCGCGCATGCTGGTGACCAGCCCGCCGGGCGTGTCCATCTGCAGGATGAGAGCCTGGGCATTTCGGTCCGCGGCCACCGCCAGTGCTTCCTCGAGCTGCCTGGCACTCGCCGGACCGATGGCGCCGTCTATCTCGACGCGCAACACAATTTTCTCCCGGCCGTCCGCCTCTCCGGTTGCGGAAGAGGGACAAACGGCCGCAACAGCCACGAAAGCCGCGGCAAGCAGGACCGCACGCGCGAGTTTCACGCTCAAAGCTCCACATCTAGGAATATGGGCTGGATTTTGCCGAAATCCATGACGCGGCGCGCGGCGGGTGACGCATCGCACGGTCCTACTGGATGTCGGCCTGCTCAGCGGCGGCTACGGCACCGTAGAAGCTCCGCCAATCGGGCACGTTCCGCGTCTATGAAGATCCCGACGACATGCTGCGCCATGTCGACGAAGTCGGCGGCCGCACATGAAGGCGACCGGCGGGCTGTCGCCGTCATTCGATCACACCTATGTTTTGCGCATTGGAGCCATCTCTGGCGGGCTTCTATTGCGCGGCGTCCTCCTGGATTGTCTGTTCCTGGATTCGGGCGGGTGCCCCGAGACACTGATCGTAGCCGATGGTGCAATTATTCAGACATTCGTTGCGCCCCTGGATGGATTTGACGCTGTTGTAGTCGATCGGCACAGCCTGGCATTTCTTCTGGCACGCCTGGTCCTTCTCGGCGCAATTCGTGCCGTGGCCCTTAGGGTACTTCTTCGTGGTCGCTTCAGCGTTCAATGGCAAGACGGCCAGCAGCGCCAGCAGCGTCGGTATCAGTCGGAGCATACGCATGGATCCTCCCTTGCGCGTTAGACCTCTGCACTTGGAGGCAATGTTAGCGCGCCACTTCCGTTGGCCGCATCACCCGTGCGGGGGATGGATGGCAGCGGGGCCGCCGCTAGCCCAGGCAATTTCCCCGTGATCGGTTCTGATCGTCATCGCTCCGGCCGGCAGCCGATCACAAAACGCGACGACGTTCAGGCAATCATATCGCGCGCTGGGCACGATCAGACCGTCATAATCGAGGAAATGCGCGGCCTCGCCGATGTCTTGCGACCTCGGATATTCGGCGTGCTTTTCCTGATACGAAAGCTGCCCGTAGCGCGCGGTGTCGAGGCCAAGGGTCTGCAAGGCTGCCAGGTCGAGCAGTCTGAGCGTCCGGTCCAAAGCAAGATCGATCTCGAAGAGATTGTATCTGACGCGCGAAGGGATCACTGGCTGCCCCCGCGTCAGGTGGAATCTCATCTCGCTCAAGGCACCTTCGCGCTCTTGCGAGGTGTAGAGCACGTCGAACGTTCCATCGTCCCAACGGCCGCCGGAGCTCGAGCACTGGATCGGGCTGCGGCCCTGGCGCACCACACGCCAAACCGTCCCGGAGTATTCGACCGGAACCATTTCCTCGATAGCATCGATGAGCCGACTGTCTCGTCTCATCCGCCCGGCGATCGCCAATTACAGAAAGACCTCGTTATCAAGCCGGTCGATGACTTTGAGCACGTCGAGGGCGCGGTCGTCGTGAATGAGATCTATCGCCCTTTCACCGTTCAATTGCGGGTGGCGAGCGTAAAGCCAGGTGCGGATATCGCTTGGCTCGTAGAATTCCTGCAGTCGGCCGACGATATAGTGCAGGTCCGACAGAATGAGCTCGCTGCGCGGCTGGGGCTTGATGTCGCCGGCCTTCCACCTCGAAACCGTGGCCTTGGACACGTCGGTGATGTTTGCAATATCGGTTCCCTTGAGGCCGCCAAACGTACCCAATTCGTCCAGGAATCTGGGAACCGCCCGCAACGCAGTAGCCATGTTTTCTCTCCGGCTTCCAAGCCAGCTTCGCCCATGCGTGTCAGCCCTGACACTTTGACTGCATCGGCGCATTTCAGTTTCACAAATGGAAAATATGAAACAGAGATGCAAATGTCAATTGCCGCTTCGGTTCAAGGGGCCTCCAGTGCCTGGTCGCTCAGGCCTGAAGCAGCGCCAGCTCTTCGGCGCTCAGATGGCGTGCCTTGCCCTTGGCAAGGTCGCCGAGTTGCAGAGATCCGATCGCGATCCGTACCAGGCGCAGCACCTCGATATCGTGGGTGGCGAGCAGCCGGCGGATGTGGCGGTTGCCGCCCTCGTCGAGCACGATCTCCAGCCAGGCGGTGCTGGTGCCGCTTCCACTCGATCGAAAATCAATCGCCTGAATTGCTACAGCGCCCTGGTGTCGCCGGTAATGCCACGGGACAATTTGTTTTGTATAGTCCTTGATGCCACGTGGCCGACGATGGTTCGATGACTTGGGAAGGGAAGATCATGCGAAGCGGATTGGCGAAATTCGTCGTGGCGGGTTGCGTCGCCGCTCAGGTCGTCCTGCAAGCGGCGCAGCCGGCGTTTGCCGCGCCGTGCGGCTGGACGGCGAAACTGGAGGAAGAGGAGGGCGGCAAAGTGCTGATGGCGTCGGTCTGCGGCGGATCGAATGGCGGCGCCCAGCTGACGCTGGCCTGTTTCGGCAAGCCGACGCTGAGCTATGATTTGGGCGACAGCGGTCCGCAACTGGAACCCGGCATCGCTTCGTTCGCGTTCAAGGCCGGCGGCAAGGCGGTGACCAAGACGCTTCAACTCGAAGAAATGTACAACACCTTCACCGTGGAATTGAGCAGCACCGACCCGCTGTTGGCCCTGCTGCGCTCCAAGGGCGAGGTCACGGTCGCCTCGGGCAAATATGGCGAGAACAGCTTTCCGCTTGCCGGCTCATCCGCCGCCATCGGCAAGGTGCTGGCCCAGTGCGGCAAAGCCAAGGCTTCTTCCGACAATGACAACTGATGAGCCCCTTACATTTCAATTTGAACCGCGCGAGACGTTGGTTGCGAAGATAGAGCGTGATCCCGCTAACCTCGATCCCTGGACAGGGCTTGTCGAACCGGAGGCCGAGGAAAGCAGCCTGGACACCGCGGTGTCGGTTCTCTTGCGGGCAATTGATGCTGTATCCGACAGGGAACAGCTTTGGCGGGCAGCTGCCTGACAATCGAGTCGCCGCCAGCCGGCTAGGCCTGAAGCAGCGCCAGCTCTTCGGCAGTCAGATGGCGTACCTTGCCCTTGGCAAGGTCGCCGAGTTGCAGAGATCCGATCGCGATCCGTACCAGGCGCAGCACCTCGATATCGTGGGCGGCGAGCAGCCGGCGGATATGGCGGTTGCGGCCCTCGTCGAGCACGATTTCCAGCCAGGCGGTGCTGGTGCCGCCGCGCAGCAGCTCGATGGACCGGGCCGTCAGCAATTCGCCGTCGACCGTCGCGCCGGCGCGCAACCGCGCCAGCATGGCCTCGTCGGGCAGCGCGCCGATCTGCACGTGATAGGTCTTGGCGACATGCGAGGCGGGATCGAGCAGGCGCTGCGCGAAGCGGGTATCGTTGGTCATCAACAGCAGGCCTTCGCTGGCCTTGTCGAGGCGGCCGACCGGCGAGACGAAAGGCAGGTCGAGGCCTGCCAGGCAATCATAGACGGTGCCGCGGTCCTGCGGGTCGTCGCGAGTGGTGACCAGCCCGCGCGGCTTGTTGAGCATCAGATAGACCTTGCGCTCGGCGGCGACGCGGCGGCCGTCGACCTCGATGCGATCGCGGCCTGGATCGACACGCATCGAGCCGTTGCGCACGATCTTGCCGGCGACCCGCACGCGCCCCTCGGCAACCAGAAGCTCGGCCTGCTTGCGCGAGCACAGGCCAAGCTTCGACAGTGCACGACAGAGGCTGACGCCGGGAGGCTGGGCCCCGGGGGCAGGGCGTTGCCGGGCAATGTTCGGTCGCGGCGACATGATGTTGCCTGTGGATTCTTGTATACGAGCATCCCACTATAGCCGGCCGCCGGCTATGTCCACGGAAGGGAACTGCATATCGTTTGCGTCGTGCGCAGCGGCTGCGAGGACTTGCATGAAAACAGCCATTCGCCTTTGCCTGCTGCTCGCCTTCCTGCCGACATCGCCGGCGCATGCCGGCTGGCAGGCGGTCGAGAAGGTCGAGACCTATGCCATCTCAGGGCAATCCGGGCCGGAGCTCTACGCCTCGATCGGCGGGCGCGGGCCGCTGCTCGGCGAACGCCGCGTCATCGCGCATACCAATTTCAAGCTGACCTGGGTGAGGGACTACCAGCCGCAAGGCGACGCCTGCGTGCTGGTGTCGGCGCGGCCGAAGCTGATCATCACCTACACCTTGCCGAAGCCGGCCGCGCAGCTGCCGGGCGCAATCCAGAAGAACTGGGAGGTTTTCGCAGCCGGCCTCGCAGCTCACGAGAAGGTGCATGGCGCCAGCATCGTCGACATGGTGCACAAGATCGAGGCGGCCACCATCGGCCTGACCGTCGCCGATGACCGCGGCTGCAGCAAGATCAGGATCGAAGTGACGAGACGGCTCGCCGGAATCTCGCAGGCACAACGGCAGGCGAGCCGCGATTTCGACCGGGTCGAATTCGGCCCGGGCGGCAAGTTGCGGCAGCTTGTGTTCACGCTGATGATCGGCGGATGATGCTGCAGGGCTGCGGGGGCGGCGCAGGGTACCACCTTTGCGGCCCTCACGCCTGCTCGGTCGGATAGAGCGTCAGGATGTTGACGTTGACCCTTGGCGGCTGCGTCACCGCATAAAGGATGGCGGCGGCGATGTCCTCGCTTTCCAGTTGCTCCATGTCGCCCAGCCTTTGCTCGACCGCCTGGCGCACATCGGCGCGCATATTCTGGGTGAACTCGGTCTTGACGGCGCCAGGCTCGATGCAGGTGACACGGATGCCGTCTTTGCCGATCTCGCGACGCAGCGATTCCGCCATCGCGCTCACCGCGTGCTTGGTGCCGGAATAGACCACCGAAGGGTGGATGTAACGGCCGGTGCCGGACGAGACCACGACGATGTGGCCGGCGCCTTGCCGTTGCATCGTGGGCAGTGCGGCATGGATCGGATAGAGCAGCCCGAGAATGTTGACGTCGACCATCCGGCGGTACTCTTCCGGCGTCGTGTTGCGGAACGGCGCCGCGACGCCAACGCCGGCAATGGCGAGCAGCATGTCGAGCCGGCCGTATTCACGCGCGACCCGTTCGACCATGGCCGAGGCCTGCGCCTCGTCGGTGACGTCGACCGTCATCGGCAGTGCCGCGCTGCCGGTCTCACGGATCCGCCTCGCCAGGTCGTCCAGGCGCTCGGCGCGCCGCGCGGCAATCGCCAGCGTGGCGCCCTCTGCCGCCAGTGCCAGGGCGGTGGCCTCGCCGATGCCGGAAGAGGCGCCAGTCACCAAGGCGATCTTGCCGCTCAGTTTTCCTGTCTGCATCTTTTTCTCCTGACGCTTTGGACCCGCCCTGAAGCTAGGGCGCCGGCTTTCTGGAACAATGCTGATCGAAAAACCGAATCCACCGTTAGGGTTTTGGCCCCAGCAAGCCCACGTCTGCGCATGAACGGGCCTTGACGCGACCGGAGGTGTTGCGTCTTGATATGGGGGCTGCGGGGCTTCGCATGAAAACAGCTGATCGACTACGTCTGCGGGTGGCTTGTTTGCATGCGACGCTTGCATGCACCCCCGCGATCCTCTCGCGACCGACAGGTCTGAGCGCCAGATGAAGGTCCTCGTCGTCCATTGCCATCCCTGCGCCGACAGCTTCAGCGGCGCGGTGCGCGACACGGTGCTGGAGACGCTTGCCGAAAGCGGCCACCAGGTCCACCTGCTCGACCTCTATGCGACCGGCTTCGATCCGGTCATGCGCACGCAGGAATGGCGCGGTTACCACGACAAGGCGGCGAACCTGCAACCGGTGCACGAACATGCGCAGGAGCTGCTCTGGGCGGAGGCGGTCGTCTTCATCTATCCGACCTGGTGGTATGGCCTTCCGGCGATGCTGAAAGGCTGGCTGGAGCGTGTACTGGTGCCGGGCTTCGCTTTCGAGATGCCGACGGCACGACGCGGCCCGCGGCCCAAATTGCGGCACATACGCCGGGTGATGGCAATGACCACATGTGGCGCCACGCCGCTGATGTCGTGGATCATGGGACAGCCCGGCCGGCGGACCCTGCTGCGCGGCTTCCGCTCCGTCTGCCATCCACTATGCCGGACCAAATTCCTGGCGCTCTACCGGATGGACAGCGTCTCGGCCGCCGGACGCCAGGCGTATCTGCAGCGGGTCAGAAAAGCGGTTGCCGGCCTTGGTCGCGCTGATGCGGTCGCCGCCACAGTGCCTGGCTGATTTGGACCAGGCGAGCCGCCGCTGTCTCCGCCGAATGTCACGGGCGGGTGTCGGTTTGGCAAAGGTCAAAAAAATCAAGTCTCACCTTGACCCAAGAATGGTTGCAGTGTTGGGTTGCAAAGATCAAGGCCTTCTTGATCAAGCGCACTGCGATGCAAATAAACGACATGATCCATGAGCCGATGATTCGAAAATGGCATAGGTCTTTTTGTCGGTCGCTGCTGCGTGGGCTCATGGTCTTGTTTGCCCTGAGCGGCCCAGCTTTGGCTGCCAGCAGCGATTGTGTCGGGGACGACGAGGCCGATACGGCTCGGCGAATTGCCGCTTGTACACTCATGATAGAGGATGTGACAGAGCCCGCCAGCAGCCGTTTGACGGCCTATTTCAAGCGCGGCGTCGCCTGGGCGAGGCAGAATGATTATGATCGCGCCATTGCCGATTTCGATAAGGCGATCAGCCTCGATCCGGAAGATGCCAGTGCTTATTACTACCGAGGCATCACCTGGGCACTCAAGAGCGACGCTGATCGCGCTATCGCCGATTTCGACCAGGCGATTAACCTCGACCCGAAGAGCGATGCATACCGCATCCGAGGCTCTGCCTGGCTCGACAAAGGCGACAACGACCGAGCTATTGTCGACTACGATCAGGCCATCAGCCTCGAGCCCCGGAATGCCGGAGCTTATGGCGACCGGGGCCTGGCCTGGGCACGCAAGGGCGACAACGACCGCGCTATCGCCGATTTCGGCCAAGCGATCAGCCTCGATCCCCGCGATGGCCGAACTTATAACAACCGAGGTCTCGTGTGGAAAAGGAAGCGGGACTACGACCGTGCGATCGCCGATTATGACCAGGCGATCAGCCTCGATCCGAAGGAAGCCAGCGCCTACGATAATCGGGGCATGGCCTGGCTACTCAAGGGCGACTATGACCATGCCATTTCCGATTTCGGACAGGCGATCAGCCTCGATCCGAATGTCGCCGGAGTCCATCATCATCGAGGCATGGCCTGGTCACTCAGAGGCGATTCTGATTACGCCATTGCCGACTACGACCAGGAAATCAGCCTCAATCCGAAGAACGCCCGTGCCTACCTCGATAGAGGCCTGACTTGGACAATCAAAGGCGATTACAATCGTGCGATCGCCGACTACGACCAAGCGATAAGCCTCGACCCGAAAGACGCCAGTGCCTATGGCAATCGAAGCCGGGCCTGGAAATATAAGGGCGACTACGACCGCGCCATCGCCGACGCCGACCAGGCGATCAGTCTCGATCCGGAACGCGCCAGTGCCTTCTACAACAGAGGCAACGTTTGGGCTGACAAAGGCGACTATGACCGCGCCATCGCCGACTTTGACCAGGCGATCGGCCTCGATTCGAAAGACCCCAATGCTTACGACGATCGAGGTACGGCTTGGGCACACAAAGGCGATGACGACCGCGCGATTGCCGACTTCGATCAGGCAATCCTGCTCGACCCGAAACACGCCAGTGCCTACAGGAAGCGCGGCTGGATATGGGACAAGAATGGCGAATACGACCGCGCCCTCGAGGACTATGGCAAAGCAATTGGGCTCGATCCGAAATATGCCCATGCTTATCTCAGCAGAGGTCTCGTCTGGTCAATAAAAGGCGAATACGTACGTGCAACGGCAGATTACGACCAGGCAATCAGCCTCGATCCGACGATTGTCTACGCCTATTTGGGCCGGGGTATCGTCCATTTCTACTCCGGTGCCATGGAGAAAGCCCAAGCCGATTTCGCGCAAGCCGCCACAGTCAAACCAGAGGATGCGTATGTTGCGATCTGGCTCGATTTTGCCGAGCGTCGCAATGGCGCAGCAGGGCATTTGCAGGAAGCGACCAAGAAGCTCGACATGACGCGATGGCCGGCGCCGGCTGTTCGAATGCTGCTTGGCGAGCAGACTCTCGCCGCGACAATTGCAGAAGCCGACGACCCTGATGCGATAAAGAAACGCGGAAACCTGTGCGAGACAAACATGTTCAGCGCCGAGCTGAGCCGACTGCAGGGGCACAGCGATGAAGCTTTGCGGCTCTATCGGCTCGCCGCCAGCGATTGCCCCAATAACTCCTACGAATTTGTTGCCGCCAACGCAGCCCTGCGCGAGCTGTCGCCTTAGCTGCCGCCGCTACGGACTTCCCCGCCTTCGGTGAGATTTCGTTACTCAACACAGTCTTCGCGCGTTGACTCTATTCCCCATTTCTGGAAATCTGGAAATATGGACAAGACGCTCGCCCTTTCGGCACTTGCCGCGCTCGGCCAGGAGACCCGGCTGGACGTTTTTCGCCTTTTGGTGCGGGCTGGAGCCGACGGCGTGCCGGCGGGCGAGATCGCCACGCGGCTCGCCGCATTTCCGAATACGGTATCGGCTCATCTCAAGATACTGTCGCATGCCGGCCTGGTGCGGACCGAACGGGAGGGCCGCAGCGTGCGCTACTTCGCCGACATGACCAGGTTTCGCGATCTGCTGGCCTATCTCATGGAGGATTGCTGCAATGGCGCGCCGGAACTTTGCCAGCCTGTCATCCAGGCCGTGACCTGCAACTGCTAGCTAGATGAGCTCCGGCAATCTTCCCCGCCGCCTTGCCGCCGAAGCCCTCGGCACGGCTCTTCTGGTCGCCACCGTGGTCGGTTCCGGTATCATGGCCGATAAGCTGACCAACGAGGTCGCACTCACCTTGCTCGGCAACACCTTGCCGACCGGGGCGATCCTGGTCGTGCTCATCACCATATTCGGGCCGATATCCGGAGCGCACTTCAACCCGGCGGTGACGCTGGTATTCGCGCTTCGACGCGAGATCGAAACGAACGCAGCGCTGGCTTACGTCGCCGCCCAGATTGCCGGCGGCATCGCTGGAACATTCCTGGCGCATGCAATGTTCGAATTGCCGATCCTGCAAGTGTCGGCGACGGTGCGGACCGGAAGCGGGCAATGGATTGCGGAGCTGGTCGCCGCCTTCGGGCTGGTCTTCACCATCCTCGCCGGCCTGCGTTCCCGTCCGGATTCGATCCCCTGGCTGGTCGGGCTCTATATCACCGCCGCCTACTGGTTCACCGCATCGACATCCTTCGCCAATCCGGCCGTCGCCATCGCCCGTGCGTTCTCCAACACTTTTGCCGGGATCCGCCCCGCCGATCTGCCGGGCTTCATCGGCGCCGAACTTTTGGGCGCGTTGCTCGCCATGGCATTGGCAGGGTGGCTGCTCGCCCAACCGAAACCAGCCGGACAGATGAAAGCTGCGCAATGACCATCACCATCTATCACAACCCCGATTGCGGCACCTCGCGCAACACGCTGGCCATGATCAGGCAGTCCGGCGAGGAGCCTGAGGTGGTCGAATATCTGAAAAATCCGCCGTCGCGCGAAAAGCTCGTCGAGCTGATCGCAGCGATGGGCATGACGCCGCGCCAATTGCTGCGCGAAAAGGGCACGCCCTATGCCGAACTTGGCCTGGGCGACCCGAAGTGGAGCGACGACGAGATCCTCGATTTCATGCTGGCGCATCCGATCCTGATCAACCGGCCGATCGTGGTGACGCCGCTCGGCACCATGCTCGCCCGACCCTCCGAAGCCGTGCTCGATATCCTGCCCAATCCGGATATCGGCCCGTTCACCAAGGAGGACGGCGAGGTCGTCATCGACGCCAGCGGCAAGCGCGTCGTCTAGATATCGGCCTATTTCGATTTTTGTCGAAATCCGCTTGACGTGCAGCGATTCTGGAAATAGCTTATTTCCATGAAACTCGAAAAAGCAGCCTTGCAACTTGAAGCCCTCGGCAACCCGACGCGGTTGCAGCTCTACCGCACCCTGGTCCGGGCGGGCGATGAGGGGCTTCCGGTCGGGCGCATCCAGGACAGGCTCGGCATCGCCGCCTCGACGCTGTCGCATCACCTCAAGCGGCTGGTCGACACCGGCCTGGTGACGCAGGAGCGGCAGGCGACGACGCTGATCTGCCGGGCCAACTATCCCGCCATGAATGGGCTCATCGGATACCTCGCGGACGAATGCTGCGCCGACGCCACCTGTGCGCCGGCATCGGCGGAAGCGACGGCCAAGACGGCGGCGTGATTTTTTGGCACCATAATTCGAAATTACCGGAAGGATGGAAGATATGGGAATGATCGAAAAGCTCCCCGTTGCGGTGATCGGCGCCGGGCCGGTCGGCCTGGCGGCAGCGGTCCACCTGATCGCGCGGGGCATTCCTGTCAAAGTCTACGAAGCCGGTAATGCGGTTGCATCCAATCTCAGGGATTGGGGCCATGTCCGTGTGTTCACGCCCTGGCGCTATTGCGTCGATCAGGCGGCCAGAAACCTGCTCGAGGCGCATGGCTGGCGGATGCCTGAGCCCGAGGCATTCCCGACCGCAAACGACCTCGTCGCGGATTATCTCGAGCCGCTTGCAAAGCTTCCGCAATTGTCGCCGTCGATCGAAACCGGCGCCCGGGTCGTCGGCATTTCGCGCTGGGGCGCCGACAAGGTGCTGAGCAAGGGACGCGAGAACCGGCCGTTCATGCTGGCGGTCGAGACTGCCGATGGTACAAGACGCGACAGCGCACGTGCCGTCATCGATGCTTCGGGAACCTGGCAGATGCCGAACCCGCTCGGCGCCGGCGGAATTCATGCCGAAGGCGAAGCCGAGTTTGCCGACCGCATCGCCTACGGCATCCCCGATATTCTCGGCCGCGACCGCAGCCTTTACGCGGGGAAGACGACGCTGGTCGTCGGCTCCGGCCATTCGGCCGCCAATGCGGTGCTGGATCTCGCCAGCCTGGCAAATGTGGAGGCCGGCACCGCTTTCATCTGGACAACGCGCGGCACCGACCTGGTGCGCATCTACGGTGGCGGTGATGCCGACCAATTGCCGGCACGCGGCGAACTCGGCGCCGAAGTGCGCGAACTCGCCGAGAGCGGCGGCGTCAGGCTGGTGACGGGCTTTGCGGCTGTTTCGATCCGCGATGCCAACGGCCGGCTGGTCGTCGAAGGCCAGACCAGGGACGGCTTGCAGGCGCTGGGTCCGGTCGACCGTATCATCGCCGCGACCGGACAACGCCCGGATCTGTCGCTGACCCGTGAGCTTCGGCTCGAGCTCGATCCATGGCTGGAAAGCGTCAAGGCACTGGGACCGTTGATCGATCCCAACGAGCACTCCTGCGGCGACGTGCCGCCGCACGGCCACCGTGAGCTCAGCCATCCAGAGCAAGGGTTCTACACAGTCGGCATCAAGAGCTATGGCCGCGCACCGACCTTCCTGCTGCTGACCGGTTATGAGCAGGTCCGCTCAGTCGCGGCGGCGATCGCCGGAGACATGGTGGCGGCCGACAATGTCCAGCTCGTGCTGCCCGAGACCGGCGTCTGCACGGTGCCGCGGATCGGCGTGGCCGACAAGGGGTGCTGCGGCGGTCCGGCGCCGGCAGCGGTGGATGCGTGCTGTGTCGCCGACGCCAAGGCGAAGGCGGTCGGCAAAGGCGGCTGTGGCTGCAGCGTCGCGGCATGAGTCTTTCGCCGCCTTCGCCGGCCATCCTGCGCAGCCGCGGCGCGATTATCACCGCGCTTGGCCTGACGCAGATCATGGCGTGGGGTTCTTCCTACTATCTTCCCGCGGTCATCGCGCCGGCAGTCTCCTCCGATACCGGCTGGCCGCTGGCATGGGTTGTCGGCGGCCTGTCCCTCGGCTTGCTCACGGCAGGATTGATCTCTCCGCGCGTCGGGTCGTCGATCGAGCGGCATGGCGGCCGCAACGTTCTGGCGTTCAGCGCCGGATGCATCGGGCTCGGCCAGATCGGGCTGGCTCTTGCCCCTAATCTTGCGGCCTATATCGCGGCCTGGCTGGTCATCGGCCTGGGCATGGGGGCGGGGCTCTACGATGCCGCTTTCGCAACGCTTGGCCGCCACTACGGCCACGGCGCGCGCTCCGCCATCACCATGCTGACGCTATTCGGCGGCCTTGCGAGCACCATCTGCTGGCCGATCTCAGCCTTGCTGCTGGGGGAGGTCGGCTGGCGCGGCACCTGCCTGGTTTACGCCGCCTTTCAGCTGGCAATTGCGCTTCCGCTCTATCTGGTGATCCTGCCCCGGGAGCCGCCGCAACCGGCAGTCAAACCGGGAGTGAAGAAGGCGGCACCCATTCTCGACAACCAAGCCGATCCGTCGATCATGATCGTTCTGGCCGCGACCCTGACACTCGCAGCGGTGATCTCGTCGACACTATCGGTGCATCTGCTCACAATCCTGCAAGGCAGCGGCATGGCGCTTGCCGTAGCCGTCGGGCTCGGCGTGCTGGTTGGTCCATCACAGGTGGCGGCGCGCGCGATCGAGATGATGATCGCGCGCTACCACCATCCGATTTTCACCAAGTTTGCCTCGGTTACGTTTGTGGCGATCGGCGTTTCGACGCTCTGGGCCGGCATGCCAATCATCCCGCTGGCGCTGGGCTTCTACGGCGCAGGCATCGGCCTGGAATCCATCGCGCGGGGGACGTTGCCGCTCGCGCTGTTCGGCTCTAACGGCTACGCGAGACTGATGGGCCGCCTCGCCATGCCGAGCCTGATAGCCCAGGCGGCGGCACCCTCGGCCGGAGCATTGCTGCTGGAGCGCTTCGGCCCGCACGGGACGTTGGCCGCGCTTTCTGGTCTAGCGCTGGCCAACGTCATCCTCGCATGCGGCTTGGGCTGGCGGATGCTCCGCCGGCGGCAATCGCAGGTTCAAACCCGATAGGATTTCGACCTGCGTTCGGCGCCTTCAACTGGAGAGCGGGAGATCTTCCAAGGGATCGACAAGGAAAGACGCGGCGATCAGATCGTCCGCATCGAGGCGCAGTGAGCCTTTGGCGCCGCCCATGATGGCGGCAACCTTTTGAAACGTCTTGATCTCATGCTCGGTAATCTGGGCACTTTGCATTCTGGATTTGAGGTCAGCGACGCGCAGCCCCAAACTGTGGGACATTCCGATTTTACGGTTCGACATGGTAAGATGCTCCTCCCCGGCCCATGTTTGTTTTGCCACCCGCCCTATTCGTATTTCCTCCGCCTGCCTAAATATGAGGCATCGCGATACAGCGCCCGAACGCCCGATGCAAGGGAAGGTTCCGGCGCGCAGAGGTCACGAAATAATAATACGAAGGAAGTACGGCCGATGGTCCGGCCGGAGGTAGGACTTAGGTACGACGCCCCGCCGGACAGAGGGCTCCGGTGCCTTATCGGCTGGCGAGGACCATGCGGTTGCCTTCGCTGTCGCGAAACTCCGCCACCGTTCGCCCCGGCTGCCACGGCGCCTCATGCGCTTCGGTGATGATCTCGACGCCGCCCGCTTTCATGGCCGCGATCATTGCCCCGACATTTTCGTCGACCAGCACCAATACCGGCTCCGCGCCGGGTGCGTCGTCGGCGCGCCTGACAAAATGCAGGTTCGTCACGGCATGCGGAAATGCCAGCTCGATCCAGCGCCAGCCGCCATCACCCATCTTCTGGTCGGCCATGACCTGGCAGGCGAGATGCCTGGTGTAGAACGCCTTGGCGCGGTCCTGCTCGAACACCGGAAGCTCGGCAAACTGGATATGCATGATCGTCTCTCCTGCTTGATGGCTGCCGCGCAGCCGCCCACGCGGGAAAGACGATGCGGGCAACCGAAAAGATTCTTCGGCAAGGAGAATCTTTTCAGCGCAGCCGGTCGTCCTTCGTTCATACCAACCAGTCAGGAGACGATGATGAACTACGCGCTCATTCGATACGGTGTGAAGCAAGCCGACCTGGAAGATAACCGCGCGCTGGTCGAAAAAGTGTTCGAAGCGCTTGGCGAGGCGGCACCGCCGACGGTGCGTTATCTCGTGCTCGAGCTGGACGACGGCTCGTTCGTCCACATCGTCGGCCAGGACGGTAATTCGTCGGCGCTGACCGGGCTTGCGGCTTTCAAGGCGTTTACGGAAAACCACGCCCAACGCCGTTCGACCCCGGCAATGCGATCGCCTGTCAAAGTCATCGGCAATTACCGTATGCTGGCGGATCAGAAAGCCGGGTAGCGCCCGCCGTGCCGCTCGCGCAGAAATGGGACGCTACGCCGAAAATGAACAGGGCGACTTTGGAGGCGATGCTCGTCGGGTTGCGGCCAAGGCTGCATCGCTACTGCGCGCGTATGGCCGGCTCGGTGATCGATGGCGAGGACATCGTCCAGGAGGTGCTGATCAAGGCGCTGCAGGCGATCGACGGCGGTGCGATGGTCGAACGGCCGGAGCAATGGCTGTTTCGCATCGCCCACAATGCCGCGCAGGATCATCTGCGGCGGCGCAATCGGGAAAGGTCGCGCATGACCGAGGCCGACATGAGCGTCATCGAGGATCCCTCCGGCAGCGCCGACAGCCGGCTCGCCGCCCAGACCAGCCTGCGCTCCTTCATGCAGCTTTCGGTGCCGCAGCGCAGCGCTGTGATCCTGGTCGACGTGCTCGGCCTCAGCCTGCACGAGACCTGCGAGGTGACCGGCACGACGCTTGCCGCCACCAAGGCCGCGCTGCATCGCGGGCGGGCGCAGCTCAAGCTGCTGGCGCTGCAGCCCGAACAGGCGCTGGCGCCGAGGCTCGACGCCGATGACGAGCGCCGGCTGCGGCGCTATGTCGACCTGTTCAACGCGCGCGACTTCGACGCTGTGCGGGCACTGATCGCCGAGGACGTGCGGCTCGACGTCGTCAACCGCGTCCGCCTGCGCGGCAGGGCCGAGGTTTCGACCTATTTCGGCAATTACGACCGTATCAGCGACTGGACATTGTCGCTCGGCGTGGTCGACGGCCGGCCGGCGATCCTCATCCGCGACCCGCAGGCGGCCGACGGCGCTGTGCGCGGCTTCATGCTGGTCGAATGGAGGGACGATCAGGTCATCCAGATCCGCGATTTCCGCTATGCGCCCTGGTGTCTGGTCGACGCGGAGATCAGGGCCGTGGAGGGGTGAGGAGTGCGCTGGAAATGGTGCGAAATGGCGATCAGGCAGCCTCCTCCTGTTTGACCCAAACGCAATTGCCACATGGCAGCAAGTTCTTAGAGCGGTTCCGGTTCTCTTAGAACCGGTAACTCGCTCTAACTATCTGTTTTGCCGCATTTATGCGGACGCCAAATGACTCCATTTGGCGGCAAAATCCTCTAGCCGATACGCACGCGGCGCGTCACCTGGCCATTGCTCTCCCAGTATGTGTGTTTCTTGGCAATCAAGGGATCGTCCATCGCCGGTTGAATTTGTCCTGTGGTGCTGACCGCGCGCGAGGTCACCGTGTGTTCTCCAGGAGAGGGATTTGCCCAAGCCAGGGACCATATTTTCCAAGCGTGTTCGGCCTCCTCACTGTGGTCAATGGTCGCTGGTGTCCAAGGCCCTTGATCGATTTGCACTTCGACCCGGTCGATCGGCGCCCCCCAGGCTGCCCCAACGATGCGGTAATCTGAATCTTTCCGGGTAACCTTCGCAGGTGCGGACTTTATCAGCGCTCGGCCGACTGACGTCTCGGCCCATACGGTCTCGCCGTTGTGGTCCTCCTCCCGGATGGTGACATAGTCACGGGCCATCAGAAGGCTCATGAACCGCGTATCGCGAACCTCGATGCGCTTTAGCCACTTGACGTTGGCGATGCCGTACCAGCCTGGCGCGATGAGCCGTACCGGGAAGCCATTGGGCGCCGGCAAGGCGGCCCCGTTCATTTCATAGCAGAGGAGATTGTCGGGGTTCATCGCGTCGGCGAGCGACATGCTACGAGCGAAGTTCTGCTGCATCTTGACGTCGCGTATCGGGATCTCGCCTGTGTCGGTACCGAAAAAGACGACCTCGATGCCCTTCTCCAGAACGCCGGCTTCCTCGAGGATCGGGGCGAGCGGCGTCCCTGCCCAGCGAGCATTGCCGATGCCGCCGGTGAAAAAGGGAAACCCATGGTTGCCCGAGCATTCCACTGTGAAAACGACCTCCTGCCGCGGTCGCGCCCTGATGTCGGCGAGCGTTAACTCCAGGGGTTTCTTAACCAGGCCTCCGATCTCCATCGACCATGTCTTCTCGTCGATCGTTGGTCGGTTGAAATGCGAGATGCTGAAGAACTTGTCGTTTGGCGTTATCCAGCTATCCAAATCCTCCCAGACAAGCTGCTTTTGGATACCCGCCGGATCGGGATTTTCGGTCGGCTGATCCAGCCATGGAATAACTTCCTCGTTCGGCCGTGTTGGAAAAGCGTAAGCCCGGCGCGAGGTATAGAGAGCAGCAATTGCGGCAAGAGCCGCGCTTCCTTGAACAAGAAGTTCTCTGCGCTGAAAATCAGGCATGTTGTTTACCTCCCAGTTGATCCGGAACGGGCTGCAACGTGCCTTAGGCCGTAGCCTGATCACGGATAGGCGACACAATGTGAGGTCTGCCCACCCGGAAGTATCCGGGTAGGTCAGATAATCACCGACGCAAGTCAAGCATGTGAAGCGTTGCACGAAACGCTAGCTCGCGTTTCGCATGCTAAGAGTGCGCCTTTGAGAAGGAACTGTCCACAACTTGGACGGGACATGATGATGATTGCAGCATTCCATGCAGATTTCCGGTCCTGCCAAAATCGTTGCTGCTCTGATCGCTGCCGAACGCCCGCTTCTGGGTCATTTCGGGACCCTCGCGGGTTCTCGTCGAACCGGTGTTTCCTGCCGGCCCGTGGGTTGGCCGTGCGGCCGGCACCGCCCTGATCGCTTGGGGCGGCGCAACGCTTTTGGTCTGACGACCAGGGCCGCCTCGAATGTCGCATTTGCAGGAGGAGGGCGGGCCCGGGCGGCACATCAAACCAGTCTGCATTACGAGGTGGCCAGCAACCCAGGCCGCCTGGCTCGGGCGCGGCAGATCATTCACACGTGAACCATTCGCCAACCGAGCGGGGACACCCTAGTTGGTGGTGACTTGCGTCACCGCCACGCCGGTTATCCTGCCGTTCCCGGCTGTGTAGGTGAGCGTCTGCGTGACCGTGGCGTCCTTCTGGTCGGGAGACGAAGCAGGATAAGAGGCGGCGAAGCCGAAATGGCCGTAACGATCGGGCTTGGCGGCGCCAAATTTCGCGGCCACGTCGCTCAGCGGCGCTCCGACGCCGGGCGTATCGAGTTCAATAGCTGTCAGGCTGGCAGGCGCGCCGGCGCATCCTTCCGGCACCTTGCCTTCCGGGTTCGGCTGCAGGGCGACGGACAGGACACCGTGGTCGGAGCCACCCATCTCGCCGGATACGAACCAGAAGATCGACGGCGATCCGCCGGCGTCGGGGCCGGCATAGCAAAGCCAGTGGCGTGAATCTCCGGCGTCACCTTCATCGTGCATCGCTCCGCCGAAGGCTTTTTCGACATCGGCAAGCGTGGTTTCCTCAAGCTTTATCTCCAGCGGCCCAGCCTTGACCTGCTTGAATAGCGGGCTGGCCAGCGGCGAGTTGATATCGCCCAGGGATGGAATCGCCCGGTCTGGGTTGAGCGGCTTGGCCAGCGTCGTTGCATTGGTCACCAGTCCGGCAACGATGAGTGCGAAATATCCGGCGTTCTGTCCCATGCCGATCTCCTGTCGTTCGAAATGAAGGTGCGGAAGCATTTGCGGGCGGGTGCTACCCTGTCTGGCTGATACCCAAACCGGTGCACGACCAACTGGACCGAAGATAAATTCACAAGTCCGCAGCCTTCAACGTCATTCCGGCGACTTGGCAACCAAAGTGTAATCGAGGCTCACAATTCCTTCTCGGCCAGCTCCCGAAATGCGTCGGGAACCGACCGCTGTAGCCCGAGCGCGACCGAGGCGTAGCCGACCGCCTCCCAGCCGAAGCGGTCGCGGATCTTGTCGACGGCGCGGTCCGCGGTCCAGCGCGCCGCGCCCTTGCTGGTGCCGGGGCGGCGGCGGTCGTCGTCAAGCCCAAGCGGCAGTTCCAGTTGCAGGCCGGCATGCTGCTCCAGATGCGATACGGCGATCGCCAGCAGCGAGATTGTCTTTTCGTGCGGATGGTCGATGAGCACCTTGCGCACCAGCGCCTCGGCGATCTCGGCCAGCATGGCGGTCGCCGAAATCGGCTGATCGAGCGTGATCGAGCGCGTCACCGAGCGCAAATCGGCAAAGCGGACGCGAACCGTCACCGTGCGGCCGGGCCGGGATTTCGCCCGCAATCTTGTGGCGACCCTGTCGGCCAGATGCAGCAAAGCCGGCAGGAAGACCTGCTCCTCGGCCGGTTTTCGGCCAAGCGCCGACTGCGCACCCGCCGAGCGCGCCCGGCGCTGCGTCTCGAGCCTGCGCGGGTCGCGGTTCCACGCCAGCGCGTTGAGTTTCTCTCCCGCCGCCGGCCCGAGCAGGCGCTCAAGCGCCGCACCATTGGTCTTCGCCAGCTCGCCGATGGTGTTGACGCCGATGCCGGCCAGCCGCTGCCTGGTGACCGGGCCGACGCCCCACATCAGCTCGACCGGCAGGTGGTGCAGGAACTCCAGCTCGTGGCGCGGATCGACCACCACCAGCCCGTCCGGTTTTGCGACCTGTGAGGCGATCTTGGCCAGATGCTTGGTGCGGGCTACGCCGACCGAGATCGGCAGGCCGACCTCGGCCCGCACGCGGCGGCGGATCTTGCCGGCGATCTCGGCCGGCGAGCCGAACAAATGGATGCAGCCGGCGACGTCGGCAAAGGCCTCGTCGATCGAAATCCGCTCGACCACCGGCGTGAAATCGCCGAGCACCTTGATTGCCGCATCGCCCAGCCGCTGATAGTCCTTGAAATGGCCGCCGACGAAGATGAGTTGCGGGCAGAGTTCCCGCGCCCGCCGTCCCGGCATACCGCCGCGCACGCCGAACGCCTTGGCTTCATAGGATGCGGCAAGCACTACCCCGCCGCCGACGGCAATCGGCTTGCCGCGCAAGGCCGGGTCGAGCAATTGTTCGACCGAGGCATAGAAGGCATCCAGATCCGCGTGGAGGATGTTGGCTTCCATCCGGCCCATTCGCCCGCGGCGGTTCGAACGCCGCATTGTCTCGAGTTGTTATGAGAACATAAAGAGAACATTATGGGTGGATTGTCAAGCAGCGCGGAGGCCGCCGCAGCTGACGAGCGCACGGCAATGTTCAGCCGCACAGCCGATCGCGGGCCTGCATCAGCGCGAATCCCAACAGGTTCTCGCCGCGCCACAGCAGCGGGTTTATCGCCCTCTCGTCATCCGCCGCAAGGCCGATACCCCACACCCGGTCGACAGGGCTCGCCTCGACCAGCACCCGGTCATGCGTCGACAACAGATATTCGCGCAGCGCCGCGTTCTGACGGAACTTCTGAAAGCTCCCTTCAGTCACGATGCGATATTTGTCTGCATCCCATTTGGTGCCATCGAAGCCGCTCACCTGGCGGCCAAGCTGCTTTGCCTGCTTGGGGCTCGCCGCCCTGAGGATTTGTGTTGCCGTCGGAGCATCACCGAACAGTCGTGCCTTCTCGGCCATCATCCAGTGTTCGGCAGTCGGATAGCTCAGGCCATCGACGGTAAAGGGCGCATGCCACCACTGGCTGAAGCACGACGTGGTTATGCGGCCGTCCTTAGACGGCTGATGGCCCCAGAAGAACAGGAACTTCTGCCGGGGTTTTGCGCGAAAGGTTTTCTCAAGCCAGGTTCGGTCGTAAATCATGGGCGGATGGAGCAGGGCGAAAGGCCGGCTTGTCAATGCTCCATCCAGAGTAGGTAGCGAAGATGAGCGGTCGGCGCTGAATGCGATGAAATGCTGATCTACAGCGCCATCTTGTAGCCGAGATGACTGGCGGTGAAGCCGAGGCGCTCGTAAAAAGCGTGCGCCTCCCGTCGACCTTTGTCCGTGGTGAGCTGGACGAAGCTGCAATTGCGCGAACGGCATGTTTCAATCGCCCATTCGATCATCAGCTTGCCGACGCCGCGAGAGCGCCATTGCCGGGCGACGCGAACGCCTTCGATCTGGCCGCGCCAGGCGCCTTTTCTCGAAATGCCTGGAAGGAAGCTGAGCTGCAGCGTTCCGACCACTTGCCCGGCGTTGACGGCGACGGCCAGCAACTGGTTGGGATCGGTATCGATTGCGCTGAAGGCATCGAGGTAGGATGGCGCGAGCGGCGTGGACGGGTCTTCCCGGTTCGCGCCGAGCACGTCGTCGGCAAGCATTGCAACAATTGCCGGCAGGTCGGGCGCTTGCGCGCGACGGAATTTGATCTCGCTCATCGCGTGGAGACATACGGCGCGGATTTGGGGACGACAAGCGTGAAGGGATGCAACTTTGCCGGTCTACTGGAAAGCAGCCGTTGAAAGACCTATGACAGGCGAGATCGGGAGGCTACGAAATGGATGTTCCAGCCAGCATGAAGGCTGAATTGGCAGCCTGGAACAATGGGTCCGGCATCGATCTACAAAGCTGGGTCGGGTGCGAGGGCCGATTTGCGCTTGCTGTGGGATACAGCACCATTTTCTGGCCGAAATTCGTGACGTTCGAACGCTACGTTTTGTTGGAAGGGTTTAGCGAGGAAGGCCTGCGAAGCTTTGAACGAGACCCCAACGCCACACGACAGTCCGTGGAAGCGGTTATGAACCACCTGCACATTGCCGACATTCACGCCTTCGGCGCCGCCGACATCTCTCGCGACAAACTCGTGTTTCTCGGCTCGGTTCTCAAGGAGATTTATGAGGCAAAACTGCAATGGCAGTTTGCGAACCGAAGGTTTGTCGTCGAGTTTTTCGCTTCAGACTCCAGAGACCTGGAGGATTATCAGCTGTCTTTCTGGCAAGCAGACTAGGGCAATGGGCGAGGCGAGCAACTTAGCGAGGGTCAACCCTTCAATGCGGATCGAAATCGAGGGTGTCTCCCTGGAGACGTTGAGGGCGCTGTCGCGCGCGGACCAGGATGCGTTGCTGGCCTTCGGCCGGCCGATCTCCTTCGCCATGGGCAGCGCCACCGTCCTGGCCGAATTCAATCGCAATGGCGGCACGCTTCTGGTCAATTTTGCCCATATCGACGGCGGTGGCGAAGGCGTCCTGCTCGTCTTATGGAGGCTTGTCCGGGCCTATGCCATCGATCGGCAATTCAAGCTGATCCGTTGGAATGTCCATGCCGCCACATGCGCCACACCGAATCCCCGGCTGCAGCGTTTCCTGCGCTCCCACCACTTCGCAGAGATCGACGATGCCAGCTACGGCCGCATTTTCGCTCGCAGCCAGCAGCTTTGATCGGCTGGCTGGGCGCTCCGCTCGGGCTTACGCCGCCTCGAGCGCCCAGAGGCGATGGCCGTAGCGGCGGAAGAAGCGGGCGAAGAGGCGTTGCTGCCTGGCGCGGGCGAAGTCGGCGGTGCGCCTTTCCTGTCGCCAGCGCGGCATGTTGCGGAACATCGACAGGAAGCGGGCGGCGTCCTCGATCGCCTCCTCGGCCGACTGCGCCGGGCGGATCGCCGCCAGGAACAAAGCGCGGCTCGGCTTCATCCGGTCGATCGCCGACTTGCGCTGGCCATGGCCCTGGCGCGCCGTGCGGATGCCGTCCTGGCGGATGGCTGCGAAGGCAGCAAGCATGGCCGGGCTGTCGCCGGCATAACCGCAGGCCTGGGCGAACTGGGCGAGGTCCATCGTCACTCCCTTGCTTGCCGGCCGACGGAGCGGCCGCGGTTCTGTTGCTCGCGCCGATTTCCAGCGCTGCACGAGATAGAAGCATAACTCAAGTACCTGAACAAGTGAAACTTTCACGTTGGTGCAAGCGGAACCGACTCGACTCCGCCCCGAAAACCGATAATGATGTGAACAAAGCAGGAACAATGATGGGGATGGCTATGGCATTAGCGGGCAGGGAAGCGACGATCGCGGATGTTGTCTCGATTGCCGTCGAGTGCATCGATTGCGGCCGCAACAGGTGGTGGAAACCGGCCGAACTCAAGCGGCATGGGGTGAGGCCGGAGACACCGCTGGCCGCACTTTCGGGGCGCCTGATCTGCAAGGCCTGCCGGGCCGACGGCCTGCCGGGCGCCGCCGTCTCGATCCAGGCCGCCTTCATCGACGACCGGCAGCGGACCCGCGCCGAGGCGCGCCTGCTCAACGGTCGAGAGCTGCAGTCGAGGCGGGCTTGAGGGGGCGGGCGTGCTGCTCTTCCCTTCTCCCCTTGTGGGAGAAGGTGGCCGAGCGAAGCTCGGTCGGATGAGGGGTGTTGGACGGATCGCTACCTTGATGGCGTAAGTGCTTAAAAATCGCTTCTACATTTCCTCCGCCGCGTTCCTTCCAGCACACCTCATCCGGCTCGCGCTGTGCGCCGATCCACCTTCTCCCACAAGGGGAGAAGGCAACAAGCCTCAATACCCCAGCAATTCCTTGAGCGGGATGACGCGGAAGACGTTCTTGATGGCGTAGCGGTTGAAGGACAGCGTCTTGGGCGGGTTGTACTGCTCGACGATCAGCTCGGCGGCGGTGCGCTTGACCAGCTTCTTGATGAAGGCCTTGCCGTTTTGCTCGTTCTCCTCGGGCAGGGTCTCGATCACCACATGGTCGCCGGGCAACGCTTCGCGGCCGCCGCAATAGATCATCTCGCCGGGCTCGTAGCGCGGCACCATCGAATCGCTCAGCACGTGCAGCGCAAACACATTGCGCAGATGTCGGATCCCCGGCGGCCGCTGGACATAGCCGGCCGGCTGGCCGTTGAAGGTAAAGTCGCCATCGTCGCCGCCGACGGCGGTACCGAGAAGCTGGATGTCCATCGGCCCGGCGGGCAGGGGGCCGGGATCGGTGACGATCTCGGCATCGGCGACCGGTCCGGCATCATCGAGGAAAACGACCTCGCCCTTGCCGAGTGCCACCGGGTCGACGCGCAGGAAAGCGGCGGTCTTCAAAAGGTTCTCGGTCTTGGGCAGGTTGCGCCCGGTCTCCCAATTGCCGACGGCAGCGACGTCGGTGTCGTTGTGCTCGGCAATGTGACGCATCACCAGGCCGCGCTGCTTGCGCGCCCGGCGGATCGCCGCTCCGACCTTGATCGACAGTGCAGTTTTCGCCATGGCTCCATCTGTGGCGTAAGATTCGGTTTAGTCTATGCAAGAATCGCTTGCATTATGATTTGAGTTATGCTCTTATGTAGGCATGCACAAGTCGCTTCGCCAGCTTTCGGTCCTTGAATCCGCCGTTCAGCGCGCCGGCAGCGCTCGCCTGGAGGTGGTAGCGCAACCGATCGCCGGGGCCATGCATGTGCCAACCCTGTCCCCTTCGTCGCGGCTGTCCTCCTCCCCGGCCGGGACGATGCCCGAGGCTCGCGCCTCGGATCCGGCAGCGCAAGCGGCCGGAACGGCCGGAGCCGTTCCCCTCACGGCTCCGGCCACGAATTACCTGCCGGCCGGCAATGCGGATGCCGCGGTTTCCTGCATCCGCAGCGAAGACGGCACGGTCATCGCCTTCGACGAGCGGACGGGCAAGGCAGTGTCCGGCGCAACAAAGGCAGGCGGCCGAGATGAAGCTCGATCGCAGCAGACCACGCGAAGGCTGACCGGCTTTCGAGCCTGAGGCCGGCGAAGCCGGCGCCGCACACAACCATTTTTGCAGGGAATGAAACATCATGGCCGCCCGCTATTCCGCCTCGGAACTGGAACAAATCGAGAACTGGCTGATGAGCGGACTGTCGGCCGCGAAGATCGCCACCCGGTTGACCGCGCTGCGCGGCCGCCCGGCCTCGCGTGCAGCCATCATCGGCATCGTCCACCGCACCGCCCGTTTGCGCACCATCGGCCTTGCGAAATCCAAGGGCTGGTATGGCGGCCGGCTCGGAAATTCGGCGCCTGAGCCATCAAGCACTGCTGATCAAGCGCAGTCGGCCCCGAAGGCCGAGCCACGCTGCCGCCCGGCAAGGCTGTCGGCCAGGCTGGCGCCGCCGGCCTGGCAGCCGGGTCCGGCTCGGATCACCGGGACCGATGGCGCGCCGCTCGAAATGCCGGCACCGCGCCCGATCGCCGCCGGCGGTCGCCAGCCGCATTTCGCCGCCATGCGCTTCGTCGATTGCCTGTTCGAGCGCTGCCGCGCGCCGCTCGATACGACGCTGCAGGAGGATGCGGAAAACGACGCCCCCGGCAGCCGGCCAGGTTTGGACATGCTGTGCTGCGGAATGCGCACGAACCCATCGAAAAGCTACTGCGCCTATCACGCTGCGCGCTTCTTGCGCACGCTGCCGGCCGAAGCGATTTGAGCTCGCTGCAATGAGGCTGGAAGTTCGCCAGAGCCCGACGACCAAAACCCAGGAGGACCGAGCCGATGAGCACCAAAACCGCCCAAAAGGCCAAAGCCAGGCCACCGAGATTGCCGAAAGGCGAGGCCGAGCAGGTGCGCATCCGCAAGGAGATCGGCCATGATTTCGCACTGAAGGACGACCGGTTCGGCCGCAAGCGGCTGGCGAAGGGGACGCAGGAGGGAGCGCGCCTCTATGAGGTCTCCAATGACGGCCACACAGCGACCGGCGGCATCGTGCGGGTGCGCAACGTCGACCCGCTGAGCGGCCTCACCTCACTGTCGCGCCAGCAGCGCGAGGCGGGCATGCGCTACCGCCAGGATTTCCGCAACTCGTCCGAGGCAACCGCCAAGCCGATGGCCTGGGCCGAGCGCGTCGACGGCGGCCGCACCGGCAGCGGCGTCGCCGAACACATCCTGTCCGCCGGCCGCGACCATGCCGAGGCCACCAGGGCGCTTGTCCATTGGGAGATCGCCGGCATCGTGCAAAAGGTCTGCTGTGCCGACGCAACGGTCAAGAGCCTGGCCGAACAGGCCGGCGAGCCGCGCGACGTGGTGGTGAAATTACTCAAGATCGGGCTCGACATATTGGCCGTGCATTACGGCATGATGCTGATGCGCAAGCCGAGATGAGGAGCCCCGCCGATCCGGCCGGCACTACCGGCCGGATCGATCCGTCAACGACGGCAGACACGGATTCTTTCGATGATCCGGTGGTGATGACGCCAGTGCCTGATGACTTCGGTGTGGCAGCGCCGGTGGTGGTACCGGTAGCGCGGCCTGTAGTCCTCGTCGTAGACATCATAGCGGTAACGGGGGACGTACTCATCGTCGTAATCGGAATACCGATGGTGGCGATAATAATAGTCGTCGTCATAGCCGTTGCCGATGCCGATCGTGACGCTGCCGCCGGCATTCGCCGGGCCGATCACGGAAGCCGCCGATGCGATGGCGATCACCGAGGCAAGCAGGAGCTTCTTCATAGCTACCTCCTTCTTTAACGTCCCTCTAATAGAAAAACCCCCGAGGGGCAGCCTCGTTCCATAGATTGGCAAGATGTAACGAACGGACGAGCCCGAAGTTTAGCGCCTGCTGGCGCGAAAACGCCGCTGGCTGCGCCGGGGTCGGATCGTCGACGCAGCGTGGCCGCTCCTCTCATCAAACAGCGGCAATCGCGCGTCAGTCCCGTCTTTTGCCGACGTCTGCCTACAGAACATGGCCCAATTCCAGCAAAACGAACGCGGTCGCACCCAGCACAGCGAGGGCGTAGGCCGCATAAAGAACAAGCAGCATTACCTCAAAGTCCCGGACGAAGCTTGCGGCAATCCTGGTCTCCTTAGGCTCTGCTTTCTCGATGCGGTCGGTTTCCAACTCCTCCGTTGCCACGACGAGGCAGACAATCCTGTCGTTGTCGGCCGCCTGCAATATCCGTTCCGTCAAATCGACTGCAATCACTGGATCATCGGCCAACTGATCCCGCGATAGCCGGCTTTCAGTGACGGTCTGGATTTCACGCTTTCTCACGCACGCATAATTGCGTTGACTAAATTAGGTTCCACTAAAATAGATAGATTGCCTCGACCTGATCACGACGTGGTGAGGCGTGAGTCCAGCTGGGCGGTGAACTCCGTCTGAGGCCCCCCATTTGCCGACCGTCGGGGCGAATCTCGATCGGCGCATCCTCCGATCAAACGGCGCGGGCTTCTTTATAGGCTGCTACGGTGCGCCATTGCTGGTAGGTCGCAATGCCAAAGCCGCCAAACTCTCATATCGCGAACGCAGCGCCGACGTCTTCGGTGCCGACCGGTTATGACGAAGATCGCATGCTTACTTATATCCGGCTGCTCGACGCTTCGGCGGAAGGAACCGACTGGCGTGAGGTCGCCCGCATCGTTCTGCACATTGATCCGGAGCAGGAGCCGGAGAGGGCTTTCCGGGCGTGGGCGACACATCTGGCGCGTGCACGATGGATGACCAGGAAGCGGAACGAGTTGCGCCAATTGCATGATGAGTGGTGGGGATGAGCACTATCTAAGCGGAACTGCCGTCTCGGTCTGGCCGTTGAGGGAGGAGGCCAACATGGAAAAGCGCCCAATGACTTCTTGGCCAGCCAATACTTTCGAGCTGTGCTGCCTTCTTGCAGTTCCGCTATCGCTTATCCTCACCGTTTTACTGGCTGGTCTCATCCTTAGCTGACCCCGCATGGTTGCCTGCCGAGGGGCTGGGTCGTGATCCGATAAGTTCCGGAGCCGTTACTTTACAGCCGCCGCCATCACATCCGAAAACAGCGCCCGCTCCACTGCCGGTTCCAGCGTTTCGGCGAAGGGCGTCGCCAAGTGGTGGCGGTCGCGGAAGGCTAGTTTGCCGTCGATGAAGACATGGCAGGTGGTCTGGTCGCAAAAGCGGTCGGTCATGTCGATGTAAGCAGCGTTCGGTGTCGAGCGCACGATATCGCGCTCGATGGTGGCGATGTCGTCGTTTGCCGCCATGATCCGCGGCGTGTCGCATGTCGCGGGCGTCTGGCCCCGCCACAGCGCCCGCGCCACGCATTTGTCGGCGTAGCTTGCATTGTAGGGAACGTCCCTGATGACCGCGACCTTGATGCCGGCCTGGCTGAAGGCTTGAAGCGTCCAGGTGAGGCCCGTCCGCCACTGCGCTTGCCAATCGGCGTGCTTCAACTCCTCGGGCGATTCCTTCATCACATTGCCGATCGAGAATTCCGAGATCACCACCAGTTGCGGATGGAGCGCGATGATGTCCTTGACCGACTGCTCGCGCCACTGGTCGCATTCGGTGTAGTCGCGCTTCAGCCGCCAGTTCCAGGTCGTGACCCGCGAAGCCCGGCAGGAGGATTTGAGAAAGGTGACGACACGAAAATCGTTCTTCTCGGCCGCCTTGATCAGCGGCGTCGACCAATGGTCGGCATGCGAGTCGCCGAACAGCACGACCGAGCGCTGGGCATCCTTGCGGCCGAACATGCAGGGCTTCGGCTTGACGGTCTCGAAATCGAGCACGCAGCCGCCATTGCTCGCGCGCACGGTGGAGAGCTGCGCGGCGCTGTCGGCGATGACGTGCTGTTCGGGGCTGAGATTGTGCTCGGCAAAGCGCGCATTGCCATAGGCCGCGACCACGCCGGCGCCGGTCAGCGCGACGGCGGGCACCAGCGCCCGCGCTGCTCCGGCCATCAGCCAGCCGTTGCGGCGGATCGGATTCTCGATGAAATGATAGGTGAACATCGACAGAAACAGCGTCAGCGCCGCGCAGGCAAGGCGGTCCAGGATGGACAGACCGGGAACCACCATCGCCGCATAGACGATGACCGGCCAGTGCCAGAGATAGAGCGAATAGGACAGCCGGCCCAACCATTGCATGGGCGGCAGCGCCAGCACGGCGCTCGGCAGATTGCGGCCGCCGCTGCCGCTGAGCAGCAGCAGCACGGTGCCGGCAACAGGCGCCAGCGCATTCACCCCGGGAAACGGCGAGTCTTCGTCCAGCATCAGATAGGCCCAGGCGATCAGCGCCAGACCGAGGCCTGCCTGGAGTGTGGCCAGCAGCGGCCGGTCGCGCCAGATCTTTGCCGGCGCCATGGTCGCGAGGCCGCCGGCGGCGAATTCCCAGGCCCTGAGCGGCGAGAAATAGAAGGCCCAGGGCTGCGACACGTCCGTCAGCCAGGCGCAGGCGGCGAAGGAGGCCGCGCCGGCGACGCCGATGACGATTATAGCGGCGCGCTTGCCGGGACGCAGCCAAGCGGCGGCAAGAAGCAGCGCCGGCCATGCCAAATAGAACTGTTCCTCGACCGAGAGCGACCAGAAGTGGATGAACGGGTTGTTGGTGGCGTCGGCGGCGAAATAGTCGAACGACCAGCGGATCAGCCAAAGGTTGATCATATAGGCGGAGGCGAACATGGCGCCTTTCGAATAAAGCGCCTGTTCCTCCGGCGACAGGATGAAATAACCAGCAAACATCGTGGCGAGGATGACGAACAGTGCCGCCGGCAACAGGCGCCGGGCGCGCCGGGCGTAGAAGCGCCAGAGGTTCAGCCGCCCGGTCTCGGTGATTTCCGTAACCAGGTGACGGGTGATCAGATAGCCGGAGATGACGAAGAAGATGTCGACGCCGGCAAAGCCGCCGGGCAGGCCGGACAGACCAAAATGGAAGGCGATAACACCCGCCACCGCCAGCGCGCGCAGCCCTTCGATGTCAGGCCGAAATGATGCCGACACAATCACCTCATGCAAGGAATGCCCACCTCGCAGAGGCTCGACCCGATGCGACGATATTGCAATGCAACAAATCTAACGCAGTGCAACATAGGGGGAGGGCGCGGCTCCTCAAGTTCCTCGCGTGGGCGATTCACTCACATGAGCGATTCGAGAGCGACTGATATGGAAGCGAAGCGAAGGATGCCGAGGCGATCACGCCTTTTTCAAAAACTCGGTCTTCAGCACCAGGCCCTTCACCTGCCTGGTGCTGCATTCGATCTCGCCGGGATTGCCGGTGAGGCGAATATTCTTCACCAGCGTGCCGCGCTTGATCGTCTCCGACGTGCCTTTGACCTTGAGATCCTTGATCAGGGTCACGGAGTCGCCCTCGTGCAGCGCCGTGCCATTGCTGTCTCTTATGATCGCGTCGGTCATGGCAGGTCTTTCGTGGGACTCCGATGCGGAGGTGGTTGGCTCATTACCCGGCCTATCCCACGGTTGGCAGCGAGGTCAAGCGTGCCGGGGGCAGCGTGCCGGTAATCAAGCGTGCCGGCCGCTAATGCCAGGCGGACGGCCGACCGGAAAACCCGGATTGTGAGCAGACTGGGACCCCCTGGGCGGTAGTGGCATTGCCGCTTCGCGACATGCGCTCCGGCCAAGCCATGCCAATGGCGCCACGGCAATCGAAGTCGTGGCCTTTTACGCGGATATTCCGGCACGAGTTCAAATAGATGAGCGCCCGCCCGTGCGGACAGGAAGGTCGCACAGTGACAGACCTGCCCGCCCTTTCGCTTGGGGCGTTATTTCAATTGGCAACGATCACTTGTTGGCGCCACCGAGCTGGTTGGCCATCTTGCAGAAGTCGGCATGCATCGTGGCAATGCCTGCGTCGCTGCATTCCTTCAACATCATGGCCCGGTCGCTCGTGGACATGGCCATCCATGCCGCCTTGAATTCGGCTTCCGACTTCATGGTCTTCATGCCGGCGTCGGTGAAGAAGGGGTTCATTTTCTGCGGATCGTCGAGCGCCGAAGTGCCAGTGGCACCGGCGGCAAGCGCTGCGCCGGTCATCATCGAAAGCGCCATCGCGCCCATGCAAAGCGTCTTGATGTTCATGATCATTCCTCCTGAGCTGCTGCTTTGAGGTTGTCCATCAGCGATCTACGAAGGAACGGTGTTTTGATCCAAAAGTTCCACGTTCTGGCGCAGACATGGAACAGGATTGCCCGTGACGTCATTAATGCAAAAAATTCTACCATGACTGAATTTGCGGCGCTGCCGACCAGGGCAATCGGCGTCCAGCTGGGTGAGACGCTGCGAAGTTGCACGCCGGCTCAATATGCCCGATCATGGCGACGGCGGGGCGGAGGTATCAAGTGGCGGCAAATCGTCGAAACGACGCGCACCTGTCGGAGCCCCGGCGGGCGGGCATTGTTTCCGCGGCCAGGGCGCTTCCGCGCACATCGTTGCCCAGCGTAGCGTCGGTCGTGACGGCCGTCGCGGCGCTCTATTTCGGGCGCGAGGTCTTTCTGCCGATCGCAATCGCGCTGCTGCTTACCTTTGCGCTCGTGCCCATGGTGTCGGCACTCAAGCGAGCCGGCATTCCGCGTCTTCCTGCCGTGATCGCCAGTGTGCTCGGCGCATTCACGGTGCTGGCTCTGTTCTCCTTCATCGTCGCCACGCAGGTCAGTGAACTGGCGCAGAACATTCCGCTTTACCAGGCGAATATCCTGACCAAGGTCCGGTCGCTCAAGGAAACCGGCGTCGGCGGCGGCATCGTTTCCAGATTGAGCCGGGTGATCGAACGCGTCGGCCAGGAGCTCGACAGACCCGAACCCGCACAACCCGCCGCCGATCAGCCTCCGCGGGAACCGATCCCGGTCGAAATCGTCGCGCGCGAACGACCGCTCGAGGTTCTCCAGAATCTGATCGGCCCGCTGCTGAGCCCGCTGGCATCGGCCGGACTGATCGTCGTGGTCGTCATATTCATGCTGCTCGAGCGGGAGGACCTGCGCGATCGTTTCATACGCCTCGTCGGCTACGGCGATCTGCACCGAACCACCGAGGCGCTGCAGGATGCCGGCAAGCGCGTCGGCCGCTATCTGCTCATGCAACTGGTCGTGAACATCGTCTATGCCGTCCCGATTGCCATCGGACTTTGGCTGCTGGGCATACCCAATCCATTGCTGTGGGGCTTGCTGGCGCTGGCGCTGCGCTTCGTTCCCTATATCGGCCCGGTCATCGCGACGCTGTTGCCTCTGTTCCTGGCGCTGGCCGTGGCGCCCGGCTGGTCGCTCGTGCTATGGACCGCAGGGCTTTTCGTCGTGGTGGAACTGATCACCGGCAACGTGATCGAACCTTGGCTCTACGGCTCGCGCACTGGGCTGTCGCCATTGGCCATCATCGTTGCGGCGATCTTCTGGACCTGGCTTTGGGGGCCATTGGGCCTGGTTCTGTCGACGCCGCTCACGGTCTGCCTCGTCGTGCTCGGCCGGCATGTGCCGCAGTTCGAATTCCTCGACGTTCTGTTCGGCAACGAACCCGTGCTCGAACCGCACGCCCGGCTTTACCAGCGGCTGTTGGCCGGCGATCCCGAGGAAGCGACGGACCATGCCGAGGAGATGCTGGAGGAAGAATATCTGGTCGAGTTCTACGACAAGGTCGCGATTCCCGCACTTCTGCTCGGCGAGCAGGACCGGGTGCGTGGTGTGTTGAGCGATGAGCAAAGACAGCAGGTCGCGGGCAGCGCGCTGACGATGGTGGCGAACCTCGACGACAGCGCGCAGGAGGAGGCGGAAGCGGACGACACGGCCGCGGCCGAGGACAACGGCTCACGCGAGGACAAGCACGTTCCGGGGGAGGTTCAGGGCGAGGAAGACACCGAACTGCCGGGTGGCACGGGCATGTCGGTGCTGTGCGGCGGAGGGCGCGGCGAACTCGACGACGCGGCTGCCGCCATGCTGGCGCAGGTGCTCGAAGTCCAGGGCGCTACGGTGTTGAGAGCGAGCTTCGCCGAGATGGAACCGGGGAGCATTCGCCGCCTTGAGCTCGACGCCGTCGATACTGTCGTCGTCGGATTTTTGAACCGGGATTCCGTCAAGCACGGGCGGTTCCTGGTCCGTCGGCTGAAACGAGCCAAACCAAGGTTGCGAGTGGGCATCGTGTTGTGGTCGGAAGCCGACAGCGACAACCAGGAGGCAGATGCCAGATTGGCCAACGAGATCAACGCCGATTTCGTCGCACATGGCATGGTAGGCGCGGTGCTCGGTGCGTTGTCCAGCGCTCCGCCGGTGGCGCTGAAGACCACCGCCAAACGCCGCATGCGCCGCCTGACGCCAGCACGCAAGAAAGAGCCGCTCGCCGCGGCAAAATGAGCGCGGCGAAGACTGCGGCAGGTCGGGTTATTACAGCTTTCACGAAAGTGGTAATAACGAAACGGATCAGGTTATCTTCGCAAGGTCGCGCTGAACCGTCCGCCGCGGCAAACGGCGCCAACCTTCATACAGTCCAGAAATAGCGCACCGTATGGAAGAAGACCGGGGCGGCGAAGACCAGGCTGTCGGCACGGTCCATCATGCCGCCATGGCCTTCGATCAGATGGCCCCAGTCCTTGACGCCTTGATCGCGCTTGATGGCGGAGGCGACCAGCCCGCCAAGGAAGCCCATCAGGCAGGCGATGAAGGCGACGCCGGCTGCCTGCAGCGGCGAGAACGGCGTCAGGAACGACAGCAGCGCGCCGAGCAGGCTCGATGCCGCCAGCCCGCCGACCAGCCCCTCCCAAGTCTTCGACGGCGAGACCGTCGGCGCCAGGAGATGCCGGCCGAACAGCTTGCCGAAAATATATTGCAGCACGTCGCTGCCTTGCACGGTGATGATCAGGAAAGCGATCAGCAACAGGTTGCGGCCTTCGAAGCCTGGCACCTCGAGCGTCAGCAGCGCCGGCACGTGGCTGACGCAGTAGACCGAAATCATCACCGCCCATTGCTGCGCCGAGACGCGCTCGAGAAAACGTTCGGTGTCGCCGTGCAGCGCGGTGATCGCCGGCATCAGCAGGAAGCAGTAGACCGGGATGAAGATGGTGAACAGGCCGTACCAGGCGGTCCACACCAACCAGTACTGGAACGGGATGACGATGCCGAACATGCCGAGCAGCACCCAGTGGTCGCTGCGGCGGCTGTGCGTCAGCGTCACGAATTCGCGCAACGCGGCGAACGAAATCAGCGCGAACAGGATGGTCATGCCGGGGCGGCCGAAGAAGAAGGCGACGGTGATCGCCACCACCATCACCCACCAGGCATTGATGCGCTGGGTTAGGTTGACCAGCGTCGGCGACAACGGCTTTGGCGCGCGCCATGACAAGACGCCGGCGACGACGCTGGCACTGATCAGCACCGCCAGCAGGCCGACAATCAGAATGAGGGTTTCGTGCATCATCGGCAGCATTTTGCCTTGGTCCTCAATCGTCTCGCTGCGGCCGGGGGTTCAGCGCCAGCAGCGTTTCGCGGGCGCGGTCGAGAAAGGCGCGGCGTTCCTCACCCGGTTGAATGGCGATCGGCGCGCCGAAGACGACACGGCAAAGCAGCGGCACCGGCACGAATTGGCCCTTGGGCAGCACCCGCGACATGTTCTCGATCCAGCACGGGATGAGTTCGACATCGGGCCGCGCCATCGACAGATTGTAGAGGCCGGAGCGGAACGGCAGCAGCGGTTCGTCGGTCATGTTGCGCGTGCCTTCGGGGAACAGGATCAGCGAATGGCCCTGGTCGAGCACCGACAGCATGATCGAGATCGGGTGCTGCGTTTCATCCGTCCACTGCCGGTGGATCAGCACGGAAGACAGCATGTCCTCGGCAATGAAACGGCGCAGCCGCGTCTTGCTCCAATAATCGGCGGCCGCCACCGCATGGGTACGGGCGCGCTCCTTCTCGCTGAGGCAGGCCGACAGCAGGATGAAATCGCCGTGGCTGGCATGGTTGGCGAAGTAGATACGCTGCCGGTCCGATGGCTGGCTGCCGTTCCAGATCGGCCGCACTCCGGTGACCACCCAGGCCAGTGCCGACAGGCCGACCGAGGTCACCGTCTGCAGCAGGGTATAGGTGCTGACGCGAAGCTTTGTCATGGACGGGCTCAAAAGAATGCCGCGACGACCGAGGCCGCCGCGAACAGGCCAAATGCGATACGCTGCTTGGCGAGCAGACGGCGCGTGCCGGCCATCCGCTGGTCGAGCGAGCGGCCGCCGGCCGCCGTGGGTTTCAGCCGCATGCGCGCCAGCACGTCGTCGATCGCCGCACCGCCGCCTGCTTCGCTGGCGTGGCTGGCCATCAGCCGGAACAGCAGCGCGTCGAACAAAAGCAGGGCCGAGAGAATAATTGTGGCTATGGCACCCGCGGCGGCGATCAGCCAGGCCGCCGCGGACAGCGACGATGTTTGCGGCGCAGCCGCCAGGCCGATGACCGGCGCCGCCAGCGAGGCAGCAGCAATCAACAGCAGCGGCCATGCCACCTGCACAATCAGCCCGGCGGCGAACGTCTCGGCCTTGTCTCGAAAGGCGGTCATGTCGCCGCGTCCATGCCAAGATGCACAGGCCGGCCCGCGGCGGCGAGCTGGCCTCGCGCCTGATCCGGCGTGGCGGCCCGGCCGCTGGCGACCAGCCATTCGGCGACGACGGCGGCGCTGCGTTGGAAGCCGAGCGCACAGCAGACCAGCACCGTGCCCTGGCTCTGCGCCGTCTCGATCGCCGCCACCGCTTGCGCACGCGCCTCGCGAGACGGCGGCAAAAGGTCGACCATGGGCAGGCTCAACCAGTGGATCGAGGCGCGACGCGGCCTTTCCAATTCGCCGGCAAGGTCGATCACCGTGCCGAAGGCGTCGGCCTCGGCGGCGGTCGGAAAACGGCCAAGGCAAACACCGTCGGCAATGACGATCTGCGCCGGAAGCTTTCGCGTCCATGCCCACACATTGACGTTGGCGGCAACCCGGTAGGGCCACAGCAGAAGACGGCTGGCCAGCGACACGCGGCCATCGGCTGTTTTCTGGAACACCTTGGCGCCGGCGCCGGCATAGGCGAAAGCGACTATGGCCAGCGCCAGTGCCGGCCACAACAGGATGAGCCACAGCGCCGAGACCAATGCGCCGGCAGCGGCGCCGGCCAGCGCAAGGGTTGCGCCGAGCGCATAGAACAGCGCCAGCCGCCGCGCCTTCGGATCAGTGCTCAGGCGGAAGCCGGTGAACGGCAGCTCGCCGTCGCGCGGAAACAGCCACAGCGCGAAAAGGCCGAGCAGCGCGCCGGTCGGAATGTCGATGAAATGGTGCTGCCACGTCGTCAGCACCGAGGCGCCGATCAGGAAACACCAGACATGCCAGGCGACGCCGGCGATGCCGGTCAATCTGTGACGCCAATGGTCCCAGATGATGACCAGCAGCGCGATATGCAGCGACGGCGCCTGATTGAAGGGTTTGTCGAAGCCGCCGAGCACGGCGAACATGAAGCCGGGCAGGCCGCTCGTCTGCGGGCGCACGAACGTCGCGGTCAGGGGGAACAGGATGAAGCAGGCGATGGCGACGATCTGTGCCGTCAGATAGCGGCCGGCAAGGCGGTCGACGCCGCTCTTCGAATTGTTCAACAGCAGCGACAAGCCGTAGAACAGGTTGATCGACCAGTAGGGCGCGATCGTCCAGGCCAGGAACGGGATGCCGCGCTCCCAGCCAAAGACGATGCTGCCGACATCGTCGCGCCGCGACGCCAGCCAGTTGGCGAAGCCGTAGGTGGCGTAGAAGAACGGCGCCAGAAATGCCAGCCACAATGCGGCGCGCAGGACTATCCCGGGATACGGCTCGCGCGGCAAGGCCGGCAGGGCAGGGGCATCGCGAGGTAAGGCAGAGGCAGGCAAGTCCATGCTCAGACGCGCCGCGCGACCGAAACGGTGAAGATGCCCCACTGGTCGATGCGCTGATCGAGCTTCTCGAAGCCGGCGGCCGCCACCAGCTGGTCCATCTCGGCCTGCGTGCGGCGGCGCATCACCCAGGCCTGGCCGCCGCGGTGCGAGGTCAGGCTGCGCGCGATCATCTCGAGCTGCGGATGCCAAGGCTGGTTGGTGTAGACGAGCAGGCTTCCGGGCTGCATGGCGCTGGCCAGTCCACCGAGCGAGCGGGCGATCATGGCATTGTCGGAAAACAATTCGTAGAGCCCCGAGACGATGGCGAGATCCGGCGCCGGGTCGAGCCCGGCCAGCATCGTGGCGTCGAAGGCGTCACCTTGATGGAACGAGACGGTCGCCGGCAGCTTGCGCTCGGCCATCAGCTTGCGGCCGAGCGAGACGTTGAGCTCGGAGAAATCCTGCAGCCGCACCCTTGCCGGCGGCGCGGCGCATTTCTGCACGGCATCGAGCACGTAGCGGCCATGGCCGGCGGCGATATCGACGATATGGACCGGCCGGCCGGCGGCCTTGAGCGAGGCGGCGGCGCTGCCGATCAGCTCTTCCAGATGCAGCTTGCGCTGGCGGATGCCGCGCCAGCCGATGGCATCGAGAAAGGTGCGGTCGATCATGCGGCCAATGGGGCTGATGCCGCGCGCCTCGTTCTCGTAGACGTAGTCGAGCGTCGAGCCGGAATCGAAGCCGGTGGCAATCCCCGTCTTCATGCCGGACGACAGCCAGGCGCCCATGCGGATCGAAGCGCGACTGATTGTCCAGTAGAGCCCCCTGGGAGACAGCAGCGGCAGCGGCGAGGCCAGCCGGTCGGCCTCGTCGCGCGTGTAGCCGGCACGGTCGGCCCAGGTCAGGTCGACCGGCTCTTCCGGCGCCGCGAACTGCTTTTCGAGGAAGGGCCTGATCAGGTCGAGTGCCTTGTGGCGGTCGCGCTCGCCCAGCGTGTCGTGGGAGAAGCCGGGCAGCACGTGCCGCTCCTTGGCCGGGCTCGCCAGATTGACGAAAAACTCGTGCTGCGGTCCATGCCGCACCACCCAGTCGCTGCCGGAGATCAGAAGCTGTGTCGGCACGGTGATGGCGCGGGCGTCGGCGACGATGCGCGCGGCATGGTCGTAGAGCTCGACCAGGATGTTGGAGGCGATCGGCCGGGTGATCAGCGGGTCGGCGTCGAAGGAGGCGATGCGCTCGGGGTCATGCGTCAGGAATTTCGCCTTGACGTAGGAATTGACGAAGAAGCGGCCCTTCAGCTTCTGCCACAACGCAATGCCTTGCTTGGCGAAGGGCACGTAGAGCTTGACCGAGAAGGCCGGCGAGGCCAGCACCAGGGCGCGAATGTCGGGCGCATAGTCATGCACCCAGGCGGCGGCAAGCACGGCGCCGAAGGATTGCGCGATCAGCGCGATGTCGCGCCGGGCAAAGCCGTCGCTGCCGATCTCGCGCACAAAACAATCGATGTCGCGCACCAGCGCGGCAAACGACGGCGCATAGCCGCGTTCGCCGGCGGAGCGGCCATTGCCGCGCGCGTCCCACGCATAGAAGGCGTGGTCGGGCATCTGGAGCTCGTCGACCAGATGCGCCATGCGGCCGCCATGCTCGTGGCCGCGGTGGAACAGCAGGATGGCGCCCTTGCGATTTTCCGACAGCGCCGGCCAATAGCGGTAAAAGATCTCGGTGCCGTCGTGGCTCTTGAAGCTGCGCTCCTGCGCCATCCGCTCGATGTTGGCAGGACCCACTGCGGCAACCGTCTGTTGGTGAAGCATGTTGTTCTCCCTGGCGAGACCGGAATTCAGCTGCCGCTCCCGTTAAGGCCGCTGCGTATCCGGTTGATGGCGGTCGCCAGCGAGAGTGTAGCCATGGCCGGAAACACGAGCGGCGTGAGCGCCGGGACCCACAGGCCGGACGCGATAAGCACGGCGAGGATGCCGAGCGCCAGCGCCCGGTCGCTTTTGCCGAACGGGCCGGCATAGTTGCGCCCGGTTCCCGCGGCGATGCCGAGCGCGCCGGCGAACTCCGTGATCATAGCCGCGATCGCACATGCAACGACGCCCCAGACAGGAAAAATGACGGCAAAGGCCAGGATCAAAGCGAGATCGGAGACAACATCGCAGAGCTCGTTGAGATACATGCCGAGCTTCGAGGCCTGGCCATGTTCCCTCGCGAGCATACCGTCGATCGCATTCAGCGCCATTCGCGTAAACAGCACGAGTGGCATCAGCAGAAAGACCACGCGGTGGCCGGCAAGGGCTGCCACCACAAGGCCGGTGGCGAGCGAGAGGGCAGCGGCCAGCAACGTGATCTGGTTGGCGGTGACGCCGGCTCTGGCCAGTCCGTCGGCAAGCGGCCGCAACCTGGCCTGGAAGGCCGGTTTCAGCGCATAAAGCGTCGGCATGTGCGAACCCCCCGGCCGCGGTGCAAAGTGATGTTGGCGAGGATGGTCAATTGGCGCGCAAGACGCAAGGGCGGCGCCCACCACTTTCCGCAAACTTGCCGGACGGCTATGTCCTCGCTTTGACCGTGTCGCCCGGGAACCGTGCGGGCAAGCTTTCTTCGGCCGCCGCCCAGGCGCGACTATGGTAACGCCGCAGGATGAGAATGCATGCGGCGAAGACCAGCAGCCCGCAAATCACGCCGGGCGTCATGCCCCCGCCAAACGCAGACTTTACAACGATGCCGGTGAAGACGCCGGCAATGGCGCCATTGATCGTGCCCACCATCCCCGCGGTGGTCATGAAATATTGCAGCGGCGAGGGTCTGAGGCCCTTGTCGACCAGCACCGCCGAGGGGTCGTCATGCGTGGAATTGACGAGGTATCTTTGCAGGACGGGCGCCAGCTCGACGAAATAGTGGCGGATCCTGGCCATGCCGCGGGCATGCACCATGTCCTCGATGGCAACCTGCACCGCGCGCACGAAGGTAACCAGGCCGATGAAGAAAAGGCAAGGCAGCAAGATCAGGCTGAACAACACGAACGGCCTGCCCATCTCCGTGACCTGCGCGACGAAGGACAAGGCAATCGTTGCGCTCGAGACCGAGGTCAGGAACAGATCGGCTCGCTGGTTCGCTTCCTGAATGGTCGCCGCGCGGGCATTTTGCAGCACGAAATGCTCGGTCGTCAGGCACTGCAGGGCCTGCTGCGCTTGATCTGGCGGTACCGGAACGTCGGGAGAACGGGTCATCGAAATTTGCCCCCTTCTGTCAGCCGCAACCGGCGGACAGAAGGGGGCGACGTCCTGCGAGCTGTCAGGTTTTGCCGATGGCGATGCGCTTGGCCTTGGCCGGGGCGGGCTCGGTCTAGGGCAGGGTCACGCTGAGCACGCCGTTCCGGAACGCGGCGTTCACTCTGTCTTCGTCGACTTCGTAGCCGAGCGGGATACGCCGCTCGAAACGGCCATAGAAGCGTTCGGAGAACTGCCTGTCCTTGTCCTCGGTCTCTTCGCGCTTCTCGCCGCGCAGCGTCAGCACGCCGTCATCGAGCAGCAGCTCGACGTCCTTCGCGTCCATGCCGGGGATTTCGGCGGTGACGCGGATCTCCTTTTCGCCATCGGCGATTTCGACACTCGGCCAGCTGACGCGGGCAGCGGAGAAGCTACCGAGCGACGGCAGCCGCGTGTCGAAGCCGCGGAACGCCTCATCGAACAAGCGGTTCATTTCGCGATGCAGCGTCAGGAACGGATCGCGATCGCCGTTGCGGAACAGGCTGGGGGCCTGATTGTTCTCCCGGCCCCACGGAATGAGATCACGAATAGCCATTGCATAGTCTCCTTTCTCGACTGGTGCATTCAGGCAGCCTGCTTGTTTGCTTCGCCCTGCGCGACCTTCGGCCCTGTCTTCGGCGAGGCGACATCGGTCGCGATGGCGATGCGCCGAGGCTTCATCTCCTCGGGCACCTCACGTACCAGATCGATGCTGAGCAGGCCGTTGTCGAGCGAGGCGCCTGCGACCTTGACGTGATCGGCAAGCTCGAAACGGCGGGTAAAGGGCCGTGTGGCGAGGCCATGATGCAGATACTCCGCGTTGTCCGGCTCCTTGTGCTGGCCGGAGACAATCAGGAGGTTGGGTTCATGGGTGATTTCGAGGTCGTCCTCGGAAAGACCGGCGACGGCGATGGTGACGCGGTAGTTGTTCTCGCCGCTGCGCGCGATGTCATAGGGCGGCCAGGCGTCGAAAGCCTGCGGAGCATTTTCCAGCAGGTTGAAGACGCGGTCGAAGCCGATGCTCGACCGATAGAGCGGGGAAAAGTCGAATGCGGTTCTCATAGCTACATCCTCCATCGAGCAACATAGATACGAGGGGCGCCAAAGAGCTGGCGCTCCCTGGTTCCGCCGGCCCCATTTCGGCGACCGGTGCCTTCGATTTGGTTATTGTCCGCCGCAAGTCAAGACCCGGTGGCTCTCGCGTTGCCGGTTTTTCGGGCCGGTTTTCGGTCGGCTCGGCGAGGCTGCCAATCTCGCCACAAGTGGGGAGATGTCCGGCAGGAGATTGCCTGTTCGGTTTCAATTGCCAACGCTGACTTCCCCGGCCGGTTATTGTCTGCAGCAGGTCAAGACCCAGATTTCTTGTGTTGCCGGGCCCGTTCCCGGCACTCGCAGATGGAGCTGACCATGACACGCGACGAGATCATTTCTGTGCTGGGCCCGGTCGACGAAGCCGTGATCGCCGACATTGCGGCGACGGACGGGACGGTCCAGGAATTGCGCGAGGCCCTGGCCTGGATCGCCGCCGACGAGGCGCTGGTGAACGAGGGCCGACCGCTGCCGACGGCAAGAGTAGCGACGCTGATCGAACTGCTGCAAGGGCCGGACGAGGAGGAATAACCGGCTGTCGCCGCGATGCTCTTGAACCGCGCAGAGAGACGAACCATGTCCTTCAGCGCCCCGCCCGGCCGCCGGTGCCGCCAGCATAACGTTGCTTGCTCAAACAAGAAGACGATCAGAAAACAAGGAGGAGGTGATGGACGACGTCCGCTTCGCCGAGCCGATCACGTTGAAATTCCAATCCAGCGAGCGCAAGGTCGCCAGTAGTTGGGAAGCCATCGAATGCATGCGTCAGCATTGGCCGGACCGTGCACGCGGCCGGAGTTGGCGCGCCGCCTATCGGACCTGCCGCGACGCGCTCGACGGCTGGCGCACCGCGCGTGATGCGCGCAAGGCCTTCGTCAGGGCGGCGCGCAACGCCGGATTGCTCGCCCGCAAGCCTGTCGACCACGCCGGCTAGCCCGGACCCCCTCCGATATTGTGAGATCCAAAATAAATGGGGAGAGGGCAACTACCTATCCCCCACCTCGAGAGACTTTGTCCGCTGTCTAGCGGCAGATCGGCTTGCTCCTCAGTGGACGGTGATAATGCCGTTTACGGCCCGCCATTCGGAGGGCTGGATCAGGTGATGATGGGCGACGCGCACCGAATGCAGCGGGCCTTCGATCTCGCGCTCCCAGAAATCGAGGAAATGCTTCAGCGTCGGGAAATCGGGGGCAATATCGTATTCCTGCCAGATGTAGAGCTGCAGAAGGCTTCGATGATCGGGCAGGCGGTAGTGGATCTCCGCCGTGGTGAGGCCAAACCCTTGCATCTGGAGCTGAAAGTCCCTGCTGATCATGCAATCCTTCCTTTCCCAATGAACCTCCGTCTGCAAAACGCCTCGCCTTCCACATAGGTTCCAGCCGCCGCAAGCGGCTCAGGAGACGGACAGATTTGGAAATCCGGCCGGGTCATCGCGCCGGAAACGGCGAATGTGCTAACAATTACAGCGTATTGGCACTCTCAGGCGTCGAGTGCTAAAATTTTTGCATGATCCTCTTGAAAGCTGAAAAAAGCGCGACTAGTTCGTATGCGCGCGATGCCTGATGAAGGGGTCGCGCACCCCGTGCCGGGCCGATATTGCCGGTCCGGTCAGGAGGATGTTCGAAAATCTGTTTGTCCCGAGAGGAGAACGACATGGCGTTCCGTCCATTGCATGACCGCATCCTGGTCCGCCGCATCGAGGTCGACGAAAAGACCGCGGGCGGCATCATCATCCCCGACACCGCCAAGGAGAAGCCGCAGGAGGGCGAGGTCATCGCCGCCGGCCCCGGCGCGCGCGACGACAGCGGCCAGTTGCAGCCGCTCGACGTCAAGGTCGGCGACCGCATTCTGTTCGGCAAATGGTCCGGCACCGAGATCAAACTCAATGGCGAGGATCTGCTCATCATGAAAGAGAGCGACGTGCTGGGTGTGATCGAAGCCACGGGCGAGATGAAGAAGGCTGCCTGAGGGGGCCTGAACAAGCATTCCAGTCAACGAAAAGCTGCCTATCGAGGAGTGTTCCAATGGCTGCCAAAGATGTGAAATTTCATACCGAAGCGCGCGAGAAGATGTTGCGCGGCGTCGACATCCTCGCCAATGCGGTGAAGGTGACGCTCGGTCCCAAGGGCCGCAACGTTGTCTTGGACAAATCGTTCGGCGCGCCGCGCATCACCAAGGACGGCGTGACGGTGGCGAAAGAGATCGAGCTTGAGGACAAGTTCGAGAACATGGGCGCGCAGATGGTGCGCGAGGTCGCCTCGAAGACCAGCGATACCGCCGGCGACGGCACCACGACCGCGACGATTCTGGCGCAGTCGATCGTCCAGGAAGGCGCCAAGGCGGTTGCTGCCGGCATGAACCCGATGGACCTGAAGCGCGGCATCGACAAGGCGGTCGAAGCAATCATCGCCGAACTGAAGGCCAATGCCCGCAAGGTGACCAGGAACGACGAAATCGCTCAGGTCGGCGCCATCTCTGCCAATGGCGATGCCGAGATCGGCCGCTTCCTCGCAGAGGCGATGGAAAAGGTCGGCAATGAGGGCGTCATCACTGTCGAGGAAGCCAAGACCGCCGAGACCGAGTTGGAAGTGGTCGAAGGCATGCAGTTCGACCGCGGCTATCTCTCGCCATATTTCATCACCAACCAGGATAAGATGCGCGTCGAGCTCGAAGAACCCTATGTGCTGATCCACGAGAAGAAGCTGTCCAACCTGCAGGCCATGCTTCCCGTGCTCGAAGCCGCCGTGCAATCCGGCAAGCCGCTACTGATCATCGCCGAGGACGTCGAAGGCGAGGCGCTGGCGACGCTTGTCGTCAACAAGCTGCGCGGCGGCCTGAAGGTTGCAGCCGTCAAGGCGCCGGGCTTTGGTGACCGCCGCAAGGCCATGCTCGAAGACATCGCCATCCTGACCGGCGGCACGGCGATCTCGGAAGACCTCGGCATCAAGCTCGAGAACGTCACACTGGAGATGCTCGGCCGCGCCAAGAAGGTGCTGATCGAGAAGGAGAACACCACCATCGTCGACGGTGCCGGCCGCAAGGATGAAATCCAAGCGCGCATCAGCCAGATCAAGGCCCAGATCGAGGAAACCACCTCCGACTACGATCGCGAGAAGCTGCAGGAGCGGCTGGCCAAGCTCGCTGGCGGTGTCGCCGTCATCCGCGTCGGCGGCTTGACCGAGGTCGAGGTCAAGGAGCGCAAGGATCGCGTCGACGATGCCATGCACGCCACACGCGCGGCGGTCGAGGAGGGTATCCTGCCCGGCGGCGGCGTAGCGCTGCTCAGGGCGGCGAAGGCGCTCGACAACGTCGCCGTCGACAATCCCGACCAGAAGACCGGCGTCGAGATCGTGCGTCGCGCCATCGAAGCGCCGGTGCGCCAGATCGCCGAGAACGCCGGTGCGGAAGGCTCGATCATCGTCGGCAAACTGCGCGAGACGGCCGATTTCGGCTATGGCTGGAACGCGCAGACCAACGAGTTCGGCGACCTCTACAGTCAAGGCGTCATCGACCCGGCCAAGGTCGTGCGTACTGCTCTCCAGGGCGCCGCTTCTGTCGCCGGCCTGCTGGTGACGACCGAGGCGATGGTGGCAGAGAAGCCGAAGAGGGAAACGCCCATGCCTCCGATGCCCGGCGGTGGCGGCATGGACTTCTAAGGCCAGGCTTCCAAAGCGCGACTTCGAAACGGCAGATGGACCGTGTCCGCCAAGGGCGGGCACGGTCTTGCCGGTCCGGGACTAATGCAGAGCAGGTGTTGCCATGGATATGATGGACAGTTTTGGAAAGATCGCGGCGCCGACCCGCCCGAAAAACGATTTCAACTATGAAGCCGACTGCAGGGCGGCGCTGGCGCCTTTGGTCGACGGCTTGCTGGATATGGCCGAGTCGGCCGGCTGGGACCGCCGCAAGGCGGCCTACACGCTGATGTTTTTGTCGGCTCAACGCCTAGGGGCCGGCAAGGAGGAGCGCAAATGATCGCGGCGCGGATGCGCGAATGCCTGCTCTAGTGGGGAGATTGGCAGCTTCGCCGACAGCACTCTAAGCCATCGGTAGCAGCCGGCGCATCATCAGCGAGGCATGGCCGCCCACCCCGTGTGCAGCCGGCCGGCGCTCGACGACCTCGAAGCCGTGCTTGCGATAGAAGGCGATTGCGCGGTCGTTGCCCTCGATCACTTCCAGGGCGATGCTGGGAATACCCGCATGCGCGGCAAGAACGGCATGCAGCAGGTCGGCGGCAAGGCCGGTGCCGTACTCGCTTTTGTCTATATGGAGCCGCTCGAGCATGACCTCGCCTTTGTCGTCCATCGCGGCCATCGCATAACCGGCGAGCGACCCGTCAGCCCGCTCGGCGACGAAGGACATCTTGCTGTCGTCCCTGAGCTCGGCCGCCAACCGCTCCGGCGCGTGCCTCTCATCCGAAAGCCGTGCCGTGGTCTCGGCACCCAGGATCGGCGAATAGGTGTGTCGCCAGGACCCTCCAAGCAGCCGCGACACCGCCGGAACGTCCTGTTCGGTCATGGTTCTTATTTGGGGCATCGCCACCTCCCGGGCAGTTTACGGCACCGCAGCGTTCGCTCCGCTATCACCGCCTCACCCGCGATTTCAGCCAGCGATCGAAGGCCACCGCAAGGATGAGGATCAGGCCGATGACGATGCTTTGCGTGTAGGACGAGACGTTGTTGAACTGCAGCCCGTTCTGCAAGACGCCGATCAGTCCTGCACCGACCACCGTGCCGCCGACGCTGCCGATGCCGCCGAACAGCGAGGTGCCGCCGATGACGACCGCCGAGATCACCGTCAGCTCGTAGCCGATGCCGGCGACGGCTTCGGAGGAGTTGAGCCGCGCCGACAAAACGAAGGCGGCAAGGCCGGCGAAGAAGCCGACGATGATGTAGACCGAGATCAGGATGCGGTCGACACGCAGGCCGGAGAGCCGTGCCGCCTCGGCATTGCCGCCGACGGCATAGACCGCGCGGCCGTAACGTGTGTAGCGCAGCACGATATGGCAAAGGATCGCGGCAATCGCGAAGATGATCGCCGGCACCGGAACCGGGCCGATCAGGCCGGTACCGAACCAGCGCATCGAGGCGTCGAAGCCGGAGATCGGGCCGCCATTGGAAATCGTCAAGGTCAGGCCGCGAAACACGGTGAGGCCGCCAAGCGTGACGACGAAGGGCGGCACTTTCAGCCTGGTGATGGCAAAGCCCTGGACGCCGCCGGCCACGGCACCGACGACGACGGCGGCAAGAAGCGCGGCGAACCAGCCATAGCCTTGCGTGCCAGACGTCGACAGCGACAGCGTGTTGGCGGTGCCGCCCTTGGCCACCACCGCCGCGACCATGCCGCAGAAGGCGAGCAGCGAGCCGACCGACAGGTCAATGCCGGCGGTAAGGATAACGAAGGTCATGCCGAGCGCGATCAGGCCGGTGATCGAGATCTGGCGCATGATGTTGAACAGGTTGATCGGGTCGATGAAGCTCGGCTTCAGCACGGTGAAGACGACGATCAGCAACCCCAGGAACATCAGCGGGCCGAAGCTCATCAGCAGGCGCGCAATATTGACGCCGCCGCGCTGGCTCCGTTCGGTCGTACTGGTCATTGCGTTGCTTCCTGCTTCTGGTCGAGCGCCATCAGTTCCATCAATTTCTCCTCGGTCGCCTCGATACCGGGCATCTCGCCGGTGATGCGCCCGCGCCGCATGGTGACGATCCTGTCCGACACCGCAAGCACTTCGGGCAGCTCGGACGAGATCATCATGATGGCGATGCCGCGCGCGGCGAGCTCCACCAGGATCTGGTGCACTTCCGCCTTGGCGCCGACATCGACGCCGCGCGTCGGTTCATCGACGATCAGCACCTTGGGATCGCGCGCCAGCCAGCGGGCGAGGATCACCTTCTGCTGGTTGCCGCCGGACAGGCCCTCGATCGCCTGCTCGGGCGAAGCCATGCGGATCGACAGCATCTTCCTGTAGTTCGCCAGCGCCTCGCGTTCGCGCCGCTCGGCCATGAAGCCGACACTGGAGTAGCGGTCGAGCGCGGCGATCGAGAAATTGGTGAGGATGGCGAGTGCTGCGAAGATTGCCTGGTGCTTGCGGTCCTCCGGCACCAGGCCGATGCCGAGCTCGATGGCGTCGGCGGGTGAGGCGGGCGCGATCGGCTTGCCGTCGAGCCTGATGGTGCCGGCGGCAATGCGGTCGGCGCCGAAGATGGCGCGGGCGAGCTCGGTGCGGCCGGAGCCGACGAGGCCGGCGACGCCGAGGATTTCGCCCGCCTTGAGGTCGAGATCGACGCCTTCGAGCACGATGGCGTGCGGCGCCTGCGGATCGCGCACCGTGCGCAGGCCGCGCACCGAGAGCCGGACGTCGCCGGCGACGTCGCGCTGCGTCGGCCTGGCATAGAGCTCGGAAGCGGCGCGGCCGACCATCTTCTCGATGATCTTCGGCAGTTTGATCGGCCCGCCTTCGCGGTCGAGATGGCCGGCCAGCCTGCCGTCGCGCAGCACCGTCATGCGGTCGCAGATCGCCGCGGCCTCCTCCAGCCGGTGGGTGACGAACATGATGGCGACGCCATCCTTGCGCAGCCGGTCCATGATCGACATCAGCCTGTGCACTTCGGTTTCGGTCAGCGCCGAGGTCGGCTCGTCCATGATGATCAAGCGGCTCTTCAGCGATAGCGCACGGGCGATCTCGACCAGCTGCTGCTCGGCCACCGACAGCGCCGACACCGGCGTCGCCGGGTCGAGGTCGAGGCCGACGCGAGCGATGATCGCGCGCGAATCTTCCTCCATCTTCCGCCAGCTGACCAGCCCGAACCGGCCGAGCGGTGCGCGGCCGATGAAGATATTCTCCGCCACGGTCAGCGTCGGGATCAGGCTCAGTTCCTGGTAGATTGTTACGATGCCGTGGCGCTTGGCATCTTGTGGATTGTGCGGATTGAATTCGACGCCGTCGAAGACGATGCGGCCGCTGGACGGCGGCATCACGCCGGACAGGATCTTGAGCAGCGTCGATTTGCCGGCTCCGTTCTCGCCGAGCAGGCCGAGAATCTCGCCGGGGCGGACTTCGAGCGAAACGTCGTTCAGCGCCGTGACGCCGGCAAAGCGCTTGGTCACGCCCTCGACGGTGAGCAGGGCGGGAGAGGGTGAAGGCGCAGTGGCTTCAGTCGCGGGCAAAGGTTGCTCCCAATTTGCGATTGATGGCGGGACAGCGCCCCCTCTGTCCTGCCGGACATCTCCCCCTCAAGTGGGGAGATTGGCAGCTTCATTGGCTTCGCCTCTTCTGCAAGATCGAAAACTATCGAAAGCCGACGTGACATCCAATCTCCCCCCTTGAGGGGGAGATGGCCGGCAGGCCAGAGGGGGGTGCTGTCCCGTCGGCTTCGCCTACTTCGTCTCGCCCAGCCTCTCCGCCTTGTCGAGGTTGTCCTTGCCGATGACGATCGGTGTCAAAAGCACCAGCTTTTCCTTCGGCTCGGTCTTGTCCCTGGCGTAGGCGACCGCGATCTGCACGGCGGTGCGCGACTGCTCGCCGGGGAATTGCTCGACCGTGCCGGCCAGATTGCCGTCGCGCACGGCGACCAGCGCTTCGGGAAGCGCGTCGAAGCCATAGATCTTGACGTCGGTGAAGTTGCGCGCCGCGCAGGCTTCAACCGCGCCAAGCGCCATGTCGTCGTTGGCGCAGATGATCGCGTCAGGCTTGCCGTTGGCGGCAAGGCCGGCCTCGGTGACGGACAGCGCCTCGGCGCGGGCGAAGTTGGCGGTCTGCTCGAAGATGATCTGGTACTTGTCCTTCATAGGATCGAGGACGTTGTGCACACCCTTGTTACGGTCGATCGCCGGGCCGGCGCCGGGCTGACCCTGCAGATGGAAGATCTTGGCGCCATTCGGGAACGCCGCCACCATGGCCTGTGCTTCGGCCTCGCCGCCCTTGACATTGTCGGCGCCGACATGGGCGAGGATGCCTTCGACGCCTTCGACGCGGCGGTCGATGGTGACGACGGGAACGCCGGCCTTGACCGCTTCCTCGATGGCTGGGGCCAGCGCGTTGACGTCGAGCGGCGAGATGACGATGGCGTTGACCTTCTGCACGAGCGCCGCTTCGATATCGGCGGTCTGCTTGGGCGCCGAGTTCTGGCCGTCGCTTTCGACCAGGTTGACGCCCTGCGCCTGGGCTTCCGCCTTGATCTGGTTCAGCATGTGCACGAAGAACGGAAAGCCGAGGCTCGGCACCGAACCAAGGATGGTCAGCTTGTCCTGGGCAAAAGCCAGTTGCGGAGCGGCCAGCGCCAAAGCGCCCATCGCCGCGGTCGACAGCAGGAATTCACGTCTGTTGATCAATTTAGTCTCCTCCCAGATGAGCGCACGACCCCGAAACCGGAATGGGTTTTCCGGAAGGTTCCTTGCGTCGATTCAAAAATGGAGTGTCCTTCGAGCGCCCAACTCGTGTTTGAATGGACGCACGGCGCTCCAGCCGGTCCACCGCGACGTTCTCCTCCGCTCGGTGCCTGCCGGCGGATGCTAGCCAAGGCCGGAGCTTTGCGCAAGAACGGGAGCAGGCAAAGACCTACCGATCGATCATCACCATGGTGCGCTCGCCGTAGCGCTCACCGGCGACCTTTCCCGGCGCCAGCGCGTCGTCCAGCACTTGCATCTCGGCTGGGTCCAGCCTGATCGAAGCCGCGGCGACGTTCTCCTCGAGGTATTTTCTGCGCTTGGTGCCGGGGATCGGCACGATGTCGATGCCGAAGTCGCTCCCCTTGTGGAGCAGCCAGGCCAGCGCGATCTGGCCTGGCTTGACGCGCTTGGCCGCGGCGATGTCGTGGCCGCCGCCTGCATGTTGGCGTCATAGTTGGCGCCCTGGTAGCGCGGATCGCCGCGCCGGTAATCGCCCTCCGGATAGTCTTCGGCGCGCCTGACATCGCCGGCGAGAAAACCGCGGCCGAGCGGCGAGAACGGCACCAGGCCGATGCCGAGCTCCTTCAGCAGCGTAATGATTTCCGGCTCCAGATTGCGCTCCCACAGCGAATATTCGCTCTGCACGGCCGACACCGGATGCACGGCATGCGCCCGGCGGATATTGGCGGCGCCGGCTTCAGAGAGGCCGAAGAAGCGGACCTTGCCCTGAGCGATCAGCTCGCCGACAGCGCCCGCCACATCCTCGATCGGCACCGCCGGATCGACGCGGTGCTGATAGAGGAGGTCGACGTGGTCGGTGGCGAGCCTCCTCAGCGAACCTTCCAAAGCCTCGCGGATATGTTCGGGCCGGCTGTCGCGCTCGGTGCCGACTTGCTTGCCGTTTTCAATGCGGAAGCCGAATTTCGTCGCGATCGTCACCTCATCGCGCCGGCCCTTCAGCGCGCGGCCGAGCAGTTCCTCGTTGGTGAACGGCCCGTACACTTCCGCGGTGTCGAGGAAGGTGCAGCCGAGTTCGATGGCGCGGTGCAGCGTGGCGGTCGATTCCGCCTCGTCGGCCGGGCCGTAGGACTGGCTCATGCCCATGCAGCCGAGACCGATTGCCGAGACTTGCAGGCCCTGGCTGCCGAGTTTGCGCATCGTCAATGTCATGTGAAGCTCTCCGGATCAGCATCGCGTTCCAAGCCGCCAGGGCAATATAGCGCACCGGCTCGGTTTCCACAGATCGGGAGGCGCCACCGCGCGCGGCTCGCAGCGACCGCCAAATTGACAGCCGACACGCTCTCGGCCATCCTTAAGGCACGCCGCCTTGCGGCTTGTGCGTGAGTAACCAGCATGGCCAGTTCCGTCGCCAGTCAGAAATCCAAGCGCGCCGCGGTGCGGAACGCGCTCGACCGCCACAAGGTGTACATCACCGCGCAGCGTTTTTCGGCCGGCAGCTACAGCGCGCGGGTGCTGGTCGACGGCGAAGCCTATTGGGTCGACGAATTCCGGCTCAGCCAGCTGCAGCAGGGCCTGTCGCCGGCCGAGCTCGAATTGACGCCGGCCACCGACGATTGAGCGGCGTGACCTGCCATCCTTCGTCATCCCAGGGCGGAGCAGGAGCTAAGCGACGTCGCGGAGACCCTGGGATCCATGCCGTGACATTGGAGCGCCGCTGCGATGGGATTTTGATGCCGCGCTCGTTGCTTTTGCCCACCACCCGCGCCTAGTCCATGCCAGCTCCTTCGAAGCTCAAGGCTTATCGCGCCAAGCGCGAGTTCACGAGGACGCCGGAACCAGCCGGCGGTCTGGTTGCGGGTGAGGGCAATCGTTTCGTTGTCCACAAGCATCACGCCACCGCCGATCACTACGATCTGCGCCTGCAGGTCGGCGACGTGCTGAAGAGCTGGGCGGTGCCGCGAGGCCCGTCGCTCAACCCCGCCGACAAACGGCTGGCGGTCGAGACCGAGGACCATCCGCTCGAGTATATCGACTTCGAAGGTGTCATTCCCGAAGGCGAATATGGCGGCGGGCCGATGATCGTCTGGGACACCGGCGTCTGGGCGCCGATGGACGATGTCGAGAAGAGCCTGCGCACCGGTTCCTTCAAGTTCCGCCTCGCCGGCGAAAAGCTGAATGGCGGCTGGATGCTGACGCGGCTGAAACCGAAGCCCGGCGAGGATGAGGGCAAGAAGAACTGGCTGCTGTTCAAGGAGCGCGATCTGGCCGCCGACGCCAAGCTCGACATACTGGAAGCCCGCCCGGAAAGCGTCAAATCCGGACGCCGCATCGAGGAGCTGGTGGCAACGCCGAAGCCTGCCGCCAAACCTGCCAGGCCGGTGGTGCTGAAACCCGGCGCTTTGCCGGGCGCCGTCAAGGCGCCGCCGCCCACCCGCATCGTGCCGCAGCTGACTACGCAGGTTCCGAAGCCGCCGGGCGGCGATGACCCAGCGGCCCGAACGGGCGAAGTCTGGCTGCATGAGATCAAATTCGATGGCTACCGCACCATGGCGCATCTCGCTAACGGCGCAGTCAGGCTGATCACCCGCGCCGGCCTCGACTGGACGAAGCGCTATGGCGACCTGCCGCTTGCATTCGCCAGGCTGCCGTGCCGCGAGGCGATCATCGACGGCGAGATCGTCGCGCTCGACGCCAAGGGCATCAGCCGCTTTGCCCTTTTGCAAGACGCGCTGGCCGAAGGCGCCGGCAACAAGCTCCACTTCTACGCCTTCGATCTTCTATATCTCGACGGCTGGGACCTGAGACAAGCGCCGCTCCGCCGGCGCAAGGCGCTGCTTTCGCAATTGCTGTCCGGTCTCGGCGCCAATTCGGCCATCCAGCTCAGCGATCATGTCGAAGGAGACGGCCAGGCACTTTATGACCAGGCATCCGAGATGGGGCTCGAGGGTGTCGTCTCCAAGCGCGCCACGGCAATCTACCAGAGCGGCCGTACCAAGACCTGGACCAAGACCAAGGCGCTTCAGACCGGCGACTTCGTTATCGCCGGCTACACTGTCTCCGACGCGGCCGAGGGGCTGGCCGCACTCGGCCTCGGCGAATTCGAGGATGGCGAATTGCACTATCGCGGCAAGGTCGGCACCGGCTTCGATGCCGCCACCGCCACCGAGTTGCTGGCCCGGCTGGAGCCTTTGCGCGCCGGGGCGTCCGCGCCCGAAGGGGTTCCCCGCGAAATCATGCGCGAGATGAACTGGGTGCGGCCGCTGCTTTCGGCGCATATCCACTACGCCAACCGGACCACCGACAATGCGCTGCGCCATGCCGTGTTCCGCGGCCTGCGCGACGTCGGCCTGTCGACGCCGGTTTCGGCCAAGCGCAAGCGGCTGATCGCCGAGGCCGACCTCGCCACCATCTGGGTGACCAACCCGACGCGGCGGCTGTTCGGCAAGACCGGCCCGACCAAGCTCGACATTGCCGTCTATTATGCGCTGGTCGGCGATTTCATGCTGCCGCACATCCTTGGCCGGCCGGTGTCGCTGGTGCGCTGCCCGACCGGCAGGCCGCAGGACTGTTTCTTCCAGCGCCACGCCTTCACCGGCATGCCGTCATCGGTGGCGACTTTCGAAGCGACCAATTCGGAGGGCGAGACCAAATCCTATCTCTCGGTGGAAGACGCCAAGGGCTATCTGGCACTGGCGCAGTTCGGTGTCGTCGAGTTCCACACCTGGGGCACCCATCGCACGCGGCTCGACAAGCCGGACCTGATCGTTTTCGACCTCGACCCGGGCGAGGGGATCGCCTGGCGCGAGGTGGTTGAGGCGGCGGTGCACATTAAGGGCGAGCTGGAAGCGCTAGGACTGGTGCCGTTCGCCAAGACGTCCGGCGGCCACGGCATCCACATATCAGTGCCGGTGACGCAAAAGCAGAACTGGAAGAAATTGCACCAGGCGACCAGCGCCATCTCGACGCATCTTGCCGCCACCGCGCCCGACACTTTCACCACCACCATGGGCAAGGATAACCGCAAGCGGCGTATCTTCATCGATTATCACCGCAATGCGCGCGGCCACACTTCTGCGGCTCCCTATTCGCTCCGCGCCCGCACCAATTTGCCGGCCTCGACGCCGGTGAGCTGGAGCGATCTGGAATCCATCGACGCTCCGCAGGATCTGAATTATTCGTCGCTGCCGGGCCTGCTGGCGACGTCAGGCGATCCCTGGGCCGACATGGAAGATTTCGCCAGGGATTTGCCGGTGGTCAAGTAAGCGGGCTTTGCAGAACTAGGGTTCCTCGCCCCGCGAAAGCGCTAGGGCGTATACACATCTTGCTGCGACGGATTGACTCGGTTGTGACGTGTCGGATTCCGCCGGCGTGTGCTGTATGATTCTTCT